>NZ_CP113432.1:5045265-5345295 GCF_026686735.1 Pseudomonas triclosanedens | reverse complement strand
CTATCACCTCGTCGTACTGCCCCTGCAACTCGCCGCGCTCGATGCGGCGGTTGAGCCGCAGGTCCACGCCCAGCTCGTCCAGGCGCACGGCGAAGTAGCGCAGCGTCTCGTGGAATTCTTCCTTGCCCGGTACGCGCTTGGCGAGGTTGAACTGGCCGCCGATCTCGCTCGCCGCTTCGAACAGCGTCACCCGATGGCCGCGCTCCGCAGCCACGCAGGCGGCGGACAATCCCGCGGGACCAGCGCCGATCACCGCGATGCGCTTGGGAATCCTGGCCTTGCGATAGCGCAGCTCGGTCTCGAATGCCGCGCGGGGGTTTACCAGGCAACTGGCGCGGCGATTGGCGAAGGCATGGTCGAGACACGCCTGGTTGCAGGCGATGCAGGTGTTGATCGATTCGGCGCGTCCGGCGGCGGCCTTCTGCACGAACTGTGGGTCGGCCAGCAGCGGGCGCGCCATCGACACCATGTCGGCGTGGCCTTGCGCGAGCAGTTGCTCGGCCACCTCCGGGGTATTGATGCGGTTGCTGGCGATTACCGGTACCCGCAGTTCGCGGCGCAGGCGCGCGCTGACTTCGGCGAAGGCTGCGCGCGGCACCGAGGTGACGATGGTGGGCACCCGCGACTCGTGCCAGCCGATTCCGCTGTTGAGCAGGTCGATGCCGGCGGTTTCCAGGGCGCGAGCCACCACGCGCACGTCTTCCCAGGTGTTGCCGCCCTCCACCAGGTCGAGCAGCGACAGCCGGTAGCTGATGATGAAACGCTCGCCCACCGCGCGGCGGATGCGCCGCACGATCTCCAGCGGCAGGCGCATGCGGTTACCCAGGTCGCCACCCCAGCGGTCCTCGCGCTGGTTGGTGCGCGGGCAGAGGAACTGGTTCAGCAGGTAACCCTCGCTACCCATGATTTCCACGCCGTCGTAGCCGGCGGCCTGTGCCAGCTTCGCGCAGCGTACGAAGGCGGCGATGGTGCGCAGGATGCCGCGCTCGGACAGCTCGCGCGGGCTGAACCAACTGATCGGCGACTTGATCGACGAGGCTGACACCACCAGGGGGTGATAACCGTAGCGCCCGGCGTGCAGGATCTGCAGCAGGATTCTGCCGCCCTCGCGTTGCACCGCCTGGGTCAGGCGCCGATGTGCGGGCACTTGCAGGCTGCTGGTGAGGCTGCTGCCCATCGGCAGCAGCCAGCCTTCGCGGTTGGGTGCGAAGCCGCCGGTGATGATCAGCCCGACGCCGCCGCGCGCTCGCTCGCGATAGTAGGCCGCCAGCTTGCCGAAGTCCCACAGGCGATCTTCCAGGCCAGTGTGCATCGAGCCCATTACCACGCGGTTGCGTAGCCGGACGAAGCCCAGGTCGAGCGGGGCGAGCAGGTGAGGGTAGGGCGTGGCAGCGGACATGGACGAACCATCGGCAAGGAGATGGACACACCCTAGTAATTTGCCGAGCCCCGGTGAACGGCCCGGATGCCGCGCCGTGCGGGCATTTCGGTCAAGCCGCTGGTTGACAGCGCGCAGATCGGTTCCAGACTTCCTTTCATGGCAGGGCCGTTTGCCCCGAACGCAGGCTGAAGTGACCCATCCTCAGGAGGCAGTCATGAAAGCGATAAGAAAAAGACATGCGCGCCATTATCTGCTCGCCGCTCTCGTCGGCCTCGCGCTGTTGGTATTGCACGAAAGTCTCCAGCCGGATCGACAGCGATCTTCCTGTCGTCCGGACGGCGACAGTATCTCCTGCGCCTACCCTCCGACTGCTCATTTAGGCGTATTGACCAGCCCGTTCTGAGCTTCGTACTGATGCTCGTCAATGCGTCATAAGGCCCCTGCGTGCAAGGTCTGCCCCGCTCAAAGCTGGCGCATCGCCCCGGCTTGGCTATCTTTTAAGCAGCAAGAGCCCGGCAATGTACCGGACGTAAGCTGCCTGATCAGGAGACGCACGATGGATATGAACCGTCGGCAATTCTTCAAGGTTTGCGCTGTAGGCCTTGGAGGATCGAGCCTGGCGGCACTCGGGGTTGCGCCCCCGGATGCCTTCGCCGACCAGATTCGACATTTCAAGCTCGCGCGCACCGTCGAGACCCGCAATACCTGCCCGTACTGTTCGGTTGGCTGCGGCATCCTCATGTACAGCCAGGGGGATGCGGCGAAGAACGTGGCGCAGAACATCATCCACATCGAGGGCGATTCCGATCACCCGGTCAACCGCGGCACCCTCTGCCCGAAAGGCGCGGGCTTGCTGGACTTCGTCCACAGCCCCAATCGCCTGAAGTACCCGGAGGTTCGCGAAGCCGGCACCAGCGAGTGGAAGCGCATCGGCTGGGACGAAGCGCTCGATCGCATCGCCAAGCTGGTGAAGGAAGACCGCGACGCCAACTTCATCGAGAAGAACGAACAGGGCCAGACGGTTAACCGCTGGCTGACCACCGGCTTCCTGGCCGCGTCGGCGTCTTCCAACGAAGCTGGCTACATCACCCAGAAGGTGGTGCGTTCCCTGGGCGTACTGGCGTTCGACAACCAAGCGCGTGTCTGACACGGCCCGACGGTGGCAAGTCTTGCCCCGACGTTTGGCCGTGGAGCCATGACCAACCATTGGACCGACATCAAGAATGCCGATCTGATACTCATCATGGGCGGTAACGCCGCTGAAGCGCACCCGTGCGGCTTCAAGTGGGTGACCGAGGCCAAGGCGCACAACAAGGCGCGCCTGCTGGTGGTCGACCCGCGTTTCACCCGTTCCGCGTCGGTGGCCGATTACTACGCGCCGATCCGCACCGGGACCGACATCGCCTTCCTCGGTGGGCTGATCAATTACCTGCTGGAAAACGACCGTTACCAGAAGGAGTACGTGCACAACTACACCGACGTTTCCTTCATCGTGAAGGAAGGCTTCGGTTTCGACGATGGCCTGTTCAATGGCTACGACGCCGAGAAGCGCACCTACCCGGACAAGTCGTCCTGGCAGTACGAACTGGGCGAGGATGGTTACGCCAAGGTCGACCCGACCCTTGCACACCCGCGCTGCGTGTTCAACCTGATGAAGCAGCACTACAGCCGCTACACGCCGGACGTAGTGAGCAACATCTGTGGCACGCCCAAGGACATGATGCTCAAGGTGTGGGACGAGATTTCCACCACCGCGGCACCCGGCAAGGTCATGACCATCATGTATGCCCTGGGCTGGACTCAGCACTCGGTTGGCGCACAGATGATCCGCACCGGCGCGATGGTCCAGTTGCTGCTGGGCAACATCGGCATGCCTGGCGGCGGCATGAACGCCCTGCGCGGCCACTCGAACATCCAGGGGCTGACCGACCTGGGGCTGCTGTCCAACTCGCTGCCCGGCTATCTCACCCTCGGGATGGATGCCGAGCAGGACTACAACGCCTACATCGCCAAGCGCACCACCAAGCCGCTGCGTCCGGGGCAGTTGTCCTACTGGCAGAACTATCCGAAGTTCCACGTCAGCCTGATGAAGTCCTGGTTCGGCAAGGCTGCCACCAGGGACAACAACTGGTGCTACGACTGGCTGCCCAAGCTCGACATGCCCGGCGCCGGCTACGACGTGCTGCGCTACTTCGACATGATGTACCAAGGCAAGGTCAACGGTTACTTCTGCCAGGGCTTCAACCCCATTGCCTCGTTCCCCAACAAGGCCAAGGTCAGCGCTGCGCTGGCCAAGCTGAAGTGGATGGTGGTGATGGACCCGCTGGCCACCGAGACCTCGGAGTTCTGGCGTAATGCCGGCGAGTTCAACGAAGTCGACAGCAAGGCCATCCAGACCACCGTGTTCCGCCTGCCCACCAGTTGCTTCGCCGAGGAGGACGGCTCCATCGTCAACTCCGGCCGCTGGCTGCAGTGGCACTGGAAGGGCGCCGAGCCGCCGGGTGAGGCGCGTACCGACATTGCTATCATGAGCGGCCTGCTGCACCGCCTGCGCGCGGCCTACAGCAAGGACGGCGGCAAGTTCCCCGACCCGATCCTGGGGCTCGACTGGCCGTATCTGACGCCCGACGAGCCGACTCCGGAAGAGATCGCCAGGGAATACAACGGCAAGGCACTCGTCGATCTCGTCGATCCCGCCAACGGCATGGTGCTGGCGAAAGCCGGCGAGCAGCTTCCCGGCTTCGCGCTGCTGCGCGATGACGGCAGCACCGCCAGCGGCTGCTGGATCTTCGCCGGCTCGTGGACGCAACTGGGCAACCAGATGGCCCGCCGTGACAACAGCGACCCCTACGCGATGGGCCAGACCCTTGGCTGGGCCTGGGCCTGGCCGGCCAACCGGCGCATTCTCTACAACCGCGCCTCGGCGGATGTCAGCGGCAAGCCGTGGGACCCGGTGAAGAAGCGCCTGGTGTGGTGGAACGGCAAGGCCTGGGGCGGCACCGACGTGCCCGACTACAAGGCCGACGTGGCGCCGGAAGCGGGGATGAACCCGTTCATCATGAACCCCGAGGGTGTGGCGCGCTTCTTTGCCGTCGACAAGATGGCCGAGGGGCCGTTCCCGGAGCACTACGAGCCGTTCGAGACGCCCATCGGCGTCAACCCGCTGCACAAGAATCCGCTGGCCGTCAGCAGTCCGGCGGCCCGGGTGTTCAAGAACGACATGGAACTGTTCGGCAAGGCCGACGAGTTCCCCTATGCCGCGACCACTTACCGGCTTACCGAACACTTCCACTTCTGGACCAAGCATTGCCGTCTGAATGCCATTGTCCAGCCGGAACAGTTCGTCGAGATCGGCGAGGCGCTGGCCAAGGAACTCGGTATCAAGGCCGGCGACCGCGTCAAGGTCTCGTCCAACCGTGGCTTCATCAAGGCCGTGGCGGTGGTGACCAAGCGCATTCGTCCGCTGCAGGTCAACGGCAAGACCGTGCACCACGTGGGCATCCCGTTGCACTGGGGGTTCTCCGGGGTTGCGCGCAACGGCTACCTGACCAACACCCTGACCCCCTTCGTGGGCGACGGGAACACGCAGACGCCGGAGTTCAAGTCCTTCCTCGTCAACGTGGAAAAGGCGTGAGGTGAAGCATGAGTAGTCAAGACATCTACGCCCGCTCCGCCACGACCACGCCGTCGCCCTCGGTGCGGCACGAGGAGGAAGTGGCCAAGCTGATCGATGTGTCCAAGTGCATCGGCTGCAAGGCCTGCCAGGTTGCCTGCTCGGAATGGAACGAGTTGCGCGACGAGGTAGGCCACAACCACGGCACCTACGACAACCCGATCGACCTCACCGACCAGTCCTGGACGGTCATGCGCTTCACCGAGTACGAAGCGCCGGCCGGAAACCTGGAGTGGCTGATCCGCAAGGACGGTTGCATGCACTGCGCCGAACCGGGCTGCCTGAAGGCATGCCCGAGCCCCGGCGCGATCGTGAAGTACGCCAACGGCATCGTCGACTTCAACCAGGACCACTGCATCGGCTGCGGCTACTGCATCACAGGCTGCCCGTTCAACATCCCGCGCATCTCGCAGAAGGACCACAAGGCGTACAAGTGCACCCTGTGTTCCGACCGCGTGGCGGTGGGCATGGAGCCGGCCTGTGTGAAGACCTGCCCGACCGGCGCCATCGTCTTCGGTACCAAGGAAGACATGAAGGAGCACGCCGCCGAGCGCATCGTCGACCTCAAGTCCCGTGGCTTCGAGCATGCCGGCCTGTACGACCCGCAAGGCGTCGGCGGCACCCACGTGATGTACGTGCTGCACCATGCCGACCAGCCGTCGCTGTACGCCGGCCTGCCGGACAAACCGGCGATCAGCCCCCTGGTCAGCCTGTGGAAGGGCATCACCAAGCCGCTCGGCCTGCTGGCGATGGGCGCGGTGGTGCTGGCCGGGTTCTTCCACTACACCCGCACAGGTCCCAACCGGGTGGAAGAGGATGAGCCGGGCGGCGCCGATCCCGAGGTGCCGGTACACAAGGTCGACCCGTCGGTGCACAGCTATGACCCGCGTGAGCGTCCGTGACATCCCAGGCAGTCGCTTTTGCCCCCTCTCCCTGCGGGAGAGGGTTGGGGTGAGGGCTACGAGGATCGAGACATGAAGAAAGATATCCAGCGCTATACCGCCAACGAACGCAGTAACCACTGGGTCGTGGCGATCCTGTTCTTCCTGGCCGGCCTGTCGGGCCTGGCGCTGTTTCACCCGGCCATGTTCTGGCTGACCAACCTGTTCGGCGGCGGCCCCTGGACACGCATCCTGCATCCCTTCCTCGGGGTGGCGATGTTCCTGTTCTTCCTCGGGCTGGTGTTGCGTTTCGCCCATCACAACCTGATGGAAAAACGCGACATGCAGTGGCTTCGGCAGTGGCGCGACGTAGTCGCCAACCGGGAAGAGAACCTCCCGGAAGTCGGCCGTTACAACGCCGGGCAGAAGATGCTGTTCTGGACGCTGCTGCTGTGCATGCTGGTGCTGCTGGTGACCGGGTTCGTGATGTGGCGGCAATACTTCAGCCACCTCTTCGGCATCGAGCTCATCCGCATCGCATCACTGCTGCATGCCTTCGCCGCCTTCGTGCTCATCTGCAGCATCCTGGTGCACATCTACGCCGGCCTCTGGGTCAAGGGCTCGATGGGCGCCATGCTCTATGGCCGGGTCAGCCGCGCCTGGGCGCGCAAGCATCACCACGGCTGGCTCAAGGACGTGGAGAAGGGCAAGGGCCACTGACGCTTGGGTAGACGTCGGCGGGCGCCATGCCGTCCGCCGGCACGAACGCGCCCCTCTCCTCGGGGAGGGGCAGGACGCGGGGCACCTCGGCCTCGCGACGCATTCAACAAGGAGTCCTGCGTGTCAGGCCGAATTCTCGAACCCGGGCAGATCGAAGCTGCCGCCAACATCCCGCCATTGTTCAACCTGCCGTCCCCCGAACTGTTCGCCCTGCGCGCCGCGCGCCTGCGCCAGTTGGCGCCGGGCAATCCGCTGCGGGAGTATCTCGAACTGATCGCCGGCCTCTGCGATGCCCAGCAGTCGCTGCTCATCCGCCGGATATCCCTGCCCTCGCCGGATGCCGACGCGCTGGCCCGCAGCCGCGAACACCGCATGCCGCCACTGGCCTACGAAACCCTGGTACGCGAGGGTGCCTGGCTGCCGCTGCTGGACGCCTTGCTCGATCTCTACCAGGCCCAGGCCAACCCCGCCGTGGTGCAGGCGCTGGAGGCTCTGCGCAACGCTGACCGGGGGCAGCGCATATCCTGGGCATTGGGGCTGCTCAACGGTCAGTTCGACCTGCTTCCCGCCGCGCTGGTGCCGTTCCTCGGTGCTGTACTGCAGGTCGCCTTCAGCCAGTGGCTGCTGCAATTGCCTGAGGACACCCTGGTCGAAACCGATAGCAAGACGCTCTGTCCGGCCTGCGGCGCGCCGCCGGTGGCGGGAATGATCCGTCACCAGGGCAAGCACGCCGGCCTGCGCTACCTGTCCTGCTCACTGTGCTCCTGCGAATGGCACTACGTGCGGGTCAAGTGCAGCCACTGCGCCGAGAGCAAGGGCCTGGCCTATTACTCGCTGCAGCACGAAGGCGCCGCCAGCGACCAGGCGCCGCTCAAGGCGGAGACCTGCCCCGGTTGCCAGTCCTATCTCAAGCAGTTCTACCTGCAGCACGACAAGCATGCCGAGGCTCAGGCCGACGACCTGGCCAGCCTTGCGCTGGATATTCGTCTTGCCGAAGACGGCTACCTGCGCATCGCACCGAACCTGCTGCTGGCGCCGGGAGGCTCTTCGTAGGGCGGATAACCGCGAGCGGTTATTCGCCCTACACTGACTCCAGCCATCGTCCCCAGCACAAGGTTCGTTCATGACCTCGGTACGCCTGCCCTCCATCGACCGCCTTCTGCGCAGCCCGGCCTGCCAGCCACTGCAGCGGCGCTATGGCCGCGAGGCCCTGCTCAAGACCCTGCGCGACCTGCTCGACGAACTGCGCGAGCCCGCGCGCCACGGCCAGTTGGCCGCCGTCGAGCTGGAAGAGTCCGTACTCGCCGGACGCGCCGGCGAACGTCTCGCAGCGCACCACGCCAGCCGCGTGCGCCGGGTGTTCAACCTAACCGGTACCGTGCTGCACACCAACCTTGGCCGCGCGCTGCTACCCGAGGAGGCCATCGAAGCGATCACGCTGGCCGCCCGCTACCCGCTCAACCTCGAATTCGATCTCGCCACCGGCAAGCGCGGTGACCGCGACGACCTCATCACCGGGCTGATCCGCGAGCTCACCGGCGCCGAAGCCGTCACCGTGGTCAACAACAACGCTGCCGCCGTGCTGCTGGCGCTGAACAGCCTGGGTGCGCGCAAGGAAGGCATCATCTCCCGTGGCGAACTGATCGAGATCGGCGGCGCCTTCCGCATCCCCGATATCATGGCCCGTGCCGGCGTGAAACTGGTCGAGGTCGGCACCACCAACCGCACCCACGCCAAGGATTACGAGGCCGCCATCGGCCCGCGCTCCGGCCTGCTGATGCGCGTGCACACCAGCAACTACAGCGTCCAAGGTTTCACCGCCAGCGTCGCTACCGGGCAACTCGCGCAGATCGCCCGTGCCAACGGCCTGCCGCTGCTGGAGGACCTGGGCAGCGGCACTCTGGTCGACCTCACCCGCTGGGGCCTGCCCAAGGAGCCCACCGTGCAGGAAGCCCTGCGCGACGGTGCCGACATCGTTACCTTCAGCGGTGACAAGCTGCTGGGCGGCCCGCAGGCCGGGCTGATCCTCGGCAGCAAGGAACTGATCGGGCGGATCAAGAAAAACCCGCTCAAACGTGCCCTGCGGGTCGATAAGCTGACCCTCGCCGCGCTGGAAGCCGTACTCAACCTCTACCGCGACCCGGATCGCCTCGCCGAGCGCCTCACCAGCCTGCGTCTGCTCAGCCGCGCGCAGGCCGATATCCGCACTCAGGCCCAGCGCCTGGCTCCCGCCCTGGCTGCGCTGCTGGGCGAGCGCTGGAGCGTCGGCGCCGTGGATGCCCTGGGCATGATCGGCAGCGGCGCCCAGCCGGTCGCGCGCCTGCCCAGCGCCGCGCTGTGCCTGCGCCCGAACCAGCCCAAGCGCCAGCGCGGCCGTGCGCTGCTGGAGCTGGAAGAACGTCTGCGCTGCTTGCCGATTCCGGTACTTGGCCGCATCGACGACGACGCCCTCTGGCTCGACCTGCGCCAGCTCGACGACGAGCCCGCCTTCATCGCGCAACTGCCGTTGCTGGGCGAGGCCGAGGCGTGATCGTCGGCACTGCCGGGCACATCGACCACGGCAAGACTTCCCTGCTGCGCGCCCTCACCGGCATCGAAGGCGACCGCCGCCCGGCCGAGCGCGAACGCGGCATCACCATCGACCTCGGCTACGTGTATGCCGACCTCGGCGACGGCGCGCTCACCGGCTTCATCGATGTGCCGGGTCATGAACGTTTCGTCCATAACATGCTGGCCGGCGCCAGCGGCATCGACCTGGTGCTGCTGGTGGTTGCGGCCGACGACGGCGTGATGCCGCAGACCCGTGAACACCTCGCCATTGTCCAACTGCTAGGCATCCGCCGCGCCGTGGTCGCATTGACCAAGGCCGACCGGGTGGCGAGCGAACGGGTGCAGCAGGCTGCCGCTGAGGTGCGGGAACTGCTCTCTGAAGGGCCATTTTCCGGCGCCCCGATCTTCCCGGTGTCCAGCGTCAGCGGTGAAGGTATCGAGGCGTTACGTGGAGCGCTTGCCGACGCGGCCCGCGAGACTCGCGAACGCGCTGCAAGCGGCGGGTTCCGGCTGGCCGTGGACCGCGCCTTCAGCGTCAGTGGTGCCGGTATCGTCGTTACAGGAACGGCCTTTGTCGGCACCGTGAATGTTGGCGATGAACTGCTGCTGGGCAGCGCCGGCCGGCGTGTTCGCGTGCGCGGCCTGCATGCGCAGAACCGCCAGTCGCAGCAGGCCCACGCCGGTCAGCGCGTCGCGCTGAACATTGCCGGCGAGCGCCTCGGCGTGGAGCAGATCCGCCGGGGCGACTGGCTGCTGGCAGCGGATCTGCACGCGCCGACCACGCGCATCGATGTCGAACTGCGGCTGCTGCCCGGCGAAATCCGCGCCTTTGCACACTGGACGCCGGTGCATGTGCATCTCGGCGCGCAGGACGTCACCGGTCGCGTCGCCCTGCTCGAAGGCGAGCGCCTGTTGCCGGGCGAGCGGACCTTCGCGCAACTGGTACTCAATGCGCCGGGCCACGCGGTGCACGGCGACCGCTTCGTCCTGCGCGACCAATCGGCCCAGCGCACTCTGGGCGGTGGACGTGTGCTGGATCCCTTCGCCCCGGCGCGCAACCGGCGCAGCGCCGAGCGTCTCGAACAACTCAGGGCATTGCAGGGCGATGGCCTGGAGAGCGCGCTGCCGATTCTTCTGGCACAGGCCCGCAATGGGCTCGACCCCGCCGTGCTGGCGCGCCAGTTCAACCGCCCAGGCGAAGCGGATCTGCCTGCCGACGTGCTTCGCATCAACACCCGTCTCGGCCCCAGGCTATTCGCCGGGGAGCGCTGGGGCTCACTGCAGCATCAACTGCTCGACGCCCTGCAACGCTTCCACGACGACGCCCCCGACGAACTCGGCCCGGACCGCGACCGGCTGCGCCGTTACGCTTTCCCGCAACTGGAGCGTCCCGTTTTTGTCGCCCTGCTGGAAAGCTTGCTGGCAACCCAGAGCATCGATAGCAGCGGCCCTTGGCTACATCTGCCGGACCACCGTGTGCAACTGGGCGAGGCCGACGAGCGCTTGCGCGACCGGCTCTGGCCGCTGCTGCTGGCCGGTGCGTTCGACCCGCCCTGGGTTCGCGATCTTGCCCGCCAACTGGCCGTGGAGGAGGGCGACGTTCGCCTGTTGCTGCGCAAGCTCGCTCGCCTGGGGGAGTTGCACCAGGTGGTGAAGGACCTGTTCTACCCGGAACAAACCGTGCGCACACTCGCGCGGCATGCTCTGCAACTGCGCGACGAAGCCGGCATCATCCGCGCCGCGGCGTTCCGTGATCGCATCGGTACAGGACGCAAACGCTGTATCCAGTTGCTGGAGTACTTCGACCGCATCGGCTTCACCCGCCGCTTCGGCAACGAACGGCGCATCCGCGAGGACTCCGCTTTGGCGATCCAGGAGTGATGAGCGGGGGCGTGGTTCTACTCTTTCGACTCGTTCATCCCGCCAGACGCGGCGATCTCCGTTGGCGTCCGCTCCAGCGCGGCGATCAGCTCCATGTCCTGGCGCAGTCGCAGAGCCAGGGCGGCGACGCCACGGAGCGTGTTCCAGTCCGTCCGCGGCACCTTGGGAATCGTCAGGATCGATTCCTCAACGGCGGACTCGTAGATCGAAATCGTCATCTCGCCGTAGTTCTCGAGATGGCACTTGCAGCGGTACGGCAAAAAGCTGCTTTCAAGAATTCGCTTGGCCTGGAGATAGGTTTGCATGATGGGTCGCTCCGCCACTTGGCTCCCGGGCAGGAACGCACAGGATGTAATTGGATCATCAAGATAGCCGCTGAAACGGTGGTGGGCGTAGCATTTCGCGACGTCTGGAGCGAGCACCGGGCGGGCCTGTTCACAACGGCGCGGCGGCATAGCGCACCGTAGGGCGCCTGGGATGTGCTAGGGTTCGGTCGCGGCAGGATCTATCCCCGCCAGCAACTCCCGCAATGGAAGCTCCACGGCGGCCGGCGCAGCAAACAAAATGGAAGGCAATCACGCCCGGTGGCGTGGCCGGGCTTCAAACCCGGTGGGGGACGGCAGCCGTTCCTGGGTGGGTTCGACTCCCACTGCCTTCCGCCAATTTCCTTGCCTACAGCCCGCATGGTTCCGGGTTTCCGGTTCAGCCTGGGAAGACACTTCGACGTATCGAAAAACTTTCAGTGCGGTGCACCCGCGCCAGCCAGCATCCAGGACGGGATGTCGTTCCTGCCGCGCAGGAAGCGCCATACGTCGATGTGGTCGTCGCGCTCGATGCAGAAGGCCAGATATCGCTGGCGACACGTATCCGGTGGCTCACATGAAGAATGGGAGATGCCGTGGTGTTCGTTGCCACGGCTTATCCGGGGCAGGCTATCACTGCCCCCACATCATCCGCTGTTGCTGCGCCGAGTAATCGTCGCTCTGCAATTGCACGCGAGTGGGCTGGCGTTCGAGGTTGTCTTCGCCGAAGGATTCACGCACCGGGGACTCGATGGCGTTGAAGTGGCTGTAGCGCGGGGCATCGGCGCAGCCGGCGAGGGTGATGCAGGCGAAGGTGACCACGGAGAGCTTGAGCATGGGGGCGTCCTCCAGAAGTGAGCTTCGAGCTTCTGCCGGGAGGATTAACGGTGGATTAACGTGGCGCCTCCGATGCTGCTCGACTGCCCCGGTCAGTCCAGTACGTTGTGGAGTACCTCGTAGATCAGGCCGGTGGCGAGCGTGACGAGAATGAGGTCTGTGCCTGCTTGCTGCCATTCGTAACCGTCGTAATGAGGGAGGCGGCCGATCAGGCGGCCGTCGAGTTTCTTGGCGATGCCGGGAGGCAGCGGTTTGCCGCGAGCGAGGTTTTTCTGGATGCCGGGCGGCAGCGAGGCCCCGGGGCTCCAGTAGTTGCGATTGTCATCGAGGATGACGCGCACGCCGCCGATATCGATCTGTGGCCCTCCCTGCCAATTGCCACCGCTCTGATTCTGGTTGCCGTGCTGGGCACCCTTGTCATGTCCCTTGCCCTTGCTGTTCCCCGGATCTGCCAGCAGGGTCGGGGATGTGCCGAATACGGCGAATGCCAGCAGGGCAGCCACTACGGATTTTCGTCTGGATTGGTGCATGTCGACTCCCAAGGGGCGCTGGTTCATCGGTTAAGCATAGCGTGCACGCGGGGCACTGCAGCAGCCCGTTTCGCTACTGCACTGGGAAGTCGAAATAGGTGTTCGGGTACGGCTCGGCTTTGAGCGTGTAGTGCCACCACTCGGCGGCGTAGGGTTCGAAGCCGTGGCGCAGCATGGCCTGGCGCAGGGTTTCGCGGTTGCGCGTCTGGCTGGGAGTGATCAGCGGGGTACCGTGCCGGGAGATGGGGCCGAAGAAGTCGAACGGGCTGCCCATGTCGAGTTCGTCGCCGTTGCCGGCGTCGACCAGCGTGAGGTCCACGGTGCTGCCGCGCGAGTGGCCGGAGTGCCGGGCGATGTAGCCGTCGCGGAACAGGCTGCGTTTGTCGATGCCAGGGTAGTAGCGCGCCTGGTTGCGGGTGTCCTGTAGGTTGGCGGCCCAGCGCTTGAAGGCCTCCACGGCGCGCTGCGGACGGTAGCCGTCGAAGATTTTCAGGGCCAGGCCACTCAGGGCGAGGTCTTTTTCCACAGCGGCCAGCGCCTGGGCGGCGGGTTCGGCAAGGATGATGCGGGGCGTGAGGTAGCCGTCGATGGGCTGGCCGACGAAGTTGTCGCTGCCAGCGTAGCGCACATCGTAGCGGGCGGATTTCAGGACTTGGTCGAGGTAGACGAAGCCGGGCTGCGAGGGCTGCTCGGCTCGCAGCGGCAGACAGACGGACAGAAGCAGCAGGAGCGGGAGACGCCAGTATCGGGCCGCGCCTGCGCAGGTCACGGACGCAGGGCCTGGACCCCATCGTCGTCGGGGTCGAAGTTGTCCAGGTACATGCGTTGGGCGAAGGCATCGAGCGCCTGCCGGCCCTGCAGAAAACGATCACGGACGGCGGCCCAGTCGTCGGGTTTCATGCGCACCATCCAGCCTTCGCCGTAGCAGTCCTGATTGATCAGGCCGGGGCGGCGCACCACGGCTTCGTTGCTGGCGAGGATGTCGCCGGCCAATGGGCTGCGGGCGGAGGAGGCGGCCTTGGCGAATTCGACGACGCCGAAGCTGCGGTCGGCGTCGATGTGCCAGCCGTCGCGCTTGGGGGTGAAGGCGAATATCTGGCCGTACAGCGCGCAGCCGTAGGCGGTCAGGCCCAGGGTGACGGCGCCGCCGGGCTCTTCGCGCAGCCAGAGGTTGTACTCCGGGGCGTAGAGCAGGCCGTCGGGGAACTCCAGGCCGTGCAGCTTCACAGGGTCAGTACCCGATCGTATTCGAGGATCATCCGCGCCAGTTCACCACCACTGGCGACTTCGTCGATCTCCTCCATGAGCCGGCTCTCGTCGATGGGCACGCCCGGTGCGCGGCACATCAGCAGGCGAGCACCGGCTTCCTTGGCCTGCTGGATGAAGTGGCTGACGGGCTCTCCGCCTTCGGCGGCGTAGAGGTGGTCGGACACGTCCTGGAACGCCAGGCGGGTGCCCTCGCCGCTGAGGAACAGGGTGACCTGGGCGTCCATGCAGGCGAGCAGGGTGGCGGTGTAGAACGGCGCGGCGCAGCGCGCCGGGGTACTGGGGCCACTGCTGACGATGATCAGCACCCGCTGTTGGTCAGGCGTGCTCAAGGGTTTTCTCCAGTTGTATCAGGGCGACGCGCCGGCCTTGCGGGTCGATGCGCTCGACGATGGCCTGCGGACGGTAGCCCAGCCGGGTGTAGAGCAGCAGACCGGCGGCGTTGGCGTTGAAGCAGGACACCTTCATCAGCCGTGCCTTGTACTGGTCCCGGGCGAGTTTCTCCATGACGTCGATCAGGTACTGCGCCACACCATGCCGTCGCGCCCAGGGCGCCACCATCATGTTGCCCAGGGCGCAATGTTCGTTGAGTTGCCACTGGTAGAAGTTGGCGAAGCCCGCCGGGCGCCCCTCCAGCGTGGCAAGGGTGCTGCCACGGCGTTCGGCGATGGCGGCGGCAAGCTGCGCGACTGTCAGCGGCCAGCTCGCCTTGGGGTAGCAGTAGAAGAGTTCGTCGCGATCCTGCGCAAAAAGCACTACCTCGTCGAGGTCGCTGGCAAGGGCGGGGCGATGATCGAGGGCTGGATGTTCCACGGCTGTTCCCGGCTCAGTGGGGAGGATATTGCGAGAGGACTTTCTGCACCGTCTCGCGGATCGCCGCTTCGCGCTCGGCGGGCGATGGCGGGCTGCTGCGCATGACCTGCTCGCCGCTGCCGCGCCAGACCAGTTTGCCATCCTTGCCATCGAACAGGTCGACCTGGATGGTGGCGACCTTGTAGGTGACGGTGCGGGTTTCGGCCATCGGTGGCGGCCCCCAGTAGCCGCCCCAGTAACCACCCCAGTAGCCGCCGTAGTTGGTGGTGACCTGGTCCTGGCGCTGGTCGACGATCAGGTAGGCGCGCACTTTGACGTCGCCCCGATTGCCGTCCTGGGCCTGGCGCAGGCCGCGTTGTTCGAGCTGGTCGGCGACCGACTGGCTGATGCGTTGTTCGGTGAGGTCGCTCTTGATCCGCGGGTCGTCCGGACGGTATTCGAACGAGGGTTGCGCCCAGCTCCAGGTCTGGTAGAGGGCGAAGTCGCGGGTGGTGTCGTAGTCACGGCTGAGACTGGTGGTCTCGCAGGCGGCCAGGCTCAGCAGAAGGCCCAGCAACAGCAAACGGCGGATCATGGTGGGAATACTCCTGACAGAGTTTCCATCCAAGCGCAGAGTCTGCGCAAAGGCAAGCGGCAGAGCGCTTGAGCGGTGTCGCCGGCGGGCCAGGGCTCAGCCTGGCGGATAGCCGTCCATTGCCTTGCGCGCGGCTTCGCGCAGGGCGCGGGCCTGGTCGTTCTGGCTGTCGCCTTTCTCGTACTCGGCGCTGCCGCTCCACACTTGCTGGTGGCTGCGGGCGTCGAACAGTGCGATGCGGACCACACTGACGGTGACCACATAGGTGCGGGTGACGGGATAGTAGCCTCCACCGTACCAGGGATCGCCCCAGCCGCCGTAGTAGCCGCCGCCGTAATAGTCGGTGACCTGGCGGGTGCGCTGCTCGCTGGAAAGGTGCGCGCTCACGTAGAGGTCGGCCGGCGCATTGCCGCGTGCCGGGCGCAGGCCGCGCTGGTCGAGCGCTTCGCTGACCGCGTCCTGCAACGGGCCGCCGAAGCCGCTGCCGTCGTTCCAGCTCCACGAGCGGTAGTGCCCGTAATCCAGTGGCGGCGCCGGATAGCTGCCGGGGTCGAGGCCGGGGTTCGCCGCCGACGCTGGCGCGGGCGGCATTGGCAGCGAGGTGGCGGTGTAGGGATTGCTGCCCTGGCAGGCGGCCAGGGCGCCCAGGAGCGTTAGCAACAGCAGGCGACGCGACATGACGGACTCCCGCACGCGGATGACGATTGGCGTGCGCTAGCGAAACTATGCACCTATTCCTGTGGCCGGCACAGCCAGTGCAGGTAGCGGCCCAGCCCCGCGAACGCCGGATGCCGGCGGTATTGCAGTTCCATTTCCACCAGGTCCAGCGGTTCGGCCTTGTGCTGGAACTCCACCGGCATGTAGTCGTGGAACACGCGCACGCCGCTGCGCGCCTCGATGCTCCAGTGTCCGCTCATGGCCGCCTCCAATGCGCGGGGATCGAGCGGCTCCTGTGGGGTAAGGCTCTGTCCTTCGCCGGCAAAGCGGTTCTTGCGCAGCTTACGGAAATGGCCCTTGAGCAGGTTGCGGTAGATCAGCGCATCGCGGTTATAGAAGGCCAGCGACAGCCAGCCGTCGGTGTGGGTCAACTGATGCAGCACCGGCAGGATTGCCAGCGGCTCGGCGAGCCATTCGAGCACGGCGTGGCAGATCACCAGGTCGTAGGGTTGGTTGAGCTGGCCGAGCAGGTCCTGCCAGGGCGCCTCGATGAAGGTGGCCTCCAGGCCGGCTTCCCCGAAGCGCTGGCGTGCGCCTTCGAGCATTGGTGCGGCTGGCTCGGCGAGGGTGACGTCATGTCCCCGGCCGGCCAGCCACAGCGACATATGGCCGAGCCCCGCGCCGATATCCAGCACGCGCAGCGGGCGTTCCGGCAGCGCTTCGGCGAGGTCGGCCTGGAGCACCGCGAGACGGATCGCGCCCTTCGCGCCGCCATAGATCTTCTCGGCGAAGCGCGTGGCCAGTTCGTCGAAGTGGCGGTCGCCCTGGCTCATTTGGCGCCCCCTTCGATGAAGCGTCGCTCACTGTCGGCCAGCTTGGCGCGTACCGCCTGCTCCATGTCGATGCCCAGCTCGGCGCACAGCAGCAGGAGATACAGCACGATGTCGCCAATTTCCTGGCCGGCGTGGGCGAGCTTTTCCGGCGGTAGCTGGCGCGATTCGTCCTCGCGCAGCCACTGGAAGATTTCCACCAGCTCGGCCATCTCGACGCTGGCGGCCATCGCCAGGTTCTTCGGGCTGTGGAAGCGCTGCCAGTCGTTGTGGTCGCGGATCGCGTGCAGGCGCGCGGTAAGTTCTTCGAGGTTCATGCAGGTCTCGCGGGAAAGGCCGGGACCGCATAGCTTCGGGCTTCGCGCCCGAAGCATCAAGGCGTTGCGTCAGCCTTCGAGGGGCCGCCAGGTTCCGGCCATGTGCGGCAGGTCGTCCTTGCCGCGCAGGCTGAACTGCCCGGATGGCGCCGCTTCGCTGGCCAGCAGGGAGACGGAGGATGGCAGCAGCACGGGCTTCTGGAAGCGCACGTCGACCCGATAACCGGCCATTGGCAGACGATCGCCCAGCGCTGCGAGGCTGCGTGCCTTGTTCCACAGGCCGTGGGCGATGGCACGGGGGAAGCCGAACAGCTTCGCGCTGAAAGCTGAGAGATGAATCGGATTGTAGTCACCGGCCACTCTTGCATAGCGCCGGCCGATGTCCGCCGGGCAGTTCCACTGGTCGAGCGGTTCGAGCGGCAGTTCGGCGAATTCCTCGCGCGCCGGCGGCGCGCCGTCCATCCGCATGCCGCGGAACAGGACGCGGCTGTCGCCTTCCCAGAGCAGCCCCAACTGGTCGTGCAACTGGGTGATGATGCTGAAGGTCACGCCTTTCTCATGGGGTTGCAGGTCCGCCACGCGCACGCTGACGTTGAACGGGCCCAGCCCGCCCAGCGGTCGTAACACGCTGATACGGTTTTCCAGGTGCACCAGACCCAGCAGCGGGAAGGGGAAGTTGGGCGCGGTGAGCAGCCCCATCTGCAGGCCGAAGGCGAGGATATGCGGGTAGGTCGGCGGCAGCAGATGGTTGTCGCTGAAGCCGCAGACCTTGCGGTAGCGCTCCAGGTGCTTCGGATCGACCGTCACCGGGCAACGCAGGCCGCGGGTCGGCAGGCTGCGGCCACGCACGCCGCGACGCAGGGCGGCGCGGATGAACAGGCCGGGCAGGGCGGGTGGAGCGGACAGGTCGAGCCAATCGCGGGACATCGGGTATCTCCTGGCAAGTAGTGACCTCAGATTAGCCGCCGTCCGTTGGCGGACATTGGCCGTGGCTACGCGGTGCACGGCAGGCAGGTCAATGTGACCCACGGATTGCCCGGATATTTCCCGCAAGCCGTTTCGCGATTCTCTTGAGAGGCGATGGGAAAGCTGCCTAAGATGGGCCCGCCTCATGGATAACTAGAAAAAACACCATGCGTGATCTGACCGACGATGTGGCGCTGATGCGCCCGGTGATCGACGCCCTGCGGGCCAGCGGCACCGATCCCGACCGAGTGCTGGCGCGCGTCGGCTTGCCTGCCGGCACCCTGCCCGCCGGACGCTTTCCGCACAGCGCACAGAATCTGTTCTGGAAGGCTGCCGCCGACGAGTGCGGAGAGGAGCACGTGGGCCTCTACCTGGCCGGACACCTGCCTGCTTTCCACGGTCTGCTGCTGGAATACCTGTTCCTTTCCAGTGCGACGTTCGGCGAGGGTCTGCGCCATGCGCTGCGCTATGTGCGCCTGCTCTCCGATACCCTGAACGCGCGCCTGGAAATCGAAGGCGAGCGCGCCGTGCTGCTGCTCGGCCAGACCGCTGGGACCAACCGGCATTTCCCGGAAATGCTCGCCGGCGCGGTGATCCGCCTGTTCCATGCCCTGACCGAGGGTGAGTTCAAGCCCCGCGAGGTGCAACTGATGCACAGCGAGGGCGCGCCCGCCGAGCGTTACCGCGAGGTCTACGGTTGCCCGGCGACGCTGTCGGCGGACCGTTACGCCCTGGTGTTCGATGCCTGCGTGCTGGACAAACCTTCGCGTCATGCTGCGCCGGAGTTGCTGCGCATGCACGAGTCGCTGGCGCGCCGGCAACTGGCGGAAGTCGAACGCCTGGATCTGGTGCGCAAGGTGCGCGAGCTGATCGGTGTGCTGCTGGTGGATGGCGGCGCGACGCTCGAACAGGTCGCCGCGCGCCTGGACATGCCCGCCCGCCGGCTGCGCGAGCGCCTGGCGATGGCGGGGGTGCGCTTCAACGATCTGGTCACGGACTACCGCTGCCGCCTCGCCAAGGAACTGCTGCTCAAGACCGACGAGCGCATCGAGGTGATCGTCGAGCGCACCGGCTTTTCCGAGCCGAGTACTTTCTACCGCGCCTTCAAGCGCTGGGTCGGCGAGACACCGGTGGAATTCCGCCGCCGTGGCCGTCCGCAGACGCCGGCGGAGTGATCGAACACCTTCGAGCAGCCGCGTGAGTAGGCTTTGCGCGCATTTCCAGCCCAGGAGTCTCCCGATGCAAAGCCCAACCCGCAATACCCTGTTGTTCAGCACCGTTCTGTTGGGCTTGAGCCAGCTCTCACTGGCCGATGAAACGGGCGAGACGGCGTTCTCCCGCCTGGATCGCGACGGCAATGGCTATATCGAAGCGAGCGACATGTCGGCGATGCGCGAGCGGATGTTCCGCCGCCTGGACCGCGACAGTGACGGCTTCCTCAGCCGCCAGGAACTGACGCCGCCGGCGCAGAGCAGCCATCCCGCGCCGAGTGCGGTGGTCTGGCCCGATGCGAACGGTGACGACAAGGTCAGCATGAGCGAATTCCTGGCCCAGGAGCCGGCGTTGATTCTGCGCGGCGACCGGGACGGCGACCATCGGCTGAATGCCGATGAGTTCCGCCAGTTGATCGCCTCGCGCGGCAACTGAGCGGCCGGGGCGAGGGGCGCGAGCGCCGCTGAGACGCCCCCTCGCGCGGGAGCGGACGACTCCGCCCCGTGCAGGTTTCGATGCGGTGGGGGATCAGGCGCCCAGCAGGCTCTGCCCGCACACTCGCAGCACTTGTCCGCTCACCGCGCCGGAGCCCGGCTGGGCGAACCATGCCACCGCTTCGGCGACATCCTGCGGCAGACCGCCCTGGCCCATCGAGTTCATGCGCCGGCCCGCTTCGCGGATGGTCAGCGGTATGGCGGCGGTCATCTGGGTTTCGATGAAACCCGGCGCCACCGCGTTGATGCTGATGCCCTTCTTGCCCAGCGCAGGCGCCCAGGCTTGCGCCAGGCCGATCAGACCGGCCTTGCTCACCGCGTAGTTGGTCTGCCCGAGATTGCCGGCGATCCCGCTGATGGAGGCCAGCAGCACTACGCGGCCGTCATCGTGCAGCTTGCCGGCGTCCAGCAGTGCCTGGGTCAGCACTTGCGGGGCCTTGAGGTTCACGTCGATCACCGAGTTCCAGAATGCCTCGCTCATTTTGGCGACGGTTTTGTCGCGGGTGATACCTGCGTTGTGCACGACGATGTCCACGCCATCGGGCAGCGCTTCGATCAGTTGCGCGCCGGCGTCCGTTGCGCAGATGTCCAGCGCCACGCCACGCCCGCCCAGGCGTGCGGCGAGTGCGTCGAGTGCGTCCTTGGCTGGAGGCACGTCCAGCAGCACTACGTCGGCGCCGTCGCGGGCCAGGGTCTCCGCGATGGCCGCGCCGATGCCGCGGGCGGCGCCGGTCACCAGGGCGCGCTTGCCCACCAGCGGGCGGCTCCAGTCCTGTACCTGCTTCCCGTAGGCCGAAATACGGATCACCTGGCCGGAAACATAGGCGCTCTTGGGGGAGAGGAAGAAGCGCAGCGCGCCTTCTAGCTGGTCTTCCGCACCCTTGCCGACGTATACCAACTGCACGTTTCCGCCACGGCGGATTTCCTTGCCCAGGGAGCGGCTGAAGCCTTCCAGGCTGCGTTGCACGCTGGCGGCGATGGGGTCCTTGAGGGATTCCGGCGCGCGGCCCAGGATCACCACATGGGGGCACTTGTCCAGGCCCTTGAGCGCGCCCTGGAAGAACGTGCGCAGCGAAAGGGTCTGCTCGAAACGGGTCAGGCCGCTGGCGTCGAAGACGACAGCCTTGAGCCGGGGGCCGTGCTCGGCGGTCCAGCGCGGCAGGCCGTACTGGCCGTCGGCGAAGGAGAACACCGCGTCGGTCAGGCGTTCGCTGAAGGGCAGCACCGCTTCGTTCAGGCTGCCTTCGCCGCCGAGCAGCAGGGCTCCGTCAACCGGCCGGGTGCGCCCGGCGCTCCAGCGCTCCAGGCGCGCCGGCGCAGGCAGGCCAAGGGCGCCGACCAGGCGGCGGCCGACGTTGGAGTTGGCGAAGGCGATGTAGCGATCGGTCATGGAACGGGCTCCTGCACGGATTCTCGAAGTGGGGACCACTCTACGCAGCCGGTGGTTCGCCGCAATTGACCGTGCTGACCTGCGCGACGGCGGGGCGGCCAATGCGACGCGACCGGCTAAGGTTAGGCTCTGTACGCAACGTCGCCGAGCGGCGGCCGGGCCTGCGCCCGGCTCTGCCACGGCGCTTCGCCTCAAGAGCCTAGTCCGAGCGTACAACGTCGCTCACCCAGTCAGGAGCCTTGCATGACCCAACTGCGCCGGGTCGCCATCGTCGGCGGCAACCGAATTCCCTTCGCCCGCTCCAACACCGTGTACTCCACGGCGAGCAACCAGGAGATGCTGACCTCCGCGCTGGACGGCCTGATCGAGCGCTACAAGCTGCACGGCGAGCGCCTGGGCGAGGTGGTCGCCGGCGCCGTGCTCAAGCACTCGCGTGACTTCAACCTGACCCGCGAGTGTGTGCTCGGCACGCGGCTGGCGCCGGAAACCCCGGCCTACGATATCCAGCAGGCCTGTGGAACGGGGCTCGAGGCCGCCATCCTGGTGGCCAACAAGATCGCCCTGGGGCAGATCGACAGCGGTATCGCCGGCGGAGTGGACACCACGTCCGACGCGCCCATCGGGGTCAACGAGGGGTTGCGCAAGATTCTGCTGGAAGCCAATCGCGGCAAGTCCAACGGCGAGAAGATCAGGAGCCTGCTGAAGATCCGCCCGCGTCACCTGATGCCGCATATTCCGAAGAACGGCGAACCGCGCACCGGGTTGTCGATGGGCGAGCATTGCGAATTGATGGCGCAGACCTGGGCCATTCCGCGCGATGAGCAGGACAAGCTGGCGTTCGAGAGTCACCACAAGCTGGCCGCCGCTTACGAAGAAGGTTGGCAGAACGACCTGATGACGCCGTTCCGCGGCCTGGTGCGCGACCAGAACCTGCGCCCGGACATCAACCTGGAAAAGATCGGCACCCTGAAGCCGGTATTCGAGCGCGGCCCGCGCGGCACGCTGACTGCGGCCAACTCCACGCCGCTGACCGATGGCGCCTCCGTGGTGCTGCTGGCCAGCGAGGAGTGGGCCAAAGCCCGCGGCTTGCCGATCCTCGCGTACTTCAAGGATGGCGAAGCGGCGGCGGTGGACTTCGTCGGTGGCCATGAGGGCCTGCTGATGGCGCCGGTCTATGCGGTGCCGCGCCTGCTGGCGCGCAACGGCCTGACCCTGCAGGACTTCGATTTCTACGAAATCCACGAAGCCTTCGCCGCCCAGGTTCTGTGCACGCTCAAGGCCTGGGAGGACGCGGAGTACTGCAAGGAGCGTCTGGGGCTCGATGCGCCGCTGGGTTCCATCGATCGCAGCAAGCTCAACGTCAAGGGCAGCTCGCTGGCCGCCGGCCACCCGTTCGCCGCTACCGGCGGACGCATTGTCGCCAACCTGGCCAAGCTGCTGGAGGCCGCCGAAAAGGGGCGCGGGCTGATCTCTATCTGTGCTGCAGGCGGCCAGGGTGTGACCGCGATCCTGGAAAGGTAATCCAATATGTCGGGACGGTCGTTCCGTTCCGCGATGTAACAGCAACTCCGTGACTTCAGGCGGTGCCGCGCAAGCGGTGCCGCCTTTTTTTTACCGTGCGGTGTAGCCCCTGGCGCTGCACTTGCGTTCTAGAAAGCGCATCAGCCGCCCTGCAGCATTCCGGGATGGATGCGCTGGGCGAATGGCGTGGAAAGTATCAGCGAGGTCCGGCTGGTGCCGAATTGCGCCAGGCGGTCGATCAGTTCTTCCAGCTCGCGGGTGCAGCTCACCGCGACCTTGAGCATCACGCAGGATTCGCCGGTGATGCGGTAACAGTCGATGATCTGCGGGATTTCCAGCAACGGGTCGAGCATGCTGCTGCTGCGATGGTCGTTCAGCCGCATCTCGATCAGGCACTGGATCGAGCGCCCCATCTTCGTCAGGTCTACGCTCGCGTGGTAACCGGTGATCACCCCGTCGGCTTCCAGCCGCGCCACGCGGTCGGCGACGGCCGGGGGCGAAAGGTTGATCCGGCGGGCCAGTTCGGCGAAGGACAGGCGGCCGTTTTCCAGCAGTGCGGCGAGCAGGGCGCGGTCGTATTTGTCCATTGCTTGAGCCTCGTTTGTCGATTCAACGGATATGTATTCGAAAATCCGTCGAATAAAAAGTGTTATGCCTGCTTTAGCGTTGTCTGTGCCTTATATGGCGATGAAGGCCCTCATAAAATGAAGCGCTCTGCCTGTCTTGTCGAGCCCCACTCATGACCACTATGCCCATGCCCAGAGCCCGCGTATCCCTGACGCTGATAGCCGCGTTCTTCGCCCTCTATTTCATCTGGGGGTCGACTTACCTTGCCATCAGCATCGGTGTTGCATCCTGGCCGCCGATGCTGATGGCCGGCTGCCGCTTCGTCATCGCCGGCGCTCTGCTGTTCGGCTGGATGCTGTGGCGCGGAGCACCATTGCCCAGCTTCAGGCAATGGCTGTCGGCGGGTGTGATCGGCATTCTGCTGCTCAGTTTCGGCAATGGCGGGGTGACGGTCGCCGAACACTGGGGCGTGGCCTCCGGTGTGGCGGCGCTGGCTGTCGCCACGGTGCCGCTGTTCACCCTGGTGTTCGGACGCCTGTTCGGCAATACCACCACGGCGCTGGAGTGGGCGGGAATCGCACTCGGGCTGGCCGGCATCGTGCTGCTCAACCTCGGCTCCAACCTGCAGGGCAGCCCGGCTGGCGCTGCGCTGATCATCTTTGCGGCTGCCTCCTGGGCCTTCGGTTCGGTATGGAGTCGCCGTCTCTCGCTGCCGGCCGGCCCGATGGCCAGTGCGGTGGAGATGCTGGTGGGCGGTGCCGCGCTGCTGCTGGGCAGCCTGCTCAGCGGCGAGCGCATGACCCAGATGCCGACTGCCGCTGGCTGGGGGGCGCTGGCGTACCTGGTCGTATTCGGCTCGATCATCGCCTTCAGTGCCTACATGTACCTGCTGGCCAATGTGCGCCCGGCGGCGGCTACCAGCTATGCCTATGTCAACCCGGCAGTGGCTGTGATGCTCGGCGTGGTGTTCGCCGGCGAGCATATCGGCCTGCCCGAGGCGCTGGCGATGGCAGTGATCATCGGCGCTGTAGTGCTGATCGGACTGCCGCAGTGGCGGAGCAAGGACGCCGCCTGAATTGCGGCATGAGGTAAGCCCGAAAAGTTATTTCGCGCCGCCTGCTCATTTCGCTAGGGTATGAAACGGCCTCCGCGCGGAGGTCGTTCCATCCTCCTTTCAGTACACCCGCGCGCTACACGCACAGGCCACTGACCCACTCTCCGATCAGAGGTGTGCATGAGCCTGGCGGCGCCACTTCCCATGTTTTCCGTAGCCCATCCCACGCAACGCTGGAGCCAGGCTCTGCGTGCATCGAACCTGCTGTCGCTATCGGTACCGCGCGAGTATGGCGGCCGCGGCGCGGGCTGGGACGAAGTGCTGCAGACCGTGCGCGATCTGTCCGAGCGCGATGGCACCCTGGCGCGCCTGTTCGCCGTGCATCACCTGCAACTGGCCAGTGTGTTGTTGCTGGGTAGCCGCGAGCAGAGCGAACGCCTGCTGCCGCGTAGCGTCGAGTGCGAGTGGCTTTGGGGCGAGGCTGTGAACCACCAGGAGCGCCGCCTGCTGGCGCGGGAGCATCGGCGCGGTGGCTTCCTGTTGCAGGGCGGTCGGCACGACTGCTTCGGCGCGGAGGCGGTGGACTGGCTGCTGCTGTCGGCCTGGCATGCGCCGAGCGATGGCTTGCTGATCGCCGCGCTGCCGACCGATCGGGATGGCCTGGACCGCTTCGAGCCCAATGGCGGCAGCCTTCTGCGCTGCCACGAAGTGCGCCTGCATCCCGAAGACATCCTGCAGCCACCGGGCCTGCCGTGGACGCCCCGTGCGCAGTTGCGGGGCAGCCTGGCGGCGCTGCTGCAGGCCAACCTCGCCCTGGGGCTGGCCATGCGCGTCTGCGATGGGTTGCCTGCGCGCACGATGGTGGGCGGTTTGCGGCGGATCGTCGGGTTGGGGCTGCGCCTGTCCGAGCAGGCCACCGTCTCCCTCGAGTCGGCGCTGCTGGCCGGCAACAGCCTGAGCTTCACCCGCGGCGCCGCGCTGGCAACGCTGGTGGCGGAAACCGCGGTGGTAGCGCAGCAGGCGGTGGAGCTTGGATTGCGCCAGGAGGGTGTGCGCGCCAGATTGCTCGCCGGAGCGACCTGAGGCGCCGTATCACAAGGTCTGTAGCGCTTTCGAGACAAGCGCGGCTGCTCATAAGTTAAGAACTAAATATTATTTATTCGAAGTTTTTTATATCGCTAATCTAGCTTTACCGGACCGCCGGACACCGTTTCACCCATACGAATCCCGTCCCGTGGTCCGTCCCTCTCTGGAGGCCGGCCCCGCCGTTACCCCAGAGGAAACACCATGAACAAACCTCGTTTCGTACGCCGTGCCCTGGCCGGCGTCGCTGTTGCGGCCGCGCTGTTCTCCCAGACCGCCGCCTTCGCCGACATCACGCTCGGCTACCAGACCGGCATCGACCCGACCAAGGTTCCCCAGGCCGATGGCACCTATGAAAAGGTCATTGGCGAGAAGCTCGACTGGCGGCGTTTCAACAGCGGCCCGGAAGTGATCGCCGCGATCGCCTCGGGCGATGTCCAGCTCGGCAACATCGGCTCCAGCCCGCTGGCTGCGGCCACGTCCCGCGGGCTGCCCATCGTCGCCTTCATCGTCTCCGCGCAGATCAACTCGGCGGAAGCGCTGGTGGTGCGCAATGGCAGCAAGATCGAGAAGCCCGAAGACCTGGTCGGCAAGACCATCGCCACGCCGTTCGTGTCCACCTCGCACTACAGCCTGCTGGGCGCGCTCAAGCACTGGAAGATCGATCCGGCCAAGGTGAAGATCGTCAACCTCAATCCCACCGAGATCGCCGCCGCCTGGCGCCGTGGCGACATTGACGGGGCCTTCGTCTGGTCGCCCGCGCTGGGTGAGATCAAGAAGTCCGGCAAGGTGCTGACCGATGCCGCCGAAGTTGGCCAATGGGGCGCGCCGACCTTCGAGGTCTGGGTTGCCCGCAAGGACTTCGCCGAGAAGCACCCCGACGTCATCGCCAAGTTCGCCAGGGTGAGCCTGGATTCCTTTGCCGACTACAACGCCCACAAGGCCCAGTGGACCGCCGACTCCGAGCAGGTGAAGAAGATCGCCCGGCTGACCGGCGCCGATCCGAAGGACGTGCCCGAACTGCTGGCGGGCTCCGCATTCCCCGAAACCCAGGCGCAACTGTCGTCCGCGCTGCTGGGTGGCGGCACCGCCAAGGACATCGCCGGCACTGCCGCCTTCCTGAAAGAACAGAAGCGCGTGCCTTCGGTGCTCAAGGACTACTCGCCCTACGTCAGCGCCGAATACGTGCGCCAGGCCGAAAGCGTGCAGGTCGGGCAGCGCTGATCACGTGCTCTTCGCAGGAGCGGGCGTGCTCGCGAATACCGGCTGGCATTGAAGCTCCGGCCGGTCCGCGGGCAAGGACCAGGCACCCCGCGCTCCTGCAAAGGGCGCAACGCATTTCTTCTCACCCTACGGAGGGCAGAACATGAGCCGTCTGACGGCCGAGGCGGTCAGCCTCACTTTCCAGCAGCAGGGGCGCGAGCGCGTCGTGCTGCAAGACCTCACTCTCAGCCTGGCCAAGGGCGAATCGCTGGTGGTGCTCGGCCCGTCCGGCTGCGGCAAGTCCAGCCTGCTCAATGTGCTGGCGGGCTTCCAGGAGCCCGACCGTGGCCGCGTACAGATCGATGGTCGGACGCTCGACGGCCCCGGTGGCGAACGCGGCGTAGTGTTCCAGGACGATGCACTGATGCCCTGGCTGACGGCGCTGGAGAATGTCGCCCTGGGCCTGCGCATCCGTGGCGTCGGCGCTGCGCAGCGCAATGCCCGTGCCCAGGAGGTGCTGAAGCTGGTGGGGCTGTCGGAGCACGCCGACTACTCGATTTCGCAACTCTCCGGCGGCCAGCGCCAGCGCCTGGGCCTGGCCCGCGCGCTGGCGGTGGAGCCGGATTTCCTGCTGCTCGACGAGCCTTTCGGCGCCCTCGATGCGCTGACCCGCGAGCGCATGCAGGTACTGACCCTGGACCTCTGGCGCAAGACCGGCAAGGGCCTGTTCCTGATCACCCACAGCGTCGACGAGGCGCTGTTCCTGGCCACCGACCTGGTGGTGATGGACGGCCCGCCTGCGCGGGTGGTCAAGCGCCTGTCGCTGGACTTCGCCCAGCGCTACGCCGCCGGCGAGCCGGTGCGTTCGATCAAGTCTGATCCCGAAATCGCGCGCCTGCGCCAACTGCTGCTGGATCTCTTCCTGGAAGAGGCACTGGATGAACAGGAGGCCGAGCATGCCCACTGAAACCCTTGCCGGAAAACTCCCGGCTGCCGCGCCGAAAGCCCGCATCGTGCCGCGCGACCGGCGCCGCTGGGCCGCCGCCGGCAGCGTCGGCGGCATCCTCGTGCTCTGGTGGCTGGCTACCCACCTGGGTTGGGTCGACACGCTGTTCCTGCCCGCGCCTGAGCAACTGCTGGAGGCGTTCCGCCGGCTGCTCGAGGAGGGCTACGTCGATGCCAGCCTCTGGCAGCACGTCGGCACCAGTCTGCTGCGTGTGCTGCTGGCGCTCGGCGCGGCGGTGCTGACGGCGATTCCGCTGGGCATCCTGATGGGCATCAATCCGCTGGTTGGCGCTGCGTTCGATCCGCTGGTGGAGTTCTACCGTCCGGTGCCGCCACTGGCCTACCTGCCGCTGATCGTCATCTGGTTCGGCATCGGCGAGCTGTCCAAGGTACTGCTGATCTACCTGGCGCTGTTCGCGCCGCTGCTGATCGCCACCGCCGCCGGTGTGCGCCGCGTGGACAAATCGCGCATCCAGGCGGTGCGCTGCCTGGGCGCCAATCGCTGGCAGGTGGTGCGCCACGTGATCCTGCCCAGCGCGCTGCCTGAAGTGCTCACCGGCCTGCGCATCGCCCTGGGTGTGGGCTGGTCGACCCTGGTGGCCGCCGAACTGATCGCCGCCAATCGTGGCCTGGGCTTCATGGTGCAGTCCGCCGCGCAGTTCCTCGCCACCGACGTGGTGGTGCTGGGCATTCTGCTGATCGCCGCCGTCGCGCTGAGCTTCGAGCTGGGGTTGCGCTGGGTGCAGAAGCGCTTCGCCTCCTGGGAATAGAACCGACCGCTGCCTTTCAGACACGCCGAACCGACTCCCTCGCCCAGATGGCGAGGGCCGGGGGAGAGCATGCCTCTTCCCGTGAACCTCACGAGAGAACACGAACATGACCAGCCTGACCATCGAACCCATCAGCCCGGCCCTGGGTGCCGTCGTTTCCGGCGTGCGCCTGGCCGATCCGCTGGATGACACGGCGCAGCGCCGGATCGAGCAGGCACTGCTCGACCACCAGGTGCTGTTTTTCCGCGATCAGCCATTGAGCCCGGCCCAGCAGGCGAGCTTCGCCGCGCGTTTCGGCGATCTGCACATCCATCCGATCTACCCCAGCTCGCCGGAACAGCGCGAGGTGATCGTGCTCGACACCGCCGTCACCGACGTTCGCGACAACGCTATCTGGCACACCGATGTGACCTTCCTGGAAACCCCGGCGCTGGGTGCCGTGCTTGCCGCCAAGCAGTTGCCGCCCTACGGTGGCGACACCCTCTGGGCCAGTGGCATCGCGGCTTTCGAGGCGTTGTCCGGGCCGCTCCAGCGCCTGCTCGACGGGCTCACCGCGACCCATGACATCAGCAAGTCGTTCCCCCAGGAGCGCTTCGGCGCGACCGACGCCGACCTGGCTCGGCTGGAGGAAGCGCGCCGCAAGAACCCGCCGCGATCGCACCCGGTGATCCGCACGCATCCCGTCACCGGGCGCAAGGCGCTGTTCGTCAGCGACGGTTTCACCACCCGCATCAACGAGCTGGAACCGGCGGAAAGCCGCGCCATCCTCGACCTGCTGTTCGCTCATTTCGCCCGCCCGGAGTTCACCGTACGCTGGCGCTGGAGGGAAAATGACGTGGCGTTCTGGGACAACCGTGTCACCCAGCACTATGCGGTGGACGACTACCGGCCGCAGCGGCGGGTGATGCACCGTGCGACCATCCTCGGGGACAAACCGTTCTGACTTGTCCTGTCCATGACATCCGCAGGGCTGCTCGCCGGGCCCTGCGCGGTTTCGATGACACGCGGTTCGCCAACGCGCGCTCTGCACGGGAGAACGCCGCGGCTCGGAAATTCCTTCATTCCCCCTGACTTGAGACAACGACGCCGCACCGCAGACCGCATTCGTCGCCATTCCGGGTCGCGACGAATGGCGCGCTGACCTACGCTTTGGCAGTTCCGCTTCATCAAGAGACTGCCTACATGCAAGAACGGATTCCCGACGAATCGAATCTCGCCGAACTGACCCTGCGCGGTCTGGTCCTCGGCGCGCTGATCACCGTGGTATTCACCGCGTCCAATGTGTACCTCGGCCTGAAGGTCGGCCTGACCTTCGCTTCGTCGATTCCCGCAGCGGTCATCTCGATGGCCGTGCTGCGCTACTTTTCCGGCTCCAACATCCTCGAAAACAACATGGTACAGACCCAGGCTTCGGCGGCCGGCACCCTGTCCTCGATCATCTTCATCCTTCCCGGCCTGTTGATGATTGGCTACTGGAGCGGCTTCCCCTTCTGGCAGACCGCGGCGATCTGCTCCATCGGTGGCATTCTCGGTGTGCTCTACACCATTCCGTTGCGCCGGGTGATGGTGGTGCAAAGCAACCTGCCGTACCCCGAAGGTGTGGCGGCGGCGGAAATTCTGCGGGTCGGCAGCCAGGACGAAGATGAGCAGCAAGCCGAGGGCCGGGCGAAGAAAGACACGGCGCCGGGCCTGCGCGACATCCTTTCCGGCGGCCTGGTCGCCGCTGCCTTCAGCCTGCTCAGCAGCGGCTTCAAGTTGCTCTCCGAAGGCTTCAGCTACTGGCTAACCGCCGGGCAGGCGGCATTCCGCCTGTCCACGGGCTTCTCCCTGGCGCTGGTCGGTGCCGGCTACCTGATGGGCATCACCGCAGGCATAGCGATCCTCATCGGCGTGGTGATCGCCTGGGGCGTTGCGGTGCCGCTGCTTTCGGTGAACAGCGTGCTGGCCGCCGGCCAGAGCATGCCGGAACTGGCTACCAGACTGTGGACCAGCCAGGTGCGCTTCCTCGGCGCCGGCACCATCGGCATCGCCGCATTGTGGACCCTGGCGACGCTGTTCAAGCCGATGGTACAGGGCGTCTGGGCGTCGCTCAGCGCTGTGCGCGGTCGTGGCGAAGTGAGCGACCTGCGGACCGAGCGCGACATGTCGGCGAAGTGGATCGCTGCCATTGCCGCGTTCCTGCTGGTGGCGCTGTTCGTGGTATTCGCCTACTTCCTCGGCGAGGCCGCGCCGGACCTGCATGGCTTCGGCTTCTGGGGGCTGGTGGCGGTCTGCGTGATCTTCGCCTTCTTCTTCGGCTTCCTGATCGCCGCCGCCTGTGGCTACATGGCCGGCCTGGTCGGCTCGTCGAGCAGCCCGATTTCCGGCATCGGCATCATTGCGGTGATCCTGGTGTCGCTGCTGATCCTCGGCGTCGGCTCGCTGGAGACCGGCTTCCTCGACCGAGAGGGCGGCAAGCTGGCCATTGCCCTCGCGCTGTTCACCACCTCGGTGGTGATCGCCATCGCGGCGATTTCCAACGACAACCTGCAGGACCTGAAGACCGGCTACCTGGTGGGGGCGACGCCGTGGCGGCAGCAGGTGGCGCTGATCGTCGGCTGCCTGGTTGGCGCGCTGGTGATCCCGCCGGTGCTGGAGTTGCTGTACAACGCCTACGGGTTCACCGGCGCCCTGCCGCGCGAGAGCATGGACCCACAGGCCGCGCTGGCCGCGCCGCAGGCGACGCTGATGAAGGCCATCGCCAGTGGGATTTTCCACAACGAACTTAACTGGAACATGATCCTGATCGGCGTGGCCCTGGGCATCGCGCTGATCCTGGTGGACATCCTCCTGCGTCGCACCGGCAAGGCCAGCCTGCCGGTGCTCGCGGTCGGCCTGGGTATCTACCTGCCGCCAACCATTGGCATGACCCTGGTAGTCGGGGCGGTGCTCGCCTGGCTGCTGGAAACGGCACTGAAGAAGCGCGCTCAGGCGGCCGGGGTGAGCGAGGATAAGTATGCCGACGAGCCCAGGCGCCGTGGCGTGCTGCTGGCTTCCGGGCTGATCGTCGGCGAGAGCCTGATGGGGATCTTCCTCGCCGGGGTGATCGGCACCACCGGCAAGGACGCGCCGCTGGCGCTGGTCGGCGCCGGCTTCGAGGAAACCGCGCAATGGCTGGGGCTGCTGGTGTTCGTGGCGATCTGCGTGCTGTTCTATCGCAAGGTGCTGACCGGCACGCGCGGCTGACCCATCGCTGTGCAGCGAAAAGGCGCCTCCGGGCGCCTTTTTCCTTTGTGCCGGGGTCAGCGCACCAGGTGCAGGAACTGCAGGTGCCGTTCGTACTGGTCGAGCATGTCGTTGATGATCTGCTCCTTGCCGTAGCCCATCAGGTCATAGTCCTGACTGCCCTCGGCGAGATGTACCTCGGCGCGGAAGTAGCGGCGGTTTTTCAGGTGCAGGCCGCCCATGCCGGCACGGGCGAACGATGGTGTGAAGTAGCCGCGCATCGATACCTGGTAGAGGAACGGATGCTGCTCGCCGTGGCCGATCTCAAGGCCCAGTTCCAGGTTGCTCGGGTCGAGGTCGCTGTCCACGCGCAGGCCCTTCTCCTGGAACACCTCAGCGACCTCGGCGATGGCCGGGGCGACCACGCCGGTCATGAAACGATAAACCTCGTCGCGGGTCGGGAAGTGCACCGCCTGGGAGATGCGCCGCTTCCAGCCGCCGGGCTTGGCGGACGGTGGGGCGAGGGAGTGGGCACGTGCGCGCTGGCGCTGCGATTCGAGGTAGAACGCCTTGTGCAGGCCCCACATCATCAGCAGCAGGATCAGCGAGAAGGGTAGCGATGTGAGCACCACCGCTGACTTCAGCGCGTCGATGCTGCCGGCGAACAACAGGCCGCCAGTGACCAGCGCGGTGGCCACGCCCCAGAACACTCGCAGCCATTTCGGCCCATCGTCGTCGGTGTCGCCGCCGTGGGCGGAGAGGGTGGAGAGCACTACGGTGCCGGAGTCCGCCGAGGTGACGAAGAACACGAAGCTCACCAGCACGGTGACGGCGATCACCAGGCGGCTGCCGGGATAGTTCTGCAACAACTGGTAGAGCGCCATCGAGGGCTCTTCCACGGCGACCCGGCCCAGTTCGCTGAAGCCGTGGTTGAGCACCTGGTCGAGGGCACTGTTGCCGAAGATCGACATCCACGCCAGGGTGAAACCCAGGGGGATGAACAGCACGCCGAAGACGAACTCGCGAATCGTCCGGCCACGCGAGATGCGGGCGATGAACAGGCCGACGAAGGGGGCCCAGGCGATCCACCAGGCCCAGTAGAACACGGTCCAACCGCCCAGCCAGTCGCCGCCCTCGCCATAGGCGTAGAGGTCGAAACTCTTGGTCGGCAGGCTGCCGAGGTAATCGCCGATGTTCTGCACCAGGGTATTGAGCAGGTGCTGGGTGGGGCCGGCGAACAGCACGAACAGCAGCAGCGCGCAGGCCAGCAGCATGTTGATGTCCGACAGCAGCCGGATACCTTTGTCCACGCCGGAGACGGCGACCAGGATGGCTGCGCCCATCATCAGCGCGATCAGCGTCATCTGCACCGGATGGCTATGGGCGATGCCGAACAGGTAGTCCAGGCCAGCGTTCAACTGCAGCACGCCGAAGCCCATGTCCGCGCCCAGGCCGAACACCGTGGCGATGATGCCGAAGCAGTCCACGGTATAACCAATGGGGCCGTTGATGCGCTTGCCAATCAGTGGATAGAGCGCCGAGCGCAACGCCAGCGGCAGGTTGTGGCGGTAGGCGAAGTAGGCCAGCGCCATCGCCACCAGGGCGAACACGCCCCAGCCATGCAGGCCCCAGTGCAGGAACAGCAGTTGCATCGCCTGGCGCGCGGCTTCCCGCGTGCCAGCATCGCCCTGGGGCGGGTGCAGGAAGTGCGTCAGCGGTTCGGAGACGCAGAAGAAGAACAGCGTGATGCTGATGCCGGCGGCGAACAGCATGCCAGCCCATGACAGGTAGCTGAATTCCGGCTCGTCGTGGTCGGCGCCGAGCTTGATCTTTCCGTAGCCGGAAAGCGCGGTGACCACCACGAAGATCAGGTACAGCGTCATCGCCAGCAGGTAGTACCAGCCGACCGTGCCGGAGGCCCAGGCCTGGGCGGCGAGCAGCCATTCGCCGGCGCGTTGCGGCTGGCTGATCACGAGGATGGCGAAGAGCAGGATCAGCGCCGACGCACCGTAGAAGACCGGTGGGTTCATGCGCATGCTGGGTGGGGGTGTTACGGACTGAGTGGGAGATTGTGCTGTGGACAAAACGGGCGGGGTTCCTCGTGTTTTTCCTTGAACGAGCATTCAATGAAAACACGGGGTGGCCTTCCAAGGCCAATCGGCGGGACCGATGGTCCCGCCGCCGGCCCTGTACGAGGGCCGAGCGGAGCGGGTACTGCTTTACTTGCGGCGGGCTTTCTTGGCCTGACGAATCTCACGGCGTTCCGGATCGACCTGGGCAGGTACGTTCAGGAAAGCGGTGGCGGCGAAAAAGCTGGCAAGAGCGGCAAAGCTGGTCACGATAGTCTCCAAGGGCGCCGGGGAAATTGGGTCCCGACTGCCTGGTAGCCATTTTCCCTGATGATTGTGACAAATTGAAGTGAATGGTCTTGATGGTCTGTATTGATCTGGTCGATGAGGCTGATTTTCAGCATGTTTGTAGTTGAATGTCTCGAATTTGACGTTCGGATCAGGATTCCCTGCTGTCACCGAGCGAGTAGGCGAATCGTTTCACTGCGACCGTTCGTCGCCTTTTAGTGAAACGGTTCAGCGCCATGCCTTGTGTCACCGTGCCTGGAGGCTTCGCGGGCGTCGCTCGAAGAGGCCGCGGCTGCGCAATGAACCTGTCCAGGCGTGCACGCCGTTCGAATTTCGTGAGCCTCGTGGACTAAAAAGTCGCGTAGCACAGATGTCGAGATGGATCCGCTAGAAGCCTGAAATCTTGAACTGATACGCAAGTTTCTACCGGAAACCGGCAAATCGGCCCTAGCGATTGACTTGTTTATTCCGTTAGTCTCCGCCGCGGGACAAAAACAACCTAAAGGGAGCATCACGATATGGACTTCAAACGTACCGCTATTGCCGCTGCATTCTTCGCTTCGCTGGCCGGCTGCCAGACCATGACCACCAACCAGGCCATCGTCCCGCTGCAAGCCGCTACCGCCCAGATGATCGGCCTGGCTTCGTCGGATGAGCTGGTTGTCAGCGATGTCAAAGCCGGCCAGCCGGACGCGCTGGGTGGCCAGGAACTCTCCTACGTCGCCACCACCACCAAGGGCCGCGTGTTCAACTGCACCTCGCGCATGATGCCGGGCCTGCTGACCGATCCGGCCAAGCTGACCAACCCGTCGTGCACCCCGGTGGTCGTGCACTCCAACACCGCTACCAAGTAAGGCCGACCTGTCGCCCGTGCGCGGCCCGTCGGGTCGCGCTGGCGACTACGCGCATCGTTCAGCTCCGCTCTCGCTCCAGGCGTTGCAGCAGCGCGCGCAGCTGCGCTTCGACGCCGGGCTGGCGCACCAGTTGCTCCAGCGCTTCTGCATCGATTCCCCCCTCGCCGCCGGCACCCGCCGCGCCGCCTGAAAAGTTCAGGTGCTCCGGGCGAATCTCTTCGTCCGGGCTGACCAGCAGGGCGAAGTGAATGACGTTTTCCAGTTCGCGGATGTTTCCCGGCCACGAGTAGCTTTCCAGTGCCTGCTGAGTGTCGCTGGCGATCTGCGGCACGGGCAGTTCCAGGCGCTGGGCGTGAACGCCGAGGAAGTATTCGGCCAGCGGCAGGATGTCGCCGACGCGCTCGCGCAGGGGCGGCAGCGTCAGGTTGCCATCGTGCAGGTACTGTTGCAGCCCTTCGAGGAACTTGCCGGCACGTACCGCCTGGACAAGGTCGAGGCTGGTGGCCGCCACCAGGCGTACGTCCACCGGCACCGGTTCACGGGCGCCGACCCGCAGCACTTCACGCTCCTGCAATACGCGTAGCAGCTTGTGCTGCAGCGACAGCGGCAGGTCGGCGATTTCATCGAGGTACAGCGTGCCGCCGTTGGCCGAGCCGAACCAGCCGGCACGGCTGCCTACCGGGCCGTTGTGGGCACCCGGCGCGTAGCCGAACAGTTCTGCCTCGGCATAGTTGCGGCTGAGTGCGCTGCAGCTCACCGCGACGAACAGGCCGGGGCGCTCGCTGGCGCGGTGGATGTGCCGGGCCAGCAATTCCTTGCCGGTGCCGGTCTCGCCGTGGATCAGCACGGGCTGCGGCAGCGGCGCCAGGCGCTCCACTTCGTCACGTACCTGATGCGAGCGTGGGTCGAAGAACACCAGCGCCTTGGCGCGGATGCTCAACGGGCTCTTGTCGGCATCGGGAAAGGTCAGCAGCGGCAAGGGCGCGTGTGGTGCATTCATGGAAATTCTCCCTCTGCGTTACAGCGCGTCCAGCGCCTGCAGGAAGTCGGTGACGATGTCCTCGCTGTCTTCGATGCCCACCGACACGCGGATGGTGCCGTCGTGGATGTCTAGCGCGGTCAGGGCTTCGGCGGACAGCGCGCGGTGCGAAGTCTTGCCGGGATGGGTGATGCTGCTGGCGACGCCGGCAAGCGAAGGCGCGAAGGCCGCCAGGCGCAACGCGCCGATCAGTGCGTCGACCTGGTCCAGGCCGCCTTTCAGGGTGAAGCTCAACATGCCCGAGTGCCCCTTGCGGAACAGCCGGCGTGCCAGTTCATGGTCGGGGTGCGACGGCAGGCCGGGGTAGTACACGCGGTTCACACGCGGATGGGTTTCCAGGGCTTCGGCCAGCGCCTGGGCGTTGCCCGAGTGGGCGCGCATGCGCAGGGCGAGGGTCTTGGCGCCGCGGAAGGTCAGCCAGCTTTCGAACGGGCTGGCGCTGCCACCGGCGTTGATCTGGAAGCGCCGCGCGGCGGCGACCCACTGGGCGTCGCCAACCAGTGCGCCACCCATCGCGTCGCTGTGTCCGTTCAGGTATTTGGTGGTGCTGTGGATCACCAGGTCGGCACCGTCGCGCAGCGGCTGGTAGAGCACCGGCGAGAGGAAGGTGTTGTCCACCAGCAGCTTGAGGCCGCGACGCTTCGAGAGGTCGGCCAGCGCTGGAATATCGCTGACCCGCACCAACGGATTCGACGCGGTTTCGGTATAGATGAGCCGGGTGGCAGGCGTGATCGCCGCTTCCACCGCTGCCAGGTCATTGAGGTCGAGGAGCGTGGCGGCGATGCCGAAGCGCGCCAGTTCCTTTTCGATCAGGCTCTGGGTGGTGCCGTACAGCTCGCGGCTTGCGATCAGGTGATCGCCGTTGCCCAGCACGCCCAGCAGTGCGGCGGATATCGCCGCCATGCCTGACGCCGAGAACAGGGCGTCTTCACCGCCCTCCAGGTCGCGCAGGAGTTCTTCCACGGCGCTGTGATTGGGGTTGCCTATGCGCGTATACATGTAGTTGTCGGGGTTGCCGGCGAGGAAGTCGTCAACCTGCTCCAGCGAGTCGTAGACGAACACTGAGCTCTGGTAGATCGGCTGGCTCTTGGCGCGGGTAACCATGCGCCGGTCGGCGTCATGGCCGCTGTGCACCGCGCGGGTGGAGGGGCCTTTGGTTGATTCGCTCATGACGGATACCTCGTGAAGCCTGCTCGATGCCTGCCTGCATTCGTCCATTCCGGGGCGGGCAGGCTCAAAGAAAAACGCCGGTGGAACCTGCCCACCGGCGTCGAAGCGGGCGCGCAACGGCGCGCCCTGCGTGGGAGTCGTTGCGCCCGGCATGGGGCCGGGCGGCTGGATCAGAAGGCCGGCACCACGGCGCCGTTGTACTTCTTCTCGATGAAGGCTTTGACTTCCGGGCTGGTCAGGGCGGCGGAGAGCTTCTTCAGCGCGTCGCTGTCCTTGTTGTCCGGACGGGCCACCAGGTAGTTCACGTACGGCGAGTTGCGGTCTTCCAGGATCAGCGCGTCCTTCACCGGGTTGAGCTTGGCTTCCAGCGCGTAGTTGGTGTTGATCAGGTCCAGGTCGACCTGGTCCAGCACACGCGGCAGCAGGGCGGATTCGAGCTCCTTGAACTTCAGGTTCTTCGGGTTCTCGGCGATGTCCTTGGGAGTGGCCAGGGCGTTACTCGGATCCTTCAGCTTGATTACGCCAGCCTTCTGCAGCAGGAGCAGGGCACGGCCGCTGTTGCTGCCCTCGTTGGGCAGGGCGACGGTAGCGCCGTCAGGCAGTTCGTCGATGGACTTGTACTTCTTCGAGTAGCCGCCGAAGGGCTCGACATGCACGCCGGTCACGGTGACCAGGTTGGTGCCCTTGCCCTTGTTGAAGTTGTCCAGGTACGGCTTGGTCTGGAAGTAGTTGGCGTCCAGGCGCTTCTCGGCAACCTGTACGTTGGGCTGCACATAGTCGGTGAAGACCTTGATCTCCAGGTCCACGCCTTCCTTGGCCAGGGTCGGCTTGATCAGCTCGAGGATTTCCGCATGGGGAATCGGTGTGGCGGCGACCACCAGTTTCTCGCTGGCAAAAGCCGAGGTGGTGAAGGCGGCGGCGAGGGCAGTCAGAAGCAGCAGTTTCTTCATTGCGATGTCCTTGTGGGGCAGATGACCGCTGGCGTCTGTACTGGCCGGGATGGGGCCTGCGAACGGGCGGTGGAGTCGATTCCACAGCTCTTTCGGCTGTGGTTGGGAGCCACCTTATCCAGTCTTTTTATTCCAATAAAATACTAATTTTTCATTTTGATATTCCATTTTTATAATAAAAGGCTGAGACAAGCTGTCGCGCGACACCCAGTCGCGCGGCATCCCACCACGGCGGCGCGTGTCGGATGGCGGCGTAATATCGGGTTGCTTTCTTGAGCGGCGTCAATGCAGATGGCGGTCCATTCTGATTGAGCGGCGAAATTAAGCCGAACCGGCGCCAGACCGGTGGTTCGATATACAGACTCACGCAAGAACGCCCTGCGCATGCGCAAGGCACGGTGCCCAAGCCACCAGGGTGGCGGGCGTCAGCCTGAAGAGGAATCGTCATGTTCGGATTAGAGGCGCTCGACCTGGCCCGTATCCAGTTCGCCTTTACCGTCTCCTTCCACATCATCTTCCCTGCCATCACCATCGGCCTGGCCAGCTACCTGGCGGTGCTCGAGGGCCTGTGGCTGAAGACCCACGAGGAGGTCTACCGCGACCTCTATCACTTCTGGTCGAAGATATTCGCCGTCAACTTCGGCATGGGCGTGGTCTCCGGACTCGTCATGGCCTACCAGTTCGGCACCAACTGGAGCGCCTTCTCGGCGTTCGCCGGCAGTATCACCGGCCCGCTGCTGACCTACGAGGTACTCACCGCGTTCTTCCTCGAAGCGGGCTTCCTCGGCGTCATGCTGTTCGGCTGGCACCGCGTCGGCCCCGGCCTGCACTTCTTCGCCACGGTGATGGTGGCCATTGGCACGCTGATTTCCACGTTCTGGATCCTCGCCTCCAATAGCTGGATGCAGACCCCGCAGGGGCACGAAATCGTCAATGGTGTTGTGGTGCCGGTGGACTGGGTGGCGGTGATCTTCAACCCGTCGTTCCCCTATCGCCTGGCGCACATGGCCATTGCCTCGTTCGTCGCCACCGCGTTCTTCGTCGGTGCCTCGGCGGCCTGGCATCTGCTGCGTGGCCGCGACAACCCGGCGATCCGCAAGATGCTCTCGATGGCGATGTGGATGGCGCTGATCGTCGCGCCGATCCAGGCGATGGTGGGCGACGCCCACGGCCTCAACACCCTCAAGCATCAGCCGGCGAAGATCGCCGCGATGGAGGGCCACTGGGACAACAGCAGCGGCGAACCGACTCCGCTGATCCTGTTCGGCTGGCCGGACATGGAGCGCGAGGAAACCCGCTTCAAGGTGGAGATCCCGGTGCTTGGCAGCCTGATCCTCAACCACAGCCTGACCGAGCCGATCCCCGCGCTGAAGGACTTCCCCAAGGCTGACCGGCCCAACTCCACCGTGGTGTTCTGGTCGTTCCGCATCATGGCCGGCCTGGGCATGCTGATGATCTTCATCGGCCTGTGGAGCGCCTGGCTGCGCTGGCGCGGCCGGCTGTTCGAGAACCGCGCCTTCCTCAAGCTGGTGTTGTGGATGGGGCCGTCCGGCCTGATCGCGATTCTTGCCGGCTGGTTCACCACCGAAATCGGCCGCCAGCCGTGGGTGGTCTACGGGCTGATGCGTACCGCCGATGCGGTGTCCAACCATAGCGTCACGCAGATGAGCGTGACCCTGGTGATGTTCGTGGTGGTGTACTTCTCGCTGTTCGGCGTGGGCATCGGCTACATGATGCGCCTGGTGCGCAAGGGACCGATCACCCATGAAGGGCGCGAAGCCAGCCACGGCGGCGCCGGCCAGCAGCGCACTCCGGCGAGGCCTCTGTCGGCTACCGCGGAAGGCTTGGACGATGATGAAACCGATAGCCCGGCAGGGAGGAACTGAATCATGGGAATCGATCTTCCGCTGATCTGGGCGATCATCATCATCTTCGGTGTGATGATGTACGTGGTAATGGACGGTTTCGACCTGGGCATCGGCATGCTCTATCCGTTCTTCAAGGACGAGGGCGACCGCGATGTGATGATGAACACCGTTGCGCCGGTGTGGGATGGCAACGAGACCTGGCTGGTGCTGGGCGGGGCGGCGCTGTTCGGCGCCTTCCCGGTGGCCTACTCGGCGGTGCTCTCGGCGCTCTACCTGCCGTTGGTACTGATGCTGGTGGGGCTGATCTTCCGCGGCGTGGCTTTCGAGTTCCGCTTCAAGGTCAAGCCGGCCAAGCGGCATATCTGGGACAAGTCGTTCATCGTCGGCTCTCTGGTGGCGACCTTCTTCCAGGGCGTGGCGCTGGGTGCGTTCATCGAGGGCATTCCGGTTGTCGATCGGCAGTTCGCCGGCGGTCCGCTGGACTGGCTGGCGCCCTTCCCGCTGTTCTGCGGTGTTGGCCTGGTTGTCGCGTACAGCCTGCTCGGTTGCACCTGGCTGATCATGAAGACCGAAGGCCGCCTGCAGGAGCGCATGCACGACCTGGCGCGCCCGCTGGCGCTGGTGCTGCTGGCGGTGATCGGCATCGTCAGCCTGTGGACACCGCTGGCCCACCCGCCGATCGCCGAACGCTGGTTCAGCCTGCCGAACCTGTTCTGGTTCCTGCCGGTGCCGCTGCTGGTGCTGCTGACCTTCTATGCCCTGCTGCGCTCGGTGGCGCGCAACGACCACGTGCTGCCTTTCCTGCTTACGCTGGCCCTGATCTTCCTCGGCTACAGCGGTCTGGGCATCAGCCTGTGGCCGAACATTATCCCGCCGACGATGTCCATCTGGGATGCCGCGGCGCCGTCGCAGAGCCTGGGCTTCATGCTGGTGGGCGCGTTGTTCATCATTCCGTTCATCCTCGTCTACACCGCGTGGAGCTACTACGTGTTCCGCGGCAAGGTGAAGCACGGCGATGGCTACCACTGAGGGCTGCGCCATGACCCATAAAGAACAGGGCAAGGCTCCGCTGCGCAAGCGGCTGGGCTGGCTGGTACTGATCTGGGTGTTGAGCGTCGCCGCGCTGGGCGTGGCGGCCTGGCTGATGCGGCTGTTCATGAGCGCGGCCGGGCTGGGGACGCCGCACTAGATCGTCCGCTCCAAGAATCCCATCCGGGCGCCGTCCCCCGGCGCCCGTTCCCACATCCCCCGCAGGTACGTCCTGCGGGGGATTTTTTTGCCTGGCGTTGCGGTTGAGTCAGTGCAGCCTGTCGCGCTTGGCCAGGGTCGGGAACAGCTTCATCCAGAGGCCGGTAACCACCAGCGTGCCGACGCCGCCGAGCACCACCGCCGGCACCGTGCCGAGCCAGTGGGCGGTGACGCCCGATTCGAATTCGCCGAGCTGGTTCGAGGCGCCGATGAACAGGCCGTTGACCGCGCTCACCCGGCCGCGCATTTCATCCGGGGTTTCCAACTGCACGAAGGCGCCACGGATCACCATGCTGATCATGTCCGCCGCACCCAGCACCACCAGTACCGCCAGGGAGAACCAGAAAGAGGTCGAGAGGCCGAAGGCGATGGTGGTGACGCCGAAGATGCCGACCGAGAGGAACATGATCCGTCCGACATTGCGCTCGATGGGGAAGCGCGCCAGCCAGAACGACATCAGCAACGCCCCTACAGCCGGCGCAGACCGCAGCAGGCCCAGGCCCCAGGGCCCGGTGAGCAGGATGTCCCTGGCGAACACCGGCAGCAAGGCGGTGGCGCCGCCCAGCAGCACCGCGAACAGGTCCAGCGAGATGGCACCGAAGATGTCCGGGCGACTGCGGATGAAGCGGATGCCTGCCAACAGGGACTCCAGCGTGGCCTTGCCCTGGGTGGCGGGCGCCTGGCGTGAGGGCAGGGTCATGACCAGCACGCAAGCGATGAAATACAGCACGGCGGTCGGGGTATAGACCCAGAAGGCGCCGAAGGCATAGAGGAAACCACCGAACGCCGGCGCGGCGATGGTCGCCGCCTGCATCGCCGACGCTGATGCGGCCACCGCCCGCGGGAACAGCATGGTGGGCACGATGTTCGGCAGCAGCGCCTGGGTCGTGGGCATCTCGAACGCCCGCGCGGTGCCCAGCAGGAAGGCCATCACGAAGATCATTTCGCGGGTCACGCTGTCGGTGCTGGCTCCAGCCACCAGGGCGACGGCCACCAGCCCCTGGCCAATCTGGCAGATCGAGGCGATGCGGCGGCGGTCGTAGCGGTCGGCGACGTGGCCGGTGTGCAGCATGAACAGCACGCGCGGCAGGAACTCCACCAGGCCGACGAGGCCGAGGTCCAGCACGTTGTGGGTCAGCTCGTAGATGTGCCAGCCGATGGCCACGGTGATCATCTGGAAGGCGCTGGCGGTGCAGACACGGGCCAGCCAGAAGGCGAGGAAGGGGCGGTGACGCAGCAGTGACGTGGCTTCGACGGACATGTCTGAATTATTCGTTAGGTCGCTAAGCAAGGGTCGCGGAGCGTAGCACGGCGTAACACTTTTTCGCTTGTGCCGAGCGAAGACGATGTTCGGTAAGCGCCCTTTGGTCGGCGAGCGAGCAGGTCGTCCGATTGGTAGGCGGCGCGGCAAGTTGTCAGCTTGACTTTGCCACGGGGGGGTGGATTACGTTAAAGTTGACATGTGAGTCAGGTTTTTTCTGTGGTTTTCGAGTCCGACGTCGCCCCCACACGTCAACGATTCCACGCCCTCCGAGCTCTTACCGGCATTAGAAAACGACATGGGCGGGCCTTCACCGTCCAGAGGATGAACCATGTCCAACCGTGATATTTCCCGGCGTGCCTTCCTGCAAGGCGGGCTGATCGCTGGCGTCAGCGTGACGCTCGCGCCGCTCGGCAGCCGGGCCTTCGCTGCCCTGATGGAAAACAGTGTGACCGTCTCGCCCCAGAAGTGGATGGGTAACGACGGCAAGGCGCGTTTCCGCAACGACGCCCTGTCCAAGGTCTGCGGCAACAAGGTGTTCGCCCGCGACATCCGCTCCAAGGACATGCCCGGCTGGCCCCAGCAACAGGGCCACGCGATGCTGCTCAAGACCATCAAGGCCGACCGCATCTTCGAGGGCATCGACCTCTCCTGGCTTGGTGCCGAACTGCAGCCGGACCGCATCGTCACCGCCGCCGACCTGGACAAGGACGGTATCGCCTTCCCCGAGGCCCATGCGCCGGACCCGCTGCTGCCGCCGGGCAAGGTGCCGATGTTCATCGGCCACCCTGTCGCGATCCTGATCTGGAATGACTTCGAGCGCTTCCGCCAGGCCAAGTTGAAGATGAAGTTCAACGACAAGGCCATCCGCTACGGTGCGCAGGCTCCGCTGTACCAGGGTGACCCCTACGGCAGCTTCCGCTATGTGCGCGTGGGCGGTGCGACTTCCGCCGATCCGGATGAGTTCTCCAGCCTCAAGGACTCGATCCTGTTCCCGATGATCCGCGAGCGCAAACCGGTGTGGAACCAGCAGCCCAGTCAGCACGGCGACCTCACCGAGCAGGGCCTGTTCTACGCGCAGAAGATCAAGGACCAGATCGACAATCCGCCCCAGGACTGGCTGGTCTTCGACGAGCGCTACAAGACCCCGTCCATCGAGCCGGCGGCGATGGAGCCGGACAACGGCAACGGCTGGTACGACGCGGCAAGCAAGACCCTGCACTTCGTGGTGGCCACCCAGTGCCCGTTCGAGGCGGCGTACGAGACGGTGCACATGATCAAGCCGTCGCGCTTCGGCCTCGACAAGCTGAACATCCACCCCGGCTACACCGTGGGTTATGGCTCCAAGGACCACAACATCTTCGTCTTCTACGCAGCCCTTGCGGCGCTGTACGGAGCGGGTGTGCCGATCCGCCTGGCGAACGACCGCTACGAGCAGTTCCAGAGCGGTATCAAGCGTCACTCGTTCGACATCCATTACCAGTTGGCGGTGGACAAGAAGGACCTGTCGTTCAAGGTCTTCCGCTCGGAAATGAGCGTCGACGGTGGCGGCCGTGCGAACTACAGCGCCTCGGTGGCGGCGGTGGGCGCGACGGCGGCGCAGTCGATCTACTACATGCCGCAGAATGACCTGCAGGTGACTGCCTACCATTCGCGCGCAGTCGAGGCTGGCTCCATGCGTGGCTACGGAACCCTGCAGAGCATGGCGGCGACCGAGATGATGGTCGATGAAATCGCCGGCCGCCTGGGCGTCGATGCCATCGAGCTGCGCCGGGTCAACGCCCTCAAGTCGGGCATGAAGAACACCCAGGGCGCGGTGCCTGCCGGTGCGCTGCGCCTGCACGAGATTCTCGACAAGGCCGCGGCCCACGAGTGGTGGAAAACCCGCGATGCCCGCAAGAAGGAAATGGACGCCAAGGACCCGGACAACTGGTATGGCGTCGGCTTCGCCATCTGCCAGAAAGACTTCGGTACCGGCTCGGAAGCACCGATGGCGAGCATCGAGTTCGATGCCGACGGCAAGGTGCGCATGCGCCATATCGGCATCGAGATCGGCACCGGCATGTCCACCTCCCAGGCGCTGGTGGTAGCCGATTTTCTCGGCAAGCCGGCGGACGAGATAAAGACCGCCGAAACCCAGTGGCCGGAGCTGCAACTGCTCAGCGGTGAAGACCCCTACACCATGAGCCAGGCCACCCAGGATGAGAAGCTGCGCAACCCGCGCTGGGTCGGCAAGTACGCCTCGGCGTCGTCGGCGACCAACTCGGCCTACTACTTCAGCCACGCCTCCCGCGAGGCAGCGCGTGTGCTGTTCAACCACGCGCTGTGGCCGGCGGCGCTGGAAATCTGGCGGCAGGGCCCGTTCGGTGGCGCCGCCAACCCGCTGGTGGTGCGCCGTGAAGACGCCCACTGGGTCGATGGCAAGCTCACCGCCAACGGCCTGGAGCCGCTGCCGTTCGCGCAACTGGCCAAACTCGCCCACGAGCGCGGCATGGTCACCGGCGTTTCCGTGCATGGCTTCAACCGCTGGAGCTGGGCGGAGTGCGAGTTCGTCATCGACGGCGTGCGTGATCGCCTGCCGCTCGACGCGCTGGCCGTCAAGTATGGCGATGGTGCGCCGGGCGTGAAGAAGGCGCAGATGAACAGCGCAGGTTTCCATCTTCTGGACCGGCAGAACGTGGCCTATCCGCCGACCCAACTGAACAATGCGGCGGTCACCTACTACAGCCCGGTGGCGACCATCGTGGAAGTGAAGGTGAACAAGGGCAGCGGCGAGGTCTCGGTGCTCAACCATCACAGTTGGATCGAGTGCGGCCGGGTGCTGGTGCCAGAACTGGTGAAGGGGCAGATCGAAGGCGGTACCGCGATGGGTATCGGCCATGCGCTGCTGGAAGAGATGCCGCTGTACGAAGGGGGGCCGGGCGAGGGCGACTGGAACTTCAACCGCTACCGTCTCCCGAAGGCCAAGGATGTCGCCGTGTGGCAGCAAAGCTCGGAAATCCTGCCGCCGCTGTCGCCCAGCGACCCATCCAAGGGTATCGCCGAGGTGGTGATGATCCCGGTGGTCGGCGCCATCGGCAATGCCGTGGCCCATGCCATCGGCAAGCGCGTCCGCGACCTGCCCATCACCCCCGTTCGCATCAAGGAGGCCCTCCGTGGCTAACCGTCCGCTCAAGCTGACCATCAACGGTCAAACCGTCGGCCCGGTCGAGGTTCCCGATGACCTGCCGATGATCGACTACCTGCACGAATACCAGAACCTCACCGGTTCGCGCCTGGGCTGCGGCCAGGGTATCTGCCACGCCTGCGTGGTGATCGTCGACAACCCCGACGGCACCAGCGAGGAAGTGCGTACCTGCATCACCGGCGCACATTACTTCGAGGGCAAGAAGGTGCGCACCATCGAGGGGCACGCCAAGCGTGGCGAGGATGGCGGCGTTGCCGAGCTCAATCCGATCCAGCAGAAGTTCGTCGACCGCTTCGCCTTCCAGTGCAGCTACTGCGCGCCGGGCTTCGTCAATGCCGCCACGGTGCTGGTGGAAAAGGCCCAGCGCCAGCCGCTGAAGAAGAGTGAGCTGGAGGCGACCATCGAAGCCAGCCTCGGCCACCACATCTGCCGTTGCACCGGCTACGTGCGTTACTACGAGGCCACGCGCGAGGTGCTCACCGACCTCGGCCTGGTCAAGGAGGGTTGAGCATGCAGCGCATTCTTTCCAGTCTCGCACTGGCCGCGGGCCTCGGCGCAGCCCTGGGTGTCCAGGCGGCGGAGCAGGATCAGGTCAAGCGTGGCGAGTATCTGGCCCGTGCGGCCGACTGCATGGCCTGCCACACCGCCGAGGGCGGCGCGCCGTTCGCCGGCGGCCTGCCGATCGAGTCGCCGTTCGGCACCATCTATGGCAGCAACATCACTTCGGACAAGCAGTACGGCATCGGCAGCTACAGCGCCGACGAGTTCTTCGCTGCGCTCACCGAGGGCAAGCGCAAGGATGGCGCAAACCTGTATCCGGCGATGCCATACACCTCCTACCACCTGGTCAAGCGCGAGGATTCCGATGCCATCCACGCGTACCTGATGACGGTGCCGGCGGTGAATCGAGCGGCGCCGCAGACCAGCCTGAGCTTCCCGTTCAACGTGCGCCTGGGCCTGTCGGGCTGGAACATGCTCTACGGCAAGAGCGTCCAGTTGCAGAGCGCCGAAGGCAAGAGCGAAGCCTGGCAGCGTGGCCAATACATGGTGGAAGTGCTCGGCCACTGTGGCGAGTGCCACACGCCGCGTAACGACATCGGTGCGCTGCAGCAGGACAAGCGCCTCACCGGCGGCCTGCTCAACGGCTACCTGGCACCCAGCCTGCTGGCCCAGGACCTGGCCGAGCGCGGCTGGACCACCGCCGACCTGACCAGCTTCCTCAAGCACGGCATGAGTGCCCAGGGCAGCATGTTCAACGAGATGTTCCCGGTGGTGCATCACAGCACCCAGCACCTCGAAGACAGCGATCTCGCGGCGATGGCGACCTACCTGCTCGGCGACCAGCCACCGCAGGCGAAAGTCGTGCAGAGCGTGCCTTTCGAGCAGCTCAGCGACAGCGCCAAGCGCGGCCGCCAGCAGTACCTCAATGTCTGTGCCGGCTGCCACGGCGTGGAAGGCGAGGGCAAGCCGCACATCGCCGTTGCGATGCAGGGCAACACTACCCTGCGCCTGGCCGATTCGCGCAACCTGGCCAAGGTGGTCCTCGAAGGTATCCGTGAGCAGCAGTTCACCGGTTTCGAGCGCATGCAGCCGATGCCGGGCTTTGCCGACAAGCTTGGCGACCAGGAACTCGCCGATCTGATCAACTACCTGCGCCAGGCCTGGGGTGGCCTTCCGGGTGATCTGGGCGTACAACAGGTCGCTCAGCTGAAGTCGGAGTAAGCCGTGCAGCATCTCGATCTGCAAGTGGTCCGCCAGGCGCTGAAGTGGTCCGTTGCCGGTCAGCGCGTCTGGCTGTGCACCGTGCTCTTCACCTACGGCTCGGCGCCTCGCGCGCCGGGCTCGCTGCTGGCGGTCAACGACAGCGGGCAGTGGGTGGGCTCGCTGTCCGGCGGTTGCGTCGAGGATGACTTCCTGGAGCGTGTCGCCGATGGCGAGTTCGCCGAACCGGTGGTCGTCGTGCGGTATGGCGATGGCAGCGACACGCGTTCGAACATCCGGCTGCCCTGCGGCGGCATTCTCGACGTGCTGGTGGAAAACCTGCCGTCGGACTGCGACGTGCAGGCGCATCTGCGCGAGCTGGAGTCGGCGCTGCTCGGTCAGCGCCGCCTGCTGCGCGAGGTGAGCCTGGCCGACGGCGCGCGCCGCCTTAGCGACGACCATAGCCACGGTCCGCGTGTGGAACGCGATGCGGCCAGCGTGCACCTGCGCGTTGGTGCCGCCCAGCGCCTGCTGCTGGCGGGGTACTCCAGCGTTGCGCATTTCTGTGCGGAGTTCGGCAAGGGGCTGGGCTTCGAGGTCATCCTCTGCGACCCGCGTGAAGAGGCGCTGGATGGCGTGGTGCTCGATGGCATCGAGATCCGCCGCGAGCTGCCGTCGATCTTCATCGCCAACGGCGGCTGCCATGCCGATACGGCGGTGGTGGCGCTGACCCACGATCCGAAGATCGACGACCTGGCGATGCTCGAAGCCGTGCGCACCGAAGCCTTCTACATCGGTGTGATGGGTTCGCGTACCACATCGCAGAAGCGTCGTGAGCGGTTGAGCCGTATCGGCGGCTTGAACGAAACCGAACTGGCGCGCATCCATGCGCCGATCGGCCTGAACCTGGGCAGCAAGACGCCGGCGGAGATCGCCCTGGCGGTACTCGCCGACATTCTTCGTACCCGCAGCGGCATCGCTCGCGAGCATCTGTGATGATCGTTGCGCTGGTTCTTGCCGCCGGCCAGGGCAGGCGCTTCGGCACCGACAAGCGCCGCGCCGGGCTGGAGGGCTCGACGCTGCTTGCGCGCAGCGTCGAGCGTGCGCTGGAAGCGTTTGGCGAGGTACGGGTGATCCTGCGCGTCGGCGAGCGGGCCGAGGACTTCGGTCTGCCCGCCGGCTGCCGCGTTATCCACAGCCCGGACGCGGCGTTAGGCATGGGCCACAGCCTGGCGGCGGGTGCCGCTTCGCTGTGCGACAGCGATGCCCGCGCGGTGGCCGTACTGCTCGGCGACATGCCGTGGATCGCGCCGTCCACGTTGCGGCAACTGGCCGATGCTGCAAGCGCCTCGACCATCCTCTTTCCCCTCTACGACGGCCAGCGCGGCCACCCGGTACTGTTTGGTCGGGACTTCTGGCCCAGGCTCGCCGACCTGCGCGGCGACGAGGGCGCTCGCGCCGTGGTGGCGGTGCATCGGGAGCGTTGCGTGTCGCTCCAGGTCGACGACGCTGGCGTGCTGCGCGACGTCGATACCCCTGAAGCGCTGTTGCGCTGGGCTGCTCGAGCGTGAGCGAAGCCCGCTCCCGCGAATGCGCCGCGTACCCGCTCGGGCTGGCCGTTCCGTACCCGTAGGCGGGCCTGCGATACCCATCGATTCGGTGCGCAGACGGCATGGGTATGGCTGCGCTGTCCCCATACCGCATGCCTGGGGTCCGGCTCAGTTGCTTGCCAGCCACTGGGCGATGCGCGGCCAGATTTCCAGGCTGGCGTTGCGCGAGAGCAGCAGGCGGTTGTGGCTGTAGTCCTCGCGGAAGCCGTTCGCCTGCCCGCATAGCAGCCATTGCGCCTGCGGCGTGGCGAAGGCTTCCACCAGTGCCCGGCAACCCGCCTGCGGTGCGATGAAGCGGTCTCCGCTGCCGGCCAGGCCCAGTACCGGGATGGCGATGCCGGCAAGCCCGGCCAGATAGTCGAAGCCGTCCAGCGAGTCGAAGCGCCGGCGCAGGTTCCATTGGCACCACTGGCGCATCAGCCGTGCGCTTTCCGCTTCCGGCCCTACGTTCTTCGGTCGGCTTGGGGCGATACGCTGCCAGCGCAGGACCCAGTCGAACGCCTGGATAGACAGGCGATGGCGAAGACTGGTTCCGGCGGCGGTAGCCTGGGAACCCAGCAGAACCATCGCGCGCAGGCGCCGCTCGGCCAGCCGTGGGTTACGCGCGGCCCACATGGAGGCGATCAGTCCGCCGCCGGAGTGGCCGATCCAGGCCGGCGCGGCCTGCCCGCTACGCTGCCTGACCGCATCGAGAATCGCCGGCACGTCGTATTCGGCGACATCGTCGAAGCTGTGGAGGAAGTCGTTGCGTTCGCTGTCGCCGTGGCCGCGCCAGTCGAACAGCCAGCAGGCGAAGCCCTGGGCACCGAGGTAGTTGGCCAACCCGAGGCAACTGCGATGGTTGGAGAAGGTGCCGTGGGTGAGGATCACCGGCGGGCCGTTCTCCGGGCCGATGCGCCGCAGCGCGAGGTTGATGCCGTCGACTGTGCGGATCAGTTCCGGCGCGGGGAGGGCGGGTTCGGCGGCGGTCATGGCGAGCATCCTGACTGGGGGCGACCCATGCTGCTCCGGCGCGTTTTCCGGAGCAATCCCGCCAGGTCACTTCGTCGCTTTCAGCACCACGAATTTCGGATTCGCCGCCACCTGGTCGACGCCGCGGAACAGGCGTTTGAGCTTGGCGTGGTAGCCCAGGTGACGGTTGCCGACGATCCACAGCTCGCCGCCGGTGACCAGCGCCGCACGGGCCTGCTGGAACATGCGCCAGGCGAGGAAGTCGCCGACCACCTGCTGCTGGTGGAAGGGTGGGTTGCACAGCACGAGGTCCAGCGAGTCCGCCGGCTGGCCGGCCAGGCCGTCGTCGGCATGGATATCCACGGGGCGCTCGCCCAGGGCGGCCAGCCAGTTTTCCCGCGCCGACTGCACGGCCATGTAGGACTCGTCCACCAGCGTCAGTTCGGCCTGCGGATTGGCCAGGGCGAAGGCGATGCCCAGGACGCCGTTGCCACAGCCCAGGTCGGCGGCCCGCACGGCGTGGTGGAAGTGCGGCAGGTGCGGGAGGAAGGCGCGGGTGCCGATGTCCAGGCCGTCGCGGCAGAACACGTTGGCGTGGTTGAGCAGGGTGAGTGGAGGCTTGTCCAGGCGGTAGCGCGTGGGGTAGGGCGAGGCCGGTGCCGGACGTTGCTCGGCGCTGGCGATCAGCAGTCGGGCCTTCTTCACCGCCAACGAGGCGTGCATCGGGCCGATGTATTTTTCCAGCAGGTCGCCGGCGGCGCGTGGCAGGTGCTTGATCATGCCGGCGGCGACTACCTTCGCGCCCTGCGCCAGTTGGCCGTGCAGGCGAATCAGTTGTTCTTCCAGTAGCGCGAGGGTCTTGGGTACGCGCACCAGTACGTGGTCGAACGGCCCCTGCGGTCTTTCGCTGGCGGGTACGAAGGCCAGCGGGACGGCGCCCAAACCGTTGCGTTCGAGGTTGCGCTGCAGGGCAATGTAGCCCAGGTGCGAGTCGCCGCTGCTGGTCAGGCAAACATGGGGTGCGAGGCTGGCAGCGAGTGCGCCGAAGCTGTCGTTGAGCACCAGCACCCGGCTTTGCGTGCTGACGCCCTGGTCGTGCAGGTGGCTGAGCAGATACTCGTCCGCCGCGTCGAAGGCCTGCAGAGGCTCGCCCTGCTGTTCGGGATGGCGGACCAGATCGAGCTGGGCAAAAGGACTGGCGAGGACGGGCATGGGGCTCTCGAAGGAAATATGGGGTGATTCTTGACTTGACGTTCGATGCAACGGGTTTTGGACGGCCGCAATGCGGTTGTCATGAATCTGAGACGTGGTTGGCTGTCGGCTGCTTGTGCGGACCCGCGTAATATCGAAAAATTATCGCCTATCCGCCCCGCGTTCGTCTGCGTGGCGGCTTACCAATAATAACCGGGCGTCCTTAGCGACCCGGTAGGGCCAGCTCCCGGGACCATCTCCCGCCGACCTTGCGGCCACCTCCTGACAAGTCTTCACGGAACCTCGACACGCGAGCCCGCTCGCGCGCCGGGCTATTGCCATTGCATAAGGATATCGATGTACAAGTCGTTTTTCGGGGTGGCGCTGTCCGCTCTGTTCACCCTGGCCCAGCCGGTTTTCGCCGATGAGCCGATCCTGATCAAGTTCTCCCATGTAGTTGCCGACGACACCCCGAAAGGGCGCGGTGCGCTGCTGTTCAAGAAGCTGGTGGAGGAGCGTCTGGCCGGCCAGGTGAAGGTCGAGGTATTCCCCAATTCCACGCTGTACGGCGATGCCGAAGAGTTGCAGGCGCTGCGCGACGGCAAGGTGCAGATGCTGGCGCCGTCGCTGTCGAAGTTCGAGGGATACACCAAGCAGTTGGACGTCTTCGACCTGCCGTTCCTGTTCGATGACCTGGAGGCGGTGAAGCGCTTCCAGAAGCGCGACAAGAGCCGCGAGCTGCTGCGCTCGATGGCCACGTCGGGCATCTATGGGCTGGCCTACTGGAACAACGGCATGAAGCAGCTCTCCGCCAACCGCGAACTGCGCGCACCCGCCGATGCCAAGGGCCTGAGCTTCCGCATCCAGCCGTCGTCGGTACTCGACGCGCAGTTCGGCCTGCTCGACGCCAAGGCCGTCCGGCTGCCCTTCGCCGAGACCTTCAAGGCGCTGCAGGACGGCAAGGTGCAGGGCACCGAGAACACCTGGTCGAACATCGGCAGCCAGAAGCTCGACAGCGTGCAGCCGTTCATCACCGAAACCAACCACGGCGTGCTCAGCTATATGCTGATCAGCAACCAGAAGTTCTGGAACAGCATGCCTTACCCGGTACGCACTCAACTGGAGGCGATCAGGAGGAGGTGACGGTTGAGGTAAACAAGGACGCCGAAGCACTGAATCAGAAGGAACGCGAGCGCGTGCTGGCCAATGGCAAGGCACACATTGTCAGCCTGACCCCGGTCGAGCGCGAGGCCTGGCGCACCGCCATGCAGCCGCTGTGGAAGCAGTTCGAGGGCGAGATCGGCAGCGACGTGCTGCGCGCTGCCCAGGTGGTCAACCGCAAGCGCTGATTCCTGGCAGGCCCCGGTGCGGGGAAATCGGTTACGGTCGGCCTGGTGTTGGCCGTGATCGCTTGCGTGGAGGATGACCACAAGCCTTGCGGGTGTTTCTGGCGCCGCCAATACGGGAAAATGATCGGGTCCCTGCAAGAGGAGCGGACGATGACCGCCAGCGAAGAGAAGTTCACCCGCCAGACCCTGCTGGAAGTGCAGACTCTGACGCCCAGCCTGTTCACCCTGCGCACTACCCGCGACAGCGGCTACCGCTTCCGTGCCGGGCAGTTCGCCCGCCTGGGCGCGTACAAGCCCGGCGGCAGCATCGTCTGGCGCGCCTACTCGATGGTGTCGGCGCCCCACGACGATTTTCTCGAATTCTTCTCCATCGTCGTTCCGGGCGGGGAGTTCACCAGCGAGCTCAGCCGGCTGCGAGTCGGCGACCAGTTGCTGGTGGACCGCCAATCCTTCGGTTTCCTGACCCTCGACCGCTTCCCCGATGGCCGCGATCTCTGGATGCTCGCCACCGGCACCGGCCTCGCCCCGTTCCTGTCGATCCTGCAGGACTTCGAAGTGTGGGAGCGCTTCGAGACCATCAAGCTGGTCTACAGCGCCCGTGAGGAAAAGGAGCTCGCCTATCGCGACCTGATCGCCAGCCTCGGCGGGATGGAGCACCTGGCAGAGTACTTCCACAAGCTGCAGTTCATTCCGGTGGTCACCCGCGAGCAGATCCCCGGCTGCCTGAATGCGCGGATCACCACGCTGATCGAGAACGGCGAGCTGGAGCGCGCTGCCGGGCTGGAGCTCACGCCGGAACATTCGCGGGTGATGCTCTGCGGCAATCCGCAGATGATCGAAGACACGCGGGCGGTACTCAAGGCACGTGGCATGAGCCTGGCGCTGACGCGCAAGCCCGGCCAGATCGCGGTGGAGAACTATTGGTAACGGCGCTTCGATAGATTTTGAAAAGATTGTCCACTTAGGAGGCGGGCGCTTTGACCGTAGGATAAGCGTTCGTTTTCCCTTCACTGGACCCTGATGGACAGTCAAAGTACCACGCCGACCCCGGTAGCTCCGGTGGCCGGCGAACCTCCCCCGGCATCCGCGTTCGCGAATGATGCTACCCAGCCTGCCACGGCGCGTACCCAGCGAGGTCGACCGATATGGAATGGCTGATGGACCCCACGGCCTGGCTCGGCCTGCTCACCCTGATCCTGCTGGAGCTGGTGCTGGGCATCGACAACCTCGTCTTCATTGCGATCCTCGCGGACAAGCTGCCGCCGCACCTGCGTGATCGCGCGCGGCTGATCGGCCTGTCGCTGGCGCTGTTGATGCGCCTGGGCCTGCTGGCCAGCATCTCGTGGCTGGTGACGCTGACCGCGCCGCTGATCGAAGTGTTCGGCAAGACCTTCTCCGGACGCGACCTGATCATGCTGTTCGGTGGTCTGTTCCTGTTGTTCAAGGCGACCCTCGAACTGCACGAGCGCCTGGAGGGCCGCGTGCATCAGGCCGGGGGCAAGCGCGTGTACGCGGCCTTCTGGCCGGTGGTGGCACAGATCGTGGTGCTTGACGCGGTGTTCTCCCTCGATGCGGTGATCACGGCTGTGGGCATGGTCGACCAGTTGGAAGTGATGATGATCGCGGTCATCTTCTCCATCGGTCTGATGATGGTCGCCAGCAAGCCGCTGACGCGTTTCGTCAATGAACACCCGACGGTGATCATGCTGTGCCTGGGCTTCCTGCTGATGATCGGTTTCAGCCTGACCGCCGAGGGGCTGGGCTTCCATATTCCGAAAGGCTATCTGTACGCCGCCATCGGCTTCAGCCTGCTGATCGAGATGGCCAACCAACTGGTACGCTGGCGCCGCCAGAAGAGCCTGCGCGGCCAGCGTGGCCTGCGCCAGCGGACCGCCCATGCGGTGCTGCGCCTGATGGGTGGCAAGGTCGAGGCCGATGAAGTCGGTGATGAAATCGCCGACATGGTGGGCCCGGACGATGGCGGCGATGCGCCGTTCCACCGTCGCGAGCGAGTGATGATCAGCGGTGTGCTGGGCCTGGCCGAGCGCCCGGTGAAGGCGGTGATGATCGACCGCCAGCGCGTGCACCGCGTGGACGTGGCCGACAGCCCGGAGAACATTCGCCGTGCGCTGCTGGAGTCGCCGTACTCGCGCCTGCTGGTGATCCGTGACGGCAATATCGACGAGCCGCTGGGCTTCGTGCACAAGAAGGAGCTGTTCGCCGATCTGCTGCAAGGCCGCGAGCTGGACATCCTGCCGCTGCTGCGCGAGCCGCTGAGCCTGCCGGACAGCAGCACGGTGCTGAGCGCGCTGGAGCAGATGCGCGAGGCGTCGACTCACCTGGCCTTCGTGGTCAACGAGTTCGGCGGCTTCGAAGGCATGCTCAGCCTGACCGACGTGCTGGAGGCCATCGCCGGCGAACTGCCGGACGCCAGCGAGGTGTCCGGTACGGATATCGAAGCGGATTCGCGCGGCTATCGCGTGGACGGTGCGGTAACGCTGGCAGCGTTGGCCGAGCGGGTGGGCTTCCATGCCCGCCCGACCGCGGAGTATCAGACCCTGGGTGGCCTGGCGCTGAAGCACCTTGGCCGCTTGCCGGCCAAGGGCGATACGCTGGAGCTGGGCGGCTGGCACCTTGAGGTGCTCGATGTCAGCGAGCGCCGGATCGGCCACCTGCTGCTCATACCGCCGGCCTGACGGACCGCGGCGGCTCAGGGAGCGCGGTTACGCTGCTCCTTGAGCAGGTCGCGGATTTCGCTCAGCAGTTCCTGGTCCTTGGTCGGTGCGGCTGGCGCGGCTTCTTCTTCGCGCTTGAAGCGGTTGATCGCCTTCACGCCCATGAAGATGGCGAAGGCCACGATCAGGAAGTCCAGGCAGGTCTGGATGAATTTGCCGTAGGCCAACACCACCGCGGGTGTGGTGCCTTCGGCGGCCTTGAGGGTGATCGCCAGGTCGGAGAAATCCACCCCTCCGATCAGCAGGCCGATGGGCGGCATGATCACGTCGCCGACGAAGGACGAGACGATCTTGCCGAATGCGGCGCCGATGATGATACCGACGGCCATGTCGACCACGTTGCCCTTGACGGCGAAGGCCTTGAATTCGCTTAACAGACTCATGCGTGAACTCCTTGTAACGGAAAGAGGGACAGGGGCAGTTTAGCGGTCCGCCGTGATGCGAGCACCTTCAATTGCCGTGACCAGCGGCGTTGGGACGTGCGTTCCGGTGGTCTAGGCTTAGTGGGCAACCCACCCGCAGAGGAGGCCTGTCATGCCGCTCGAGCACCATCCGCTAGTCCGCGAGTTTCCCGACCAGAAGGCTCTGATGACCCGGTTGCATGGGAACGACGCCCATTTCACCAGGCTGGCCGCCAGCTACGAGGAACTGGACCGCAAGATCTACGACATCGAGGACGGCCGTGAGGCGATGGACGACCTCTCTCTCAACTCCCTCAAGCTGCAGCGCGTGACGTTGAAGGACGAGATCGCCGACCTGCTCAGGCGATCCTCCTGAGCTTGATTGAAGTCAAGGGTGTGGGGGGGAGCGAGGCGTAGGCTCCTGTCATCTTTTTCCTGCTGGTGCCACCGCCATGCGCAAATCCATCTCCACTCTCGGCAAGTCCTCCGTCAAATCCCGCGATGCCCTGCGAGCGCAGGAACGCCTGGTCCGGCTGAAGTTGCAGTACGAGTTGCTGGACCAGCGTATCGGTCGCGTGGAGGAGGGCATCGAGCGCCCCGAATGTACCTTGGCTTCGCTGCTGATGCGCCGCGAAAGCCTCAAGCACGACATGGAGTGCCAGTATCGCCGCTTGGCGGGCTGATACGCTCCGGCTCCACCGCGAAGGAGCGAGTCGTGCTCGCGCGCCGCGCAAGCTGCGCTCCTTCCTCTGATTCTACGTATTCCGCTCTCGTTCGAGAGATCGAAAACAGGTCCTGAAGCGCCTGGCCCGATTGGCTATGATGCGTGCTTTGTCTTCGACGGAGTCCGCCAATGGCCAAGGCCAAGCGCATGTACGGCTGCACCGAGTGCGGCGCCACCTATCCGAAATGGGCTGGCCAGTGCCCTGATTGCGGCGCCTGGAACACCCTGGTCGAGACCGTCGTCGACGCCACGCCCACCGGCGGCTCCGGCAGCAGTTCCGGGCGCGGCGGCTGGGCCGGGCAGCAGGCCAACATCAAGACCCTTGCCGAAGTCAGCGTCGAAGAGATGCCTCGTTTCTCCACCGCCTCGGCGGAACTGGACCGCGTGCTCGGCGGCGGGCTGGTCGATGGTTCGGTGGTGCTGATCGGCGGCGACCCAGGTATCGGCAAGTCCACCATCCTCCTGCAAACCCTCTGCAACATCGCCACGCGCCTGCCGGCGCTCTACGTCACCGGCGAAGAGTCCCAGCAGCAGGTCGCCATGCGCGCCCGCCGCTTGGGCCTGCCGGAAGACAAGCTCAAGGTGATGACCGAGACCTGCATCGAAAGCATCATCGCCACGGCGCGCCAGGAGCGGCCGAAAGTGATGGTGATCGACTCGATCCAGACCATCTTCACCGAACAACTGCAATCGGCCCCGGGCGGTGTCGCCCAGGTGCGCGAGAGCGCAGCACTGCTGGTGCGCTTCGCCAAGCAGAGCGGTACCTCGATCTTCCTGGTTGGTCACGTCACCAAGGAGGGCGCGCTCGCCGGCCCGCGCGTGCTGGAGCACATGGTCGACACCGTGCTGTATTTCGAGGGCGAGTCCGATGGCCGCCTGCGCCTCTTGCGCGCGGTGAAGAACCGCTTCGGCGCGGTCAACGAGCTGGGTGTGTTCGCCATGACCGACCGCGGATTGAAGGAGGTCTCCAACCCATCGGCGATCTTCCTCACCCGCGCCCAGGAGTCGGTGCCCGGCAGCGTGGTGATGGCCACCTGGGAAGGCTCGCGGCCGATGCTGGTGGAGGTGCAGGCGCTGGTGGACACCAGCCACCTGGCCAACCCTCGCCGCGTCACCCTGGGCCTGGACCAGAACCGCCTGGCGATGCTGCTGGCGGTGCTGCACCGCCACGGCGGCATCCCCACCTACGACCAGGACGTGTTCCTCAACGTGGTGGGGGGAGTGAAGGTGCTGGAGACGGCGTCGGACCTGGCCTTGATGGCGGCGGTGATGTCCAGTCTGCGCAACCGGCCGCTGGATCACCAGTTGCTGGTGTTCGGCGAGGTGGGTTTGTCCGGCGAGGTGCGTCCGGTACCCAGTGGCCAGGAGCGTCTCAAGGAGGCTGCCAAGCATGGCTTCAAGCGCGCCATCGTGCCCAAGGGCAATGCGCCGAAGGAATCGCCGCCTGGCTTGCAGGTCATCGCCGTGACGCGCCTGGAGCAGGCGCTCGACGCGCTGTTCGAGTAAGGTCTGCGCGGATGGCTCGGTTCCCGCTTAATGCCGGGCCCCGTTCGTGATCGGATACGCAGGATGGGTGGAGCGTAGCGATGCCCACCAGGAGCCGCGTGCGGGGGATGCTGGAGCAGGCCCCGCTCAATGCTCGCCCAGCAGCGTCAGCTCGCGTTCCAGCAGGGTTTCGTCGCCGAGGTTGAGCTCCACCAGGCGGCGCAGGTGGCTGATCGAGTCGAGGTCAATATGCCGGCAGGTGAAGCCCAGCAGCCCCTCGCGCTCCCACGCCAGGTCCGCTTCCATGTACACGTTGGCATCGAAGCCCAGGTAGATGCGTACCTGAAGCGGCTCGCCGGCTACCACATCCCAGTGTTCGGGGCGCTCGACCAGCAGCCCCTGCAATGACAGGTCCAGCAGGGCGACCTTCCAGCGCCGGTCGCCCTGGCTGATTTCTGTCCCTGCATCGAAGGCGATGCGTTGAAAGCGCCGCCGCTCGGCATGATCGTCGCTCATGTCCTGGTACTCCGGCCAATCGGGTTCGCCTCACTATAGACAAGCACCGGTCAACATGTCCTACCGGTGTTTAGGAGGATTTACCCGACCGGCAAGCCTGCTTCCGGTTTGACAGGTAGCCGCCCCTCGCCAAAGCTCCTTGGGCGGAAATCAAACACTCAACTGCGGAGCGCAGAGCATGGACAAGAAACTCCTGAGCAAGGGGCTGATCTTTGGTGTTTTGAGCGCTGCCAGCCTGTTGGCGCAAGCTGACGAGGCAGGGCAGAGCGGCAAGGGTTGCGGGTGGGGCAACATGGCATTCGAAGGTCAGCGTGGCCTGTTCCCGCACCTGTTGGCCACTACCACCAACGGCACTTCCGGCAACGCCACCTTCGGCCTTACCTCCGGTACCAACGGTTGTGACGCCAACCAGCGCATCACCTATGGCGGTCGCTCGATCTTCGCCATGAATGGCATGCTCGACAACATCGCCGAAGACATGGCCAAGGGGCATGGCGAGGCGCTGGATGCCTATGCTGTCCTGCTGGGCGTTCCGACCAAGGATCGCGCGCACTTCGCCCAGGTGACTCAACAGCACTACGGAGAAATCTTCGCTGCCCAGAACACCACGGGCGAACAAGTGCTGAACAACACCCTGGAAGTCATGAGCCGCGACCAGGTTCTTTCGCGCTACGCCAAGCAGCCGGTCTGATCCAGAACCGCTCGTACGAGCCCGCCTACCAGGCGGGCTTTTCTTTTGGGCAGGGTGGCCGGCGCGTTTCGACGTCCGGCAATAAGCACGTAACCGCTCTAGACTAAGGTCGTATGAATGGGTCGTGGGAAAAGACTAGAATTTTTCTGCGAATTCTCGCCTTCAAACTGTCGGAAGCCTCGCTATGAACAATAACAACAACCTGCTGCGTCACCTCGCATGGCTGGTGGTGGCGATAGTCGGTGCCTTTGCATTAGGAGTCGTGGCGCTTCGCCGCGGCGAAGCCATCAATGCGCTGTGGATCGTCGTCGCAGCCGTTGCCATCTACCTGGTTGCGTACCGCTATTACAGTCTGTTCATCGCCACCAAGGTGATGCAGCTCGACCCCAATCGAGCGACCCCCGCGGTCCTCAATAACGATGGCCTGGACTACGTCCCGACCAACAAGCACATCCTTTTCGGTCACCACTTCGCCGCCATCGCTGGCGCCGGCCCGCTGGTCGGTCCCGTGCTCGCGGCGCAGATGGGCTACCTGCCCGGCACGCTCTGGCTGATCGCCGGTGTGGTGCTGGCTGGCGCCGTCCAGGACTTCATGGTCCTGTTCATTTCCAGCCGGCGCAACGGTCGCTCGCTGGGTGAGCTGGTACGCGAGGAAATGGGGCAGGTGGCGGGGACCATCGCTCTGTTCGGCGCATTCCTGATCATGATCATCATCCTCGCGGTACTCGCCCTGATCGTGGTGAAGGCCTTGGCCGAGAGCCCGTGGGGCATGTTCACCGTGATGGCGACCATCCCGATCGCGATTCTCATGGGTGTGTACATGCGCTACATCCGCCCAGGCCGTATTGGCGAGATTTCCGTGGTTGGCGTGGCCCTGCTGCTGGGTTCGATCTGGCTGGGCGGGCAAGTCGCCGCCAGTCCGGAATGGGCTCCGGTGTTCACCTTCCACGGCGTGCAGATCGTCTGGATGCTGATCGCCTACGGTGCCATCGCCTCGGTGCTGCCGGTATGGCTGCTGCTGGCGCCGCGGGACTATCTGTCGACCTTCCTCAAGATCGGCACCATCGTCGCCCTGGCCATCGGCATCCTGATCGTCTCGCCGGAGCTGAAGATGCCTGCCCTGACCCAGTTCACCGACGGCACCGGCCCGGTGTGGAAGGGCGGCCTGTTCCCGTTCCTGTTCATCACCATCGCCTGTGGTGCCGTTTCCGGCTTCCACGCGCTGATCTCCTCGGGCACCACGCCCAAGCTGCTCAACCGTGAACCCGATGCACGCTACATCGGCTACGGCGGCATGCTGATGGAGTCCTTCGTGGCCATCATGGCAATGGTCGCTGCCTCGGTGATCGAGCCGGGCATCTACTTCGCCATGAACAGCCCGCCGGCTGTGGTCGGTACCGACGTCAACGCGGTAGCCGCCACTGTCAGCAGCTGGGGCTTCGTGATTTCTCCGGAGGTGCTGACCCAGACCGCCAAGGATATCGGCGAAACCACCATCCTCGCCCGTGCCGGTGGCGCGCCGACGCTTGCCGTGGGCATTGCGCACATCCTTCACCAGGTGCTGCCGGGTGAGAACACGATGGCCTTCTGGTACCACTTCGCGATTCTCTTCGAGGCGCTGTTCATCCTCACCGCGGTGGATGCCGGCACCCGTGCCGGTCGCTTCATGCTGCAGGACCTGCTGGGCAACTTCGTGCCGGCCCTGAAGAAAACCGACTCCTGGGGCGCCAACATCGTCGGTACCGGCGGCTGCGTGGCCCTGTGGGGCTGGCTGCTGTACCAGGGCGTGGTGGACCCGCTGGGCGGCATCAATACCTTGTGGCCGCTGTTCGGCATCTCCAACCAGATGCTTGCCGGTATCGCGTTGATGCTCGCTACCGTCGTGCTGATCAAGATGAAGCGCCAGCAGTACGTCTGGGTGACCGCGCTGCCGGCTGCCTGGCTGCTGATCTGCACCACTACAGCCGGCCTGATCAAGATCTTCGACAGCAACCCGGCGGTCGGCTTCATCGCCCTCGGCAAGAAGTACTCGGCGGGCCTGGATGCCGGGCAGATCATCGCCCCGGCCAAGGACATCGGCCAGATGCAGCACGTGATGATGAACGCCTACATCAATGCCGGCCTCACCGTGCTGTTCCTGCTGGTGGTGTTCAGCGTGCTGGTGTACGCCATCAAGGTAGGCGCCAGCGCCTGGAGCAAGAAGGAGCGCACCGACAATGAGGCTCCGTTCCAGCCGATCCCGGACGCCTGACGGAGGTAGATCATGTTCAACGACCTCAGCCGCATGGGTAAGTACCTCGGGCAGGCCGCTCGCATGCTGGTCGGCATGCCCGATTACGACACCTACGTTCAGCACATGCAGAACAAGCACCCGGACAAGACTCCGATGACCTACGAGGAATTCTTCCGTGAGCGCCAGGAGGCGCGCTACGGTGGCGGCAAGGGACGCCCCATCCGCTGCTGCTGATCGGCGGCGTGGCCGATGCCGCGTTGCCAGTGGCCGGGAAAGTGCCCTTCTACTGCAGTAGACTCCGCCTTTTCCGGCCACTGGCGCCTTGCCTCGGTTGCCTCGCCGACGTTTCATCGAGCGTTGGACGGGCCGCGAGCGATCGCGGCCCGTTTTCATTTCTGATTGCCTGGATGTTCCCATGACCGATTCCGCAAGCGCACCGCAGATTCCGGTAACCGTCCTCACCGGCTTTCTCGGAGCCGGCAAGACCACCCTCCTCAAGCACATCCTCAAGGCCGAGCACGGTCTGAAGATCGCCGTGATCGAGAACGAGTTCAGCGAGACGCCCATCGACGGTCAACTGCTGGGCGACGACGCGGTGCAGGTGATGACGCTGTCCAACGGCTGCGTCTGCTGCACCATCAACACCGACCTTGAGCGCGCCCTCTACGTCCTGCTGGAGCGCCGTGACAACGGCGAACTGGACTTCGACCGCCTGGTGATCGAGTGCACCGGCCTGGCCGATCCGGCACCGGTGGCGCAGACCTTCTTCGTCGACGAGACCCTGCGCGAGCGCTACCTGCTCGACGGCATCATCACCCTGGTGGACGCTGCCAACGCTGACCGCCATCTGCAGGAAGCCATCGCCCAGGCCCAGGTTGGCTTCGGTGACCGCATCCTGGTGAGCAAGCGCGACCTGGTTTCGCCCGAGCAGTACGACGCCCTGCTGGAGCGCCTGCAACGCATCAACCGCCGCGCTGAGATCCACGCGGTGGAGCATGGCTCCATCGCGCTGGAGCGGTTGCTCGACGTGCGTGGTTTCAACCTCAACGCAGACATCGGCCTGCGCCCGTTGCTGCGCCCCGTACGCCCGGCGGCGGACACCACCGACCGCATCACCACCCTCGTGCTGCGCAGCGAAAAACCGCTGGATATCGAGCGCCTCAGCGAATTCATGGACGATCTGCTGCAATGGCACGGCAACTCGCTGCTGCGTTACAAGGGCGTGCTGAACATTGCCGGCGAGGAGCGGCGCCTGGTGTTCCAGGGGGTTCTGCGGCTGTACGGCTTCGACTGGGATACCGAGTGGCGGGGTGACGAGAAGCGCGAAAGCGTGATCGTCTTCATCGGCGACAACCTGCCGGAAGACCAGATACGCCAAGGCTTTGAAGCCATCACGGGCGGTCCCGCCGCCTGACCGGGGACGCCCGGTGCCAGCCGGGCGTTTTTCTGTGCATCAACTGCTGATCAGGTGCTTGAGCGGGTGGTAGTCCGCTTTCAGATTGCCCGCGGCCTTGAGGATGGCCTGCTCGATGCCGTTGAGGTGCATGCAGGTCAGCTCGATGGCCGCCGCCTGGTTGCCCGCCTCGATGTACTCGATCAGCCGCAGGTGTTCGTTCTCGCGGCAGGTGCCGTGCTGGTCGTCGTCCAGGGTGGTGGCGTAGAGCGAGGCGCGTTCGATCAGCTTGCGGAAGAAGTCCAGCAGCACCGGGTTGTTCAGCGCCGCCGCGAGCTTGATGTGGAATTCGCCCAGTAGCTGGACGAACTGCGCGTGGTCATGGTCGTGGGCCGCGTTTTCCAGCGCTACGTGGTCGCGCAGGTCCTGGATGATCGCGCTGTCGGCGCGGCGGCAGAGTTCGCTGACGATGCCGATCTCGATCAGCCGCCGGGTTTCGAACAGCGAGCGGATCTCCTCATCACTGGGCAGCGATACCCATGCACCTTTGTTGAGCGCGGTGGACACCAGCCCGTCCGCCTCCAACTGCTTGAGCGCCGCGCGCACCGAAGTGCGGCTGACCTTGAACAATTCCGCCAGCGCGGCTTCGCCAAGCTTCATGCCCGGGCGCAGGCTGCGCTTGCTGATTGCCTCGTAAACCCCTTGGTAGACACGTTCCACCGTGGACTCGGGGTGTTTCTCCGTCATGAGCGACTCCGCCTCTTGCTTGACCCTTCAAAGGATGCCGCAAAACAGTCCGTGCAAAACCAGTTGCAGAAGAAAAATAAACCAGTTATCTCTAGGTTGCATTCAAATATTGCATACAAAAACAAGAGGAATGCACCAAAATGAATCACTCGTCGTCAGTCGAGGTGCGTCGGGTCAGCAAGCGCTATACCGACGATCCCAACGTCGCTCCTGCTCTCAACGAAGTCTCGGTGGACATTGCCCATAACGAGTTCTTCACCTTGCTGGGGCCGTCCGGCTGCGGCAAGACCACGCTGCTGCGCAGCATCGCCGGCTTCGAGAACGTCACCTGCGGCGACATCCTCGTCGGCGGCGAGCGGGTCAACGACCTGCCGCCGTACCGCCGCCGCATCAACACCGTGTTCCAGAGCTACGCCCTGTTCCCGCACATGTCGGTGAGCGAGAACATCGCCTTCGGCCTGGAGATGCAGGGCCTGGCGCGCAGCGAGATTCCCGGCCGGGTGAAGGAGATGCTGGCGCTGGTGCAGATGGAGCACCTGGCGCGACGCAAGCCGGCCGAGCTCTCCGGCGGCCAGCAGCAACGCGTGGCCCTGGCTCGCGCGCTGGCGCCCAAGCCCTCGGTGCTGCTGCTTGACGAGCCGTTGTCCGCGCTGGACTTGAAGCTGCGCAAGGAGATGCAGGTCGAGCTCAAGCGCGTGCAGGAAGAGGCGGGCATCACCTTCATCTTCGTCACCCACGACCAGGAGGAGGCGCTCACCCTGTCCGACCGGATTGCCGTGATGTCCCACGGCAACATCATGCAGATCGGCACGCCCAACGAGATCTACGAACGCCCGACGCATCGCTTCGTCGCGCAGTTCATCGGCGACATCAATTTCCTTCCCGGGCAGATGCGCCAGGGCGGCTTCCATCCCAACGCCATGGCGGCGGAAATCCCCTGCGAGCTGCCGGCGGGCCTGGGCAGTGCCAATGTGCAGCTGGCTTTCCGCCCGGAGCGCTCGAAGCTGGTGGACCCGTCCCAGCCGCATCACCTGCGCGCGGTGATCGAGACGGTGATGTACGTCGGCACCGCCACGCTCTACCGCTGCCGCCTGCCGGACGCCTCGCAGATCACTCTGCGGGAGAGCAACGAGGGCGGGCGCGCCCGTGACGTCGGCGAGGCCGTGGCGGTACACCTGCCGCCCCAGGCCTGCCTGTTGATGGAGGTCTGAGCATGAGCGAGTCGCCCACTTCCCGCCGCCTGTTGCTGCTCGGTCCCGTAGCGCTGACGCTGCTCGGGCTGATCGCCATTCCGCTGGCGATCATGGGCTACATCAGCCTGCTGCCGCGCAACCTCTACGGCGGCGTCGACTGGGGTGCCGACTGGCAACTGCAAAGCTATGTGCAGTTGTTCTTCCAGGAAGACTTCGACGGCAACCTCGAACTCAACTGGGTTTATGCCCAGGCGCTGCTGCGTTCGCTGTTCCAGGCCGGCGGCACGACGCTGTTGTGCTTCCTCTTCGGCTTCCCCGTCGCCCTGTGGATGACCAGCCTGAGCGAGCGTTCGCGCAACCTGATGGTGCTGCTGATCACCATTCCGTTCTGGACCAACCTGCTGATCCGCAACTACGCCTGGCTGATCATCCTGCGCGAGCATGGCTGGATCGCCCAGGGCGTGAACGCGCTGTTCCCCCAGGCCGGCGGCATCACCCTGCTGTACAACGACTTCGCCGTCTGCGTTGGCCTGGTCTACAGCTTCCTGCCGTTCATGATCCTGCCGATCTATTCGACCCTGGAGAAGCTCGACTGGCGCCTGGTCGAGGCTGCCTACGACCTCGGCGCCAACCGCTGGAAGGCGCTGCAGCGGGTGATCCTGCCGCTGTCCATGCCCGGTGTGATCGCAGGCTCGCTGCTGGTTTTCGTGCCCAGCCTGGGCGCCTTCATCACTCCGGCGATCCTCGGTGGCGGCAAGACGCTGATGATCGGCAACCTGATCCAGCAGCAGTTCGGCACCGCGCGCAACTGGCCACTGGGCGGCTCGCTGTCGTTCCTGCTGCTGGCCATCATGCTGCTCGCTCTGATCGGTTTCGCCCTCTATAGCCGGCGGGCCGCCAAGTCCGTCCACCTGGGAGCTTCCGCATGATCGCCCAGCACCTGAAAAAACTCCCCGGCACCCGCGAGACCAGCCTGCTGGTTCTGGCCTACCTGTACCTGCCGATCTTTGTGCTGATTGGCTATAGCTTCAACGCCAACCGCTCGGCCACGGTATGGACCGAGTTCTCCTTCGCCTGGTACGGCAGGATTGTCGCCAACCCGTCGATCCAGGCGGCAGCGTTCAACTCCCTGGTGGTTGCCGGTTGCGCCACGGTGCTGTCCACCGCCATCGCGCTCGCGGCGGCGCTGGCGACCTCGCGGCCTTTCTATGGGCGCCGGTTGGTGGAGGGGGGCATCAACCTGCCGCTGATCCTGCCGGAGATCGTCATCGCGGTAGCCACGCTGCTGCTGTTCATGTCACTGGGCATCAAGCTGGGCCTGATGACGGTGATCGTCGCCCACGTCGGCTTCTGCATCCCGTTCGCCTACCTGCCAATCCGCGCGCGCCTGAACGACCTGGACAAGAGCCTGCTGGAAGCCGCTGGCGACCTCTACGCCAGCCCCTACCAGGTGTTCCGCCGGATAACCCTTCCGCTGTTGTGGCCGGCGGTGCTTTCCGGTGCGGTGCTGGCATTCGTGGTCAGCCTCGACGATTTCATCATGACCTTCTTCGTCGCCGGCCCCGGTTCGACAACCTTGCCGGTCTACATCTTCTCGGCCATCAAGGCCGGGGTGACACCGGAGATCAACGCTATCTCGACCCTCATGCTGGTGATCTCCATCGTCCTTGTGGTGCTGTCGTACTGGCTGGGCCAGCGCGGCAAACCGGACGCTTGATAACGGCTGCTGATCTTTCGCTTTTGGACCCTTTGTTTCGGACTCTTTGTTTTCGGAGAAAGCCATGAAGTTGAATGCCCTGCGTCACGGCCTGGCCGGTCTGTCCCTCGCTCTGCTGGCTGCTGGCGCTGCCCAGGCCGAGGAACCCAAGCAGTTGTTCTTCTACAACTGGACCGACTACTACCCGGTTGAACTGCTGGCCAAGTTCGAGAAGGAGACCGGCATCAAGGTCACGATGGACGGCTACGACAGCAACGAAACCCTGCTGGCGAAGCTGCAGGCCGGCGGCGCCGCGTACGACGTGATCGTGCCGTCGCACTCGATCATGCAGACGCTGATCAACCAGGACCTGCTGCTGGAGATCGATACGCCCAGACTGGCCAACTTCCAGTACGTGAAGCCGGCGTTCCGCGACCCGGGCTTCGACCCTGGCCGCAAGTACTCGGCGCCCTACCTGTGGGGCACCACCGGCTTCTCCTACGACAGCGCGCGGGTGCCGGGCGGCAAGCTGGATGACTCCTGGAAGGAGTTCTTCGAGCCGCGCCCGGAACTCCAGGGGCAGGTCGCCGCGCTGGATACCCCAAGCAGTCTGATCAACGCCGCCGCGCATTACCTGAACCTCGACGAGTGCACCGAGAACCCGCAGGACGCCAAGAAAATCCTCGACCTGCTGCAGAAGCAGAAGCCCTTCCTGAAGATGTACAGCTCGGACAACACCGTGGACCGCATGGCCTCCGGCGAAGTGGTGCTGATGCAGAACTGGAACGGCTCCACCGCCCGCGCCACGTTGCAGAAGAGCACCATCAAGTACGTCTACCCACGCGAGGGCGTGGCCTCCTTCCAGGACAACTTCGCCGTGCCGAAAAGCGCGCCGCACCCGGAAAACGCCAAGGTCTTCATCAACTGGATGATGAAGCCGGAGAACGCCGCTGCGGTGACCAACGCCATTGCCTATTCCAACGGTATCCAGACCGACCAGTTGCTCGATGCCAAGTGGAAGGTGATGGACGCCATCAACATGCCCGGGGAATACGCCCAGCGCCTGCGCCTGGAAAAGGAATGCAGCAACAAGTCCCGCGAGTTGCAGGATCGCATCTGGTCCAAGCTCAAAGGCTGATATGGCGCTCTTCGCAGGATGGGTGGAGCGAAGCGATACCCATCCATCCTGCGGTTCGATCAGCGCCCCGTCCGGGGCACCGCTTTCAACCCGTTTTGAGGTCCCCATGACCGACAGCTACTGGCTGCGCAACATCCGTCCGCTGGGCAATGCAGCGGAAGACTTCCTCATCCGCGACGGCCTGATCGCCGAGCGCCGCCCCGCGAGCAACGCCGCGCTGCAGGCCGGCGACCTCGACAGTAACGGCCAACTCCTGCTGCCACCGCTGGTGGAAAGCCATTGCCACCTGGACAAGACCCTCTGGGGCCAGCCCTGGCGCCCCAACAGCGCCGGGCCCACGCTCAAGGACTACATCGCCAACGAGCGCCGCGTGCTGCGCGAGATCGAAGCGCCCATCGCTGTCCGCGCCGGTGCATTGCTGGAGCAGTGCATCGCCCGTGGCTCGCTGACCTTCCGCTGCCATGTGGACATCGACCCCGAACTGGGCCTGCGCCATGTCGAGGCGATGCTGGCGCTGCGCGAACGCTACGCCGACCTGATCGACATGGAGTTCGTGGTATTCCCGCAGACCGGCCTGGTCAGCCGACCCGGCACCGCCGAGCTGATGCGCGAGGCGTTGCAACTGGGCGTGGAGAACGTCGGCGGCCTCGACCCCTGCGGCATTGACGACGACCCCGTCGCCCAGCTCGATATCGTCTTCGGCCTTGCCGTGGAGTTCGGTCGCGGCGTGGATATCCACCTGCACGACAAGGGCGAGCTTGGCCTCTGGCAGATCGCCCGTATCGCCGATTACACAGAGCGCCACGGCCTGCAAGGTAAGGTAATGATCAGTCACGCCTACTGCCTGGGTATGGCGCCGTGGGAGCAGGTCGAACCGCTGGCCACGCGCCTCGCCAGCCTGCGGATTTCCCTGATGAGTTCCGCGCCGGCCGACACGCCGGTGCCGCCATTCCTCACTCTGCGCGATGCCGGTGTGAACCTGTGTCTGGGCAGCGATGGCATCCGCGATGCGTGGTCGCCAATGGGCAATGGCGACATGCTCGAGCGCGCCATGTTCCTGGCCTTCCGCTTCGACCTGTGCAAGGACGACGACCTCGCCGCGGCCTTCGCCGCCGCCAGTGCCAATGGCGCCCGCGCACTGGGCCGGGATGCAGCGCGCATCGACATCGGCGCACCGGCGGACTTCCTTCTGCTGCCGGTGCAGACGCTCGGCGAAGCGGTGGTCGCGCGGCCGGCGCAGCGCCAGGTGTTCAAGGCCGGCAAGCTGATCGCCGAGCACGGTCGTCTCGTGGAGTCGCGCTTGTGAGTGCGTCCCGCATCGGTCTCAAAGCCAGCTTCGTGGTCGGCTTCGATGGCCGTCGACACGTGCTCTGGCGCCACGGCGAAGTGGTGTTCGAGAACGGCAGCATCGTCTTCGTCGGCCGTGGTTTTCCCGGTGAAGTCAGCCAGTGGATCGACTATGGCCATGCGCTGATCGGCCCTGGCTTCATTGACCTCGACGCCCTCGGCGACCTCGATTCCACAGTACTCACCCTGGACAACGGCGCGGAGTGGAACATGGGCCGCGTGTGGTCCGAAGACTACCTGCGCGCCGGGCCCACCGAGTGTTACAGCCCGGACGAGGAGTTGTTCAAGTACCGCTATGCGTTCACCCAGTTGATCCGCAACGGCATCACCACGGCCATGCCGATCACCTCCATGTACTACCGGCGCTGGGCCGAGCACTACGACGAATTTGCCGGGGTCGCCGCGCTCTCCGCGGAGTTGGGCCTGCGCACCTACCTCGGCCCCTGCTACATGAGCGGCATGACCTACGCCCGCGCCGACGGCAGCCCCGCACAGCACTGGGACGAGGCCGCCGGCCTGGCCGGACTGAAGGAGGCTGAGCGCTTCTTCCGCGACTTCGACGGAGCCCACGGTGGCCTGGTGCGTGGAGCACTGCTGCCAGACCGCATCGAAACCTGTACGCCTGCGCTGTTGGAACGCACCGCCGCCGTGCAGCGTGAACTGAACGCACCACTGCGCCTGCACTGCTGCCAGTCGCGCTACGAAGTGGACCTGGTGCGTCGTTTGCGCGGTCTCTCGTCGCTGCAATGGCTGCACGGCTTCGGCCTGCTCAACCCGCGCAGCGTGCTGCCCCACGGCATCCTGGTCAGCGGCGACGGCGACCTGCAACGCCTAGCCGACAGCGCAGCGAGCCTCGTGCACTGTCCGGTGGTATTCGCCCGCGAGGGCGATGCGCTGGATTCCTTCGGGCGCTACCGCGCGCTGGGCATCAACCTGGCGATGGGCACCGACACCTTCCCGGCGGACATGCTCGACAACCTGCGCCAGGGCCTGAACATCGCCCGGGTGATGGAGGGCGATGCCGAGCACACGCGCATGCTTGATCTCTACAACGCGGCCACTCTGGGCGGCGCCCGGGCGCTCGGGCGCGACGACCTAGGCCGCCTTGCCCCCGGCGCGCGCGCCGACATCACGGTGTTCCGCCTGGGCCACTTCCACCAGGGGCCGTTCTTCGACCCACTGAAGAACCTGTTCACCGCCGGTCGTGGCGACGACTGCATCGCCAGCTTCATCGATGGCCGCAGCGTGATGCAGGACGGCCAGGTGCCGGGCACCGATTACGCTGACCTGCAGCGCCGCGCTGACGCACTGTTCCAGAAACAGATGCAGCACCACGCAGAGCGCGCCTTCCGCAATCCGCCGTGGCGCACGCTGTTCCATTCAGCGATTCCCTTCGCCGATGCCTACAGCGCCGAGGCGCCGCTGCTCGACGCCCACGCTCCGAGCCACCCCTGACCGACCAGCCCTGAAGGACTACCCCATGATCAGCTTCGATTTCCAGCGGCTGTCCGCCCGCGAGAAATACAAGATCCTCATCGGTAGCGTGGTGCCCCGGCCGATTGCCTTGGTCACCACCATCGATTCAGAGGGCCGCGCCAACGCTGCACCCTTCAGCTTCTTCAATGCTCTGTCCGCTGACCCGCCGATCCTCGCCCTGGGCGTGGAGAACTACAGCGACCTGAGCCCCAAGGACACCACACTGAACATTCGGCACAACCAGGAGTTCACCGTGAACATCGTCTCCGACGCGCTGGTGGAGGCGATGAACGTCTGCGCCGTGCCGTTCGAGCCGGGCTTCGACGAACTGGTCGCCGCCGGCCTCACCGCCATACCCGGCACTCGCGTCGGCTGCCCGCGCATTGGCGAGGCGCCGGTCGCGCTGGAGTGTCGGCGGATGATGGCGTTGTCCATTGGTCAGTCGCGGGAAATCATCCTGGGCGAAGTATTGATGGCCCATGTGCGCGACGACCTGATCGACCCCGCGACTCTGTACATCGACCAACTTGGCCTCGATGCCATTGGCCGCATGGGCGGCCACGGCTATGCGCGCACGCGGGAGTACTTCGATCTGCCGACGCGCTCGCTACAGCAGTGGATGCAAGCGCCGGGAGCAGGGGAGCGGCGCTGGGTGGGCAGCGAGGAGCTCGTTCCGTAGATAACGCCCCGCACACAATGAAAAACGCCCGGCAATCGCCGGGCGTTTTCGTGTCGCTCACGCCATCACTTCTGATGCAGTTTCCAGGCGTCGCGGTCCGTTGTTTTTTGCAAACCTCAGAACTTGTGGTCGCTTACAGCTTGATCCAGGTGGCCTTCAGCTCGGTGTACTTGTCGAACGCGTGCAGCGACTTGTCGCGGCCGTTGCCCGACTGCTTGAAGCCGCCGAAGGGCGCGGTCATGTCGCCGCCGTCGTACATGTTCACCCATACGCTGCCGGCACGCAGGGCGCGGGCGGTGAGGTGGGCTTTGGAGATGTCGCGGGTCCACACCGCCGCGGCCAGCCCGTACTGGGTGTCGTTGGCGATGCGGATGGCTTCCTCGGCGTCTTCGAACTCGATGACCGAGAGCACCGGGCCGAAGATTTCCTCGCGGGCGATCTTCATCGCGTTGCTCACGCCGTCGAACAGGGTCGGCTCGACGTAGGTGCCACCGGTTTCCTCCAGCACGCGCTTGCCGCCGGTGAGAATCTTCGCGCCCTCGTCCTGGCCGGCCTGGATGTAGCCCAGCACCTGCTCCAGTTGGCGGCCGTCCACCAGCGCGCCGACGTTGGTTTCCGGGTCCAGCGGGTGGCCGGCCTTCCAGCCCTTGAGCGCCTCGACCACCAGCGGCAGGAATTTCGCCTTGATCGACTTTTGCACCAGCAGGCGCGAGCCGGCGGTGCATACCTCGCCCTGGTTGAAGGCGATCGCCGCGGCGGCGGATTCGGCAGCGGCCTGCAGGTCTGGCGCATCGTCGAAGACGATGTTCGGGCTCTTGCCACCAGCCTCTAGCCAGACGCGTTTCATGTTCGATTCGCCCGAGTACACCAGCAGTTGCTTGGCGATCTTGGTCGAGCCGGTGAACACCACGGTGTCCACATCCATGTGTAGCGCCAGCGCCTTGCCGACGGTGTGGCCGTAGCCCGGCAGCACGTTCAGCACACCGGCCGGCAGGCCTGCATCCAGGGCAAGCTGGGCGATGCGGATAGCGGTGAGTGGCGAGCGCTCGGAGGGCTTGAGGATCACCGAGTTGCCGGTTGCCAGGGCCGGGCCCAGCTTCCAGCTCGCCATCATCAGCGGGAAGTTCCACGGCACGATGGCGGCGACCACGCCGACCGGCTCGCGGGTGACCAGGCCGAGCTGGTCATGAGAGGTGGCGGCCACTTCGTCGTAGACCTTGTCGATGGCCTCACCGCTCCAGCGAATGCTGTCGGCGGAGCCGGGCAGGTCGACGTTCAGCGAGTCGCCGATGGGTTTGCCCATGTCGAGGGTTTCCAGCAGCGCCAGCTCCTCGGCGTGTTCCTCCAGCAGCTCGGCGAAGCGGATCAGCACAGCCTTGCGGGCGGCCGGCGCCTGACGCGACCAGACGCCAGATTCGAACGCAGCGCGGGCGCTCTGTACGGCGCGCTCCGCGTCGGCGGCATCGCAACTGGCGACCTTGGCCAGCAGGCGGCCGTCCACCGGGCTGATGCACTCGAAGGTGTCGCCAGAAACGGCGGCGAGATATTCGCCCTGGATGAAGGCGCGGCCTTCGATTTTCAGACCCTTGGCGCGGGCTTCCCACTCGGCACGGGTTGGCTGGCTCATGCGTATCGGCTCCTCGTTATTGCTGTTGTTGGCGAGACGGCAATAGGCCGCCTTGGCTAATACATATAAAAACATATCTTATGATTGACCCGATGCCAATAGAGTCTTATGAAAGTGGTTTGGGCGGTCTAAATGCGCAAAAAAACCTTGTTGAAAGTCTGAAAAGCGATTTAAAAATATGGGTGCATATTTTTAGGCCGAGGCTCCGCTACAGCACGCGTTGCGTGTGGGTGCGCTTCGCCGCAACGTCCGTGTGAACAGGAGTTCATGCCCTGGTTCGCCCGCCCGCGCAGCACCGGGAGGCCGTCGGTAGTCGGACCTTCTGTCGACCTCTACGGCACCGACCTGTACATCCTCGTGTTCTTCGTGCCAATCCAGGTGGACGGTCGTTTCATCGGCGTTGCCGGCGCGGACATCGCGCTGCACGAGTTCGAAGCCGTGCTGCTGCGCAGAGCCTGATGCAGATGGGCAACTGGGCGCTGGTGGTCAACGGCGAGGGGCGCGTGTTGGCGGCCGACACCGCCAACTGGATCGCCGGCGACCTGGCCCGTCGCAGTCTGGGGCGAGAAGGGCAGGAGCGCGTCGCGGAGCTGGCGGAATCCTTCTCCCACTGGAGCGTCATCGAGCGTCCGCTGAACCGGCGTCTTGCCGGTGCGGCCTGAGACCACCGTTCCAGACCTGCCCAAAAGACGCTCGACAGGCTAGGCTAGTGCGGTTCCTTCGCTGACGGATGCCGCCATGAGCCAGACGCTCGATACCCTTTCCGACTTCGAACCGCTGAGCGCGGTCGATGTACGCGTCCTCGGATGCCTGATCGAAAAGCAGGTCACCACTCCGGAAACCTATCCGCTCACCCTCAACGCGCTGGTCACCGCCTGTAACCAGAAGACCAGCCGCGATCCGGTGATGAACCTCACTCCGGGCCAGGTCGGCCAGAGCCTGCGCCACCTCGAAGGCCGCGAGATGACCCGCCTGGTCATGGGCAGCCGTGCCGATCGCTGGGAGCAGCGCCTGGACAAGGCACTGGAACTGGTCAAACCGCAGGTCATCCTGCTCGGCCTGTTGTTCCTGCGCGGCCCGCAAACCCTCAACGAGCTGCTCACCCGCAGCCAGCGTATGCACGACTTCGACGACACCGAAGAAGTCCGCCACCAGCTTGAGCGTCTATCCGCGCGCGGCATGGCCGTGCTGCTGGAGCGCCTGCCCGGCCAGCGTGAAGACCGCTATATGCACCTGCTGGGCAACGAGGAAGACCGCGAAGCCGCTATTGCCGCCAGCGGCAGCCGCGCATCCGGCGAGCGCAGCGAGAGCGGCGGGCATGACGAGAGTCGCCTGGTTGAGCTGGAAGCCCGCATCGCCGCCCTCGAAGAACGCCTCGCGCGCCTGGAACTGGGCGTTTCGCTCGACTGAATCAGGTAATTCGTACGGCCGACCTACTTAGGTCGGCCTGCGCCTGTGCTAATCCGACGTTAACATTCCGCATCGCATAGTCCACTGCATCACCCGCTTTCCCGGAGTTCACCATGAGTCGAAAACCCTCCCAGGCCCAGCTGACCGCCGTGCTCAGCCAGCTCTCGGAAACCGACTTCAAATCCGTGAACGACCTGAGTGGGCACCCCGAGACCAACCTGCTGATCATCCGCGAGTTGTTCCGCCAGGGGCTGATCAAGGGCGTCCTGATCGACGACCCTTTCGGTGCCAGGGATGAAGATGGCCCGCTGCTGTGCAACGCCGAGCGGCTGCGATTGCGCAAACCCTGTTCCGAGCTGGTGGCGGAGCATGGCAGCGAGCCGCTGATTCCGAGGCTGGGGTTCCTGACGCTGTAGGTGAATGCGGGAAAGAAAAAAGGCGCTGAGCGTAACTGCTCAGCGCCTTTTTCGTTAGGGCGGCGGACGGACGATGTTTCAGGATCTCTGCGTGTTCTTCAGGAGGTTATCCCACGGAACACTTGATTCATTGGTCAGCGGAAACGGTAGTTCCCGTGTCTAACCACCATCCCCATTCAACCACCGATGGTTGCAAGTACCACTTTGGGGTCGTTTGTATCCCAGATGACCATCTTCTGAACAGTCATATACATAGTGCGCTGAGGCTCGGTCTTCTTGAGCTTGCCTTGTCTTAGTTCGTTTACTACACCATAGATGGTAATGCTGTACTGCTTGCGCTCGGCTACATATTTCTCAAGCTTTCGAGCAACTTGCTCATCTTCGATAGGGAGGAACTGGAACTCTTTCCCGTTGGTTACGCCCATATTGTAATTGGACACGTCGCTAAAGCTGATGGTAGGTCGAAGAAGCGGTATATCGCCGTAAAGGTACTTTTGTCTCTCGGTCATCTGAGACTTGTCAGGTACTTGGAAAAGACTATGATTATTGGCAAAGCCTTTTCTGTCGAAGTCATACTTGGACAGATCGGTTCTTGAACCAAGATCAATCTTCACGAAGCGGTTTTTCTTCAGGGAGTCCTCACGAGCAATAATGAGGGGCTCGATCTTGGCAGCAATATCTCTCTTGTCGAAGCTGTCGCGGGCGTTTCCATACTTGTGCAGGAGATCAGTCAGCTTCTTGTCGTCGTAGCTGAAGAGCGTCCAGCCAGAGTTCGTTTCGAGGATCGCCGAAGGGCTTGCCGGCGACTCCGTGAGGCTGTTGTAGAGCAGCGCCATGTCCAGGCCGTTGTCAATCTCCAGATAGCTGCCGAAGTCCTCGTTCTTCCCGGCATCCGCCAAGGTAACGGTTACCGAATCGTCTGCGTGCCTTGCCGCTTCCTCTGCTGCATCCTGGGCCCTTTCTTCAGGCGTGGGGTTGAAGACGCGGCGCCTCTTCTCGGCGGCAATTTCCGCCTCCGTCATGGGCTTGCTGGGCGCCTGGGAGGCGCTCGACTGGGCTGGTTGGGCTGCGGCGGGCTTATCCTCGCCATTGCAGCCAGAGAGCAGTGCTGCGGTGATCATTCCGGCCAGAACGTACTTCTTGTGCATCAATCTGTTCCTTGGCTGTTTTATTAGGTGCCCGGCCTCTTTCCTGAGGCTGCGTCAGGCGCGGAAGTGGCCATTGGCCACGTCCGCGCGGCATCCTATAGCAACACTATTTCACTGTCACGCTGCAGCAGATGACGGCGGTGATACTGTGCATGGGGCGAAACAGGGACTGTGCAAAGCTGCCGCCCGCCAGGTTTCCGGGACGCCCATAGAGCCTTCGGCGCAAGGTCAGATCCTGGGGTTTGGCGAGTACGACCACGCCCGGGAGACAAGGACTGGAAAGGGCAGTGCCAGGCTTATTCCAAGGCTTTCCTGTGGCAGGGGAGTCTGTTTGGCGGCCGCACTATCATCACAGTCGTAGTAATAACTGTGAATACAAGAACATCATGCATGGTGATGGGTTTGAGGGCTCGGCATTCGAACTTCATTCCTTTCAGCAGGTTGCTGGATATCAGAAATACAAGATATGACTATGCATTGAATACATTGCCGGTAATAAGACCGGGAGTGGCTTCACCCAGGAACGAATTTATGATGGTGTGACCTTTCGGTGTAAGGCCCTGCCTTGGAAGAGCCTAATGCTATAGACAGTGGGAGCGAAAGCCAGTCCCGTGAAACCATCCACAGGAAATGGATTTTGCTTATTTTTTGTTCGCTCTCACTGCCTTTCTCCCCAGAGCATTCAATGATTTTTCCGCAGTTCGATAGTTCCTGTTGACCTGAATGATGTCAATTTGGCATATTGCAAAGAGTGCACGACGGGAGTTTGCATATCGCTGTATGTGAGAGCCAAACCACTCAAGTGTCTGGTTTTCTCTATCCGTTGCTCTTTACTTCCTCGGCTCCTTCGTTGGCACCAAGACTAATGAGCCATGTGAAGACTTCTGGGGCAGCGAATCTGTTCATTTAATGACCGGGTTGAAGAAAGGGCAGGATCTTGGTCCGCATATCGATGCTCAAGTACGTCTGTTCATTCGTACTGAGCGGAAACAGTGCATCTATTACGACATGGTTGTGAGCGGCGCCGATGCCGGCAAAGTATTCGCCCGTGGTGTCATGCCGGCACTCGGCATCTGATTCGTTCCATTCGGCTTCGGCTGATCATCCTTCCCTGCCGGCGGCAATTGCCCGCCGGAATGGGCTATCACACAAGAAAAATGGAGTTCGCATGAAACGCATCGTGATCGTCGGCGCATTGCTCGCTATGGGCGGATGCTCCGCCATTGGCTCTTCCCTGGGATTGCCGGACGTGCCGATGGAAGGTACCTGGAAGGGCAACCTGGACTGTCCTACATCGTCGGTAGAGCGTCAGGATATGACCATCGTTCTGCATGACGACAGCACGCGCCAAGGTTTCATGTACGGAACAGTTGAGAACAATGTGGTGAGCGGGGGGCGTAAGGGCCTTTTGCGCTACAACGTCGCCGGTTCCCAGTTGTTCCGAGATATAAAACTGGAACCGAAGGGGCAAGTGCTCGTTTGGGGCGGCAACTTCTACGCGAACAACTTCGTGGCCAAGATCACCGACGAAAACAGCATGGTGATCCAGTTCTGCGGCCAGAACAAAACCTTCACCCGCGTGACCAACAGACAGCCTGCGGCCGCTGGTGGCACAGCTTCTCGCTGACGATTTGCCGCATAACGTCCCGAGCAGAGCGGGGCGTTGTGCCGAAGGCCCCGGGTATACCAGTCTTGCGATAAGGCACTACTCAAGAAAGAAAAAGCCCCTGAATTTCACTAGGAAAATCAGGGGCTTATCTTTTGCGTTTGGTGGAGCCGGGGGGATTTGAACCCCCGTCCGCCAGTTCTCCGCTGTCGGTTCTACATGCTTAGCCATCTCTATTGAGTTAACTCCGCGCGGCCCGAGTGGCAGGGCGCTTGGAGCGAGCTGTATGAGTTTTAGCCGTTACGTCTACAGCGAACTTGGCGGCGATCCTGTTCTATATGACAGACCTAATCTTCGGGTTTACAGGCATCCCCTAGGGTCTGCTAGCGGCACTTAGGCTGCTAGGGCGTAGTTGTCGTCGTTGGCAACTATAAAGTTGTGGCAGCTGATTTACGAGAACTGTCACCTACTCGGCATGCCCCTCGAGTTTTGTTACCGGCGTCGAATCCTAATCGGCCCCAAAACCTTTCAAGGTCGCGACCATTCTACGGGAAAGCCGCCCCGAGGTCCAACCGGGGCGGCTCAAGTTGTTGTCAACGCAGGAATTTCAGGACGGCTTCGGCTACCGCTTCGGAGGAGGCGGGGTTCTGGCCGGTTATCAGGCCGCGGTCGATCTCGACGTGGCTCTGCCAGTCCGGCCCTTTGCTGTAGCGGGCGCCGTTGGCCTTGAGCATGTCCTGGACGAGGAAGGGCACCACGTCGGTGAGGCCAACGGCTTCCTCTTCGCTGTTGGAGAATCCGGTGACATGCCGGCCCTGCACCAGTGGCCTGCCATCCGGGCCGTGCGGGTGGCGGAACACCGCCGGGGCGTGGCAGACGGCGGAGACGGGTTTGCCGCTGGCGTGGAAGGCTTCGATCAGGGCGACTGAGGTGCGGTCTTCGGCGAGGTCCCAGAGCGGGCCGTGGCCGCCGGGGTAGAAGATGGCATCGAAGTCGTCGGCCTTCACGTCGGTGAGTTTCACGGTGCTGGCCAGCGCCGCCTGGGCTTCGCTGTCCTGGCGGAAGCGGCGGGTGGCCGGGGTCTGGGCATCTTCTGCGTCGCTCTTGGGGTCCAGCGGCGGCTGGCCTCCCTTTGGCGAGGCCAGGGTCAGGGTGGCGCCGGCATCCTTGAAGACGTAGTAGGGCGCGGCGAACTCCTCGAGCCAGAAACCGGTTTTCTTGCCGGTGCTGCCAAGCTGGTCGTGGGAGGTCAGGACTACCAGGATTTTCATGCTCACTCCTTCGGCGTATCACTAGTCGTGCGGCTGCCGCCGAAACGGCAGCCCGGACTGTCAGTGTAGGCAATGAGCCGCTAGCGTCAGCGCGAGAGGGTGATACCCAGATAGGCGGCGTACAGCACGCCGTTGAGCAGCAGCACCCAGATTGGCAGGCCGCCGCCGCGCTGTGCATTGAGGCGCAGCCAGAGGGCCGCGCCCAGGGTGATCAGTACGCCGGTGAGTACCTCGATGCGCGGCTGCCAGGGGGTGAGCAGGATACCGATGGCGGGCAGCAGGGTACCCTGGAAAACCATCGCGCCGGTGATGTTGCCGAAGGCGAGAGTGTCCTTGCCGCGGCGCACCCAGAGGATGCTGTTGATCTTTTCCGGCAGCTCGGTGGCGATCGGGATGATCAGCAGCGACAGCAGCAATGCGGAAATTCCCAGCAGGTCCGAAAGGCCCTCCACGCCGTGGATGAACCCTTTGGCGCCCGCCACCAGCAGCGCGAGGCCCAGCGCCAGTTGCAGCAGGATGGTCGCCAGGTTGGTCGGCAGGCCGATGCGCGACAGGTACATGTGGTGGTCGGCTTCGGTGCCGTGGCCATCTTCCACCAGGCTCTGCGATGCGCGCAGCGTGAGGGTGATGTAGGCCACGTAGGTGAGCACCAGCAGCACGCTCAGGCCGATGCGCACGGGGACCAGCCCGGTCGGGACGAACATGGCGATGGCGGCGACGCTGAAGGCGATCAGGAAGAAATTCAGGTCGCGCTGCAGGCCGGTGCGCTCGGGGCGTACACGGCCTTTCAGCCCGCGTGCACGCATGGCGAAGCAGGCCATCAGGCAGGTGGACAGGGTCGACAGCATCAGTGGCGCGCCGAGGATGGCGCCTACGCCGACTTCTTCGTTGATGTTCACGTTGCTGGTGCCGGCGAACAGCGCCAGCAGGGGGATCAGAGTTTCCGGCAACGCGGTGCCGACGGCGGCGAACAGCGAACCGGTGACGCCTTCGGATATACCGAGGCGTTCGCCGAAATGTTCCAGCGCGTTGGTGAAGAGTTCGGCGGCGATCAGGATCACCAGCAGCATGCCGAGCAGTTCGAGGATGAAGGTCAGCATGCGCGGGGCTCCAGGCGGATGGAGCGACGGAAGATGTGGTGTACCACGGTAAGATTCCCGGCCGGTTCGATACCCATGACCACGCGACTCCCCGGCCATTCGGAGGCTGCGTGGTCAAAGGTCTTGCCAGGCTGTACAGCTGGCGACGCCACGGCCTGCAATCTGCCTGCGATCCGCGGTTCATGTTCGCGGGATCGTCGGCGGATCCGGGCCAAGTGTGTTGACGTCGCCCCCGTTCGCGAGAACGGGCGGCTACTCCCCAATGACGCCGCGCATTCTATCCGATCGGTCGGCGTGCTCAAGAAATGGTTTCACCATGTGTCGATAAACGGGCGCTTTTTCCCCTGCCGTGGCGTTGGGCGCGGTACCGAAGCCAGGCCGCGCAGCAGCCAGCGGCGGGTTTCCGCAGGGTCGATCACATCGTCGATCTCCAGGTAGCTCGCCATGTTCAGCCCCTTGCCATTGCGGTAGGCGGCGGCGACCAGCTTGTCGAACAGCTTCTGCCGCTCCTGCGGGTCTTCCACGGCGGCCAGCTCCTTGGCGTAGCCGAGGCGGATCGCGCCTTCCAGGCCCATCGCACCGAATTCGCCGCTGGGCCAGGCGACGGTGAACAGCGCCGCGTGGAAGCTGCCGGCGGCCATTGCCTGAGCGCCCAGGCCGTAGCCCTTGCGCAGCACCACGGTGAAGAACGGCACGCTGAGGCTGGCGGCGGTGACGAACATGCGCGAGACGTGGCGTACGGTGCCGGACTTTTCCGCCTCCGGGCCGACCATGAAGCCGGGGGTGTCGCACAGGGAAATGATCGGCAGGTCGAAGGCGTCGCACAATTGCATGAAGCGTGCAGCCTTGTCGCCAGCCTCGGCGTCGATAGCGCCGCCCAGGTGCATGGGATTGTTGGCGATCAGCCCGAATGGCTTGCCCTCGATGCGCACCAGCGCGGTGATGATGCCAGCGGCGAACTGGCGGCGTAGTTCGAGTACCGAATCGCTGTCGGCCAGTTGCTCGATGACCTGGCGGATGTCGTAGACGCGCAGGCGGTTCTCCGGCACCGCATGGCGCAGCAGGCGCTGGTCGGCGCAGCTCCAATCGGCATTGTCGCCCTGGAAATAGGCGAGGTACTGGCGTGCGATGCGGGTGGCTTGGGTCTCGTCCTCCACCAGTACATCGATCACGCCATTGGCGCTCTGCACGTCGCTGGGGCCGACTTCCTCGGGAGCGAACCTGCCCAGGCCGCCACCTTCGATCATTGCCGGGCCGGCCATGCCGAGGCTGGTGTCGCGCGTGGCAATGATCACATCGCAGCAACCCAGCAGGGCCGCGTTGCCGGCGAAGCAGCGCCCGGAGACCACGCCTACCAGCGGCACCAGGCCGGACAGCCGCGCCAGGCCGACGAAGCTCATGTTGTCCAGCCCGGCCACGCCGACAAAATCGGTATCGCCGGGGCGCCCGCCGCCGCCTTCGGCGTAGAGCACCAGCGGGATGCGCCATTGCTCGGCCAGGTGCAGCATGCGATCGGTCTTCTTGTGGTTCATCACGCCCTGAGTGCCTGCGAATACGGTGTAGTCGTAGGCCAGCACCAGGCAGCGCGCCTTTTCCTCACCGAACTGTGCGGCGTTGATGCTGCCCAGGCCACTGACCAGCCCGTCGGCCGGGCTGCTGGCGATCAGTTCCTCGACGCTGCGGCGGCGGCGCTGGGCCGCGATGGCCAGGGCGCCGTACTCGATGAAGCTGCCCTCGTCGAGCAGGTCTGCGAGGTTTTCGCGGACGGTACGCTTGCCGATTCTGTGGCGCTTGGCAACCGCCTCCGGGCGGCGTTCGTCGAGGCCGATGGCGTGGCGTTCGATGACTTCCGCGAGGTCGGCGCGAATTGCATCCAGATCGATGGCGGCGTGCGTTTCGCCATCGGTGGTGGCGATGTCCGCCGGCTCGATGAACAGCAGCGGGCTGCCTTCGCCCAGGCTGTCCCCCGGTGTGGCGGCGAGGCTGTGGACGATGCCGCTGGCGCTGGCCTTGACCTCGAACTCCATCTTCATCGCCTCGACCACGGCGATGGTCTGGCCCGGCGCCACGGCATCGCCTGCGCTCACGCCGATGCTGACCAGCACTCCGGCGCTCGGCGTGGCGAGCGGGATGCAGCCGGCCGGTGCATCGCTGGCGAGCGGCTCGGGCGCACCCGTACCGGCATGGCTGAAAAAGCGATGCGGGTGCGCCTGCTCCTGGGCGCCCAGCAGGCGCGGCAGGTGGTTTTCGATGTAGCGGGTGGTTACCTGGTTCTCGGCCACCTCCGGTTGGCGCAACAGGTTGAGCAGCAGCGGGATATTGCTGGCCACTCCTTCGAGGCGGAATTCGCAGAGGGCACGGTAGGCACGCTGGATCAGTTGTGGATAACCGCCGGTGCCGTGGACGATCAGCTTGGCCAGCAGCGAGTCGTAGCCGGCGCTGTTGCGGTATCCGGCGTAACCGTAGCCGTCCACGCGCAGGCCGGGGCCGCTGGGTAGCTCGTAGGCGCTGATGCGGCCGCAGGCCAGGTGCGGCGTGCCATCGCTGGCGAGGCTTTCCAGGTTGATCCGAAGCTGTACGGCATGGCCACGAGGCGCGGGAATCTCGGCCTGGGACAGGCCCAGTTCGGCCAGACTGGCTCCGGCGGCGATGCGCAGTTGCGCCTGGACCAGATCGATACCGGTCACCGCCTCGGTGACGGTGTGCTCTACCTGCAGGCGCGGATTGGCTTCCATGAACACGAAGTCGCCGCTGTCTTCGTCGAGAAGGAATTCGAAGGTGCCCAGGCCGCGGTAGTTCACCGCTTCGGCCAGGCGCAGCGCGGCGGCGAGGATGGCGCCGCGCAGGCGTGGGTGCAGGTTGGGGCTGGGAGCGATCTCCAGCAGCTTCTGGTTGCGCCGTTGCAGCGTGCAGTCGCGCTCCCACAGGTGGCTGATCGCGCGGCCATCGCCAATCACCTGCACTTCGATGTGGCGGGCGCGGGGGATCAGCCGTTCCACGTAGAGGCGATCATCAGCGAACGCGGCGCGGGCTTCAGCCTGGCAGCGAGCGTAGGCTTCGGCGATTTCCTCGACGCCGTGCACTGCGCGCATGCCGCGTCCGCCGCCGCCGGCCAGGGCCTTGATCATCATGCCGGAGCCACTGGGCAGTTCGCGGAAGAAGCGTTCGGCGTCGTCGAGCGAAGTCGCGCGGTTGCTGCCGGCCGCCAGCGCGACCCCGTGGGCATTGGCCAGATCGCGTGCGCGTGCCTTGTCGCCAAAGATATCGAGGACATCCGCCGAGGGGCCGACGAAGACCAGGCCGGCGGCCTCGCAGCGACGTGCGAATTCAGCGCTCTCGGAAAGGAACCCGTAGCCGGGGTGTACGGCATCGCAACCCTGAGCGAGGGCCAGTTCGACCAGTTGTTGCTGGTCGAGATAGGCGCTGGCGCCGCGTCCGCGCAGCGGCTGGGAGTGGTCGGCCTGGCGGGTGTGCAGCGATTCGGCGTCATCCTCGGCGAAGACCGCGAGGCTGCGGATGCCCAGTTCGGCGGCGGCGCGAGCGATGCGGATGGCGATTTCGCCGCGGTTGGCGATGAGCAGGTGCGACACGGACATGGCGATTCCGATTGTGATTTTTGTGGTCGGGAATCGCTACATCTTAGGCGGGTGTCCGGGCGGGGGAACGAACTGCTCCGTTGCGAATGGCACAGGCTTCGCGGGCCTTATGAGCGGCGACCGGTCGGACGGCCGGCCGCCGCGAGCGGGATCACCCGTTGGCTCCGCCGTCACCGGCGTTCTTCTTCAGTAGCTGCAGGGCCTTTTCGGTCTGCGCGATGCAGGCCTTGGTGTTGCCCGACTCCTGAGCCTGGATGGCCTTTTCCTGAAGGCGCATTGCCTGCTCCTGGATCTGGGTGTTGTTGGTGCTGGTTTTCACCGCATCGTCGATTTTCTGAAGATTGTCGCTGCACAGGTCGGCGGCGAAGGCCGGCGACGCCAGCAGGGCGGCAGTGATGAGCAGGGCGGTACGTTTCATGGCAGTACTCCTGTCAACTTGACCGTTATCGCGGACCGAACGAGCGGGCCGTACAGGGTGGACTGCCGGTTCTTTCGTGAGGTTCAGTCTGTTTCGCCAGCGGTCGCCGGGAGTTCGACATAAACGCCCAGACCGCCGCCGTCGAGGCCCGGCTGCAGGCTGATGCGTCCGTGGTGGATTTCCACGATGCGCTTGACGATGGGCAGCCCCAGGCCGCTCCCGGAGCTGCTGGCGACGCTGGGGCTGCGATAGAAACGGGTGAATATCGCAGTGTGCTCGGCGGGCGCCACGCCGGGACCGTTGTCGCGCACGTGCAGCACCACATGGTCGTCCTCGCGGGCGAGGCTGACGGCCACACGGCCGTCTTCGGGGGTGTAGCGCAGGGCGTTGCTCACCAGGTTGGTGAGCATCACGCCGAGCCACAACGGTACGCCCATGACTTCGCTGCCCGGATGGTTGTCGAGGGTAAGTTCGATGCGCTTGTCGATGGCCTGGGGCGCCAGCTCCGCGATGGCTTCTTCGGCGAGCAGCCCCAGGTCGACCCGGCTGAAGGTTTCGTGCAGCTCCTCGCCGTCCAGGCGTGCCAGCAGCAGAATCTGCTCCATCAGCGAGCTGATGCGCTCTACGCTGCGGCTTACCTGTTGCAGGCCGTGGGCATGGGCGGCCGGGTCGGACGAGCGCAGCGCCACCTGGGCATGGGTACGCAGGCTGGCCAGCGGCGTGCGGATTTCGTGAGCGGCGTCGCTGGTCAGGCGGCGCTCGGCCTCCATTGCCGATTGCAGGCGCTCCAGCAGCAGGTTGAGTTCGTTGACCAGGCTGTGCACTTCCACCGGCGCGCGGCTCAGCGACAGTGGGTGCAGGCTGTGGGCGCCGCGCTGGTGAACCTGATCGATCAGGCTGCGCAACGGCGCGAGGCCCTGGCGTACGCCGAGCCATACCAGCACGAGGAATAGCGGCAGGGCAACCAGCAGAGGGAACAGTGCGCTGAACAGCAATAGGCGCAAGGTCTTGGAGCGGTAGTGCAGGTCTTCGAAGACCCAGATGCGCACGCCGTCCGCTCCCGACGAGGCGATCTGCAGGACGCGCCATTTCATGCCGTCCTGTTCGAGGTTGGAGAAGCCCAGGGGTTGCGCCTCGATGCCCGACGGCGGATGCCTGGTGGCAAGCAGGCGCTGTCCCTGGTACCAGATTGAGTAGCCGAGTGTGGCTTCGCGGCGGATCAGCGGCAGGCCCTCGATGGCCTTGCGGCTACGCGCGAGGATGTCGCCGGGTGGTGTGGGTTGCGCGTCTACCGAATCGGCAATATCCACCAGGCTGAGCGCGGCCTGGCCGAAGTCGATCATGTCCTGGTCGTAGAGGTGGTTCACCTGCTGGCGCGTCAGGTGATAGGTGAACACGCCGGCGATCAGCCAGCACAGCGAGATGCCGCCGATCAGCAACAGCAGCAGGCGGCGGTTGAGAGAGCCGGCGCGGCGCGGGGTTCCCGTCACGGCGTGGGGGATTCTGCGGGGCGGTCGATACCGTAGCCGATGCCGCGCACGGTGCGGATCAGGCCGTTGCCGAGCTTGCGCCGCAGATGATGGACATGGACCTCGATGGCATTGCTCTCCAGGTCGCCGTCCCAGCCGTAGAGCGCTTCCACCAGGCGGGTACGTGACAACACCTTGCCGCGCTGTTCCAGCAGCAGGCGCAGTAGCGCGTATTCGCGGGGAGCGAGATCGACTGAGGCGCCGGCGAGGGTCACCTGATGCGTGGCCGGGTCCAGTTGCAGCTCGCCGTGCTGCAGCAGTGGGGCTGCGCGTCCGGTGCGGCGGCGGGTGAGCGCGCGGACGCGGGCGAGCAGTTCGTCGAGATCGAAGGGCTTGGTGAGGTAGTCGTCCGCGCCTGCGTCGAGGCCGGCCACGCGGTCGGCGACCTTGTCGCGGGCGGTGAGGATCAGCACGGGGGTGAGGTCGCCGCGGCGGCGCAGGTTGCGCAGCACTTCCAGGCCGTCCTTGCGCGGCAGGCCGAGGTCGAGCACCAGCAGGTCGAATTCGTCGGTCTCCAGTGCCAGGTCGGCGGCCAGGCCATCGTTCACCCAGTCCACGGTGTCGCCCTCCAGGCTGAGTCCGGCTCGAATGCCGTCGCCCAGCAACTGGTCGTCTTCCGCCAGCAGGATTCTCATCGATGCCCCCTCAGCCGGTCCTGTGCAGCAGGATAGCCGGCGCTTCGCATTTCTGGCAGAGGGTGGCGGCGGTGGATTAAGGGCGGGTTAACGCATGCGCTCCGCCCATCCTGAGGCCCTAGGGCTTGGCGCGGGTCACCCGATCCACCAGGTAGACCACGCCGCGATAGTCGATGCCGCCGTGTGCGGACAGGCCGATCTCGCAGGTGCGGCTGGTAGATACGCCTTCCTCGCAGTACTGCACTGCATCCTTGAGTGTGCGCAGCGAATGGGCGTTGAGTTCCGGTGTGGTGAAGCCCTTGTCGCCGGCGAAACCGCAGCAGTGGATGCCTTCGGGGACCACCACCTCGCGGGTGCAGCGTTTGACCAGATCGATCAGCGCCTGGCTTTCGCCCAGGTGCTGAGTACTGCAGGTGACGTGTACGGCCACCGGTTTGTCCTGCGGCTGGAATTCCAGGCGCTCGACCAGATGGGTGCGGATGAACTTCACCGGGTCGTAAATCTTCAGCCGGGTGTCCGCCAGTTCCTGTACCAGGCGCAGGGTGCACGGGCTGGTGTCGCAGTAGATCGGGTCGAGCCCGCCACGGCTTGCGCGCAGCAGTTCGGCGAGCAGCTCGTCGCGCTTGGAGTCGGCCTGTGCCTTGTAGCCCTTGGAGGCGAAGGGCTGACCGCAGCAGAGGTTGTCGGCGTTGTCCGGGAAGACCACCTGATAGCCGGCTTTCTCCAGCAGTTGACGGGTCTTGTCGATCAGCGGTACCTGCTCCTCGTCGGCGGCCGCGGGGCCCATCGCCCGGGATACGCAGGCTGTCAGGTAGACCACGCGCGGGCGGCTGTCGTCGAGCGTGCGCGGCGGTGCCGACAGGCGCACCGGTTGCGGCATGGCGGGTGTCCATTGAGGGACGCGGCCCTTGCTCGCATGGCTGATGGAAGCGCTGACTCTCGCCAGGCGCGGCGCGCCGAGCAGCGTACGCGCGCCATTGGCGGCGTGCAGCATGAGGCGCGCGCCCTTCATCGCGGTGGCGAAGTTTCGTGCCAGCCAGGTGGCGGTAGCGGCGTGATGCGCGTCTTCGCCGCGCAATTTCCTGATCAGTTCGCCGGTGTTGATGTTCACTGGGCAGCGCTGGGCACACAGGCCGGTGGCGGCGCAGGTGTCGATGCCCTGGTACTGGTAGCCGCGTTCGAGCTCGGTGGTGTCGATGCCGGTACGGCGCCTGGCCTGGATGTCGCGCCACATGACGATGCGCTGGCGCGGGCTGAGGGTCAGCCCCCTGGACGGGCAGACCGGCTCGCAGAAACCGCATTCGATGCACTTGTCGACGATCTCGTCGGCGGCGGGCAGCGGCTTGAGGTTCTTCAGGTGCAGTTGCGGGTCGTCGGTGAGCACCACGCCGGGGTTGAGGATTCCGCTGGGGTCGAGCAGGCGCTTGAGTTGCCACATCAGTTGGTAGGCGTCGCGGCCCCACTCCAGCTCGACGAAGGGGGCCATGTTGCGCCCGGTGCCGTGCTCGGCCTTGAGCGAGCCGCCGTATTCCACGGCGACCAGGTGGGCGACGTCGTCCATGAAGGCCGAGTAGCGGGCGATCTGCTCCGGTGACTCGAAGCCCTGGGTGAAGACGAAGTGCAGGTTGCCTTCCAGCGCGTGGCCGAACAGGATGGCCTCGTCGTAACCGTGCCTGTCGAACAGTTCGATCAGGCGGTTCACGCCCTCCGCCAACTGCTCTACGGGGAAGGTGACGTCCTCGATGATCACCGTGGTGCCGGTCTCGCGCACCGCACCGACCGCCGGGAAGGTGTCCTTGCGGATGCGCCAGAGCTGGTTGTAGACCAGCGGGTCTTCGCTGAAGTCGACCTGTTTCTCCACCGGATAGTCGGCGATGGAGGCGCTGATCTGCGCGAGTTGCTCATGCAGCAGCGACTGGGTGGCCGCGCGGGACTCGATGAGCAATGCGCAGGCGCCAGCGGACAGGCTCTTCACCCACTCGGGCATGCCCTGCATGTTTTCCACCGAGCGCAAGCTGCGGCGATCCAGCAGCTCGACGGCGGATACCGGCTGCTGCTTGAGCACGGTCACTGCGTTGCAACAGGTCTCCACGTCGGGGAAGACGATCAGCGCGCTGGCCTTGTGCGGGTGGTCCGGCACGGTGTCGTAGGTTACCGCGCTGATGAAGCCGAGGGTACCTTCGGAGCCGACCATCAGGTGGGTGAGGATGTCCAGCGGTTCGTCGTAGTCGATCAGTGCGTTCAGCGACAGGCCGGTGGTGTTCTTGAGGCGGTACTTGTGGCGGATCTTCGCGGCCAGCTCGGTGTTGGCGCGAGTCTGCCGGCCCAGTTCGGCGAGCTGGTCGAGCAGGGCACCGTGACTTGCGCGGAAGGCTGCGACGCTTGCCGGCAGCTCGCTGTCGAGCAGGGTGCCGTCGGCCAGCAGCAGGCGCATGCCGGCCAGGGTGTGGTAGCTGTTCTGCGCCGTACCGCAGCACATGCCGCTGGCGTTGTTGGCGACGATGCCGCCGATCTTGCAGGCGTTGATCGAGGCCGGGTCGGGACCGATCTTGCGTCCGAAGGGCGCAAGCCAGGCGTTGGCCTGGGAGCCGATGACACCGGGCTGAAGACGGATCTGCGTGCCCCCGTCGCGAATGTCCCGGCCATTCCAGTTGTCCCCCAGCACCAGTAGTACCGAGTCGCTCACGGCCTGGCCGGAAAGGCTGGTGCCGGCGGCCCGGAAGGTCACTGCGACCTGTTGGGCGTGCGCCGCCTTGAGCAGGGTGGCGACTTCGTCCTCGCTTTCCACCCGGATCACCAGCTTGGGGATCAGCCGGTAGAAACTGGCGTCGGTGCCGAAGGCCAGGGTCGAGAGCGGGTCGTCGAAACGGCGCTCGCGCGGGATGAGGTGTTCTACCGTGTCGAGGAACGCGGCGGGCAGGCTCATGCAATCTCCTCGCGGGGCCGTGGCATCTGGCGCGCCGCGTACCCCGGTCAATCAGGCTGTGTTTCGTGGGGGCGTCGTTCAGGCGCCCAGTTCGCGCACCAGCGAATCCCTGGTGATCTCGCCGATGGTCTTGGCGCCGGTGAGTACCATTGCCACGCGCATTTCCTTGTCGAACAGGTCCAGCAGGTTCTTCACGCCGTCCTCGCCGTGGGTGGCCAGGGCGTAGAGGAAGGCGCGGCCGATGAGCACGGTATCCGCGCCGAGGGCGATCATGCGGACTACGTCCAGGCCGTTGCGGATGCCGGAGTCGGCGAGGATCTTCAGATCGCCCTTCACCGCGTCGGCAATCGCCGGCAGAGCGCGCGCACTGGAGAGTACGCCGTCGAGCTGGCGGCCACCGTGATTGGAGACGACGATGCCGTCGGCGCCGAATTTCACGGCATCCTTCGCGTCCTCGGGGTCGAGGATACCCTTGATGACCATCGGGCCATCCCAGAACTCGCGGATCCACTCCAGGTCCTTCCAGGAAATCGATGGGTCGAAGTTGGCGCCCAGCCAGCCGATGTAGTCGGCCAGGCCGGTGGGGTTGCCACGGTACTTGGAGATGTTGCCGAGGTCGTGCGGCTTGCCGAGCAGGCCGACATCCAGCGCCCATTGCGGATGCGTCATGGCTTGCCAGACGCGGCGCAACGGTGCGTTCGGGCCGCTCATGCCGGAGTGGGCGTCACGATAGCGCGCACCGGGCACCGGCATGTCGACGGTGAATACCAGTGTCGTGACGCCCGCGGCCTTGGCGCGCTCCAGGGCGTTGCGCATGAAGCCGCGGTCCTTCAGCACATAGAGCTGGAACCACATGGGGCGGTCGATCGCCGGGGCGACTTCCTCGATCGGGCAGACAGACACTGTGGACATAGTGAACGGGATGCCCTTGGCCGCCGCTGCGCGGGCCGCCTGTACCTCTCCGCGCCGGGCGTACATGCCGGTGAGGCCGACCGGAGCCAGGGCGACGGGTATGCTCAGCGTTTCGTCGAACAGCTTCGTCTGGAGGCTCAGCTCGGACATGTTCTTCAGTACACGCTGGCGCAGGGCGATGCCCGCCAGGTCGTCGACGTTGTTGCGCAGCGTGCGCTCGGCGTAGGCGCCGCCGTCGGCGTAGTGGAAGAGGAACGGTGGCAGCTTGCGTTGGGCTGCGGCGCGGTAGTCGGTAGAGGCAGAGATGATCATGGGGCTCTTCCGTTATTGAAAAGAGTTGGATCGAACGAGCGTCAGCGAGACCGGGTGAAACTGGCCGAGGGAGAAGCCTGCAAGTGAGTTGTACTCTCTCCGCTCTCCCTTCGGGCGGCACCGCAATGCACCAGGCGCAAGCGGCTTCCCGAGGCCATTTTCACGCAGCATCGCCGACGCGCAGCCGATCAAGTCACGGTCAGTGCACGAGCATGCCGGTGAAAATGTACGCCTGCGCCAGAGTGATCAGACCCACCATGGCTGCGAACATCAGACTGTGCTTGAGGGTGAAGCGGAACAGGTCGGACTCCTTGCCGACCATGCCGGTAGCAGCGCACGCCACGGCGATGGATTGCGGCGAGATCATCTTGCCGGTCACGCCACCGCTGGTGTTGGCGGCCACCAGCAGGGTGTCGTTGACCCCGATCTGGTGTGCGGTGGTGGACTGCAGCGAGCTGAACAGGGCGTTGGATGAGGTATCCGAACCGGTCAGGAACACGCCCAGCCAGCCGAGGAACGGCGAGAAGAACGGGAACGCCGCGCCGGTGCCGGCCAGGACAAGCGCCAGGGTGGTGGACATGCCCGAGTAGTTGGTGACGAAGGCGAAGGCCAGGACCATGCCGATGGAAAGGATCGGCCATTTGAGTTCGATCAGGGTTTCTTTGAAAGTGGTAAGACCAGTTTTCGCGCCAATGCGCAGAATGAACATCGACAGTACGGCGGAAAGGAAGATCGCGGTGCCGGTGGCCGATACCGGATCCAGCTTGAACACGGCGGCGATAGGCGTCGGGTTGGCGACGATCGGGGCGGTCTTCACTATCAGTTGGTCGAGGTGCGGAATCGGGAAGTTGAACACCAGGTTATACAGTGCGCCGCCCGGCGCAAACATGGCCTTGAACGGTTTCAGGGTCCAGATGGTGACCAGTACGGTCAGCACCAGGAAGGGCGACCAGGCCTTGAGGATTTCTCCGAAACTGTAGGGGGTGGGTTCGGCGCTGCGCGGGCCGTTACCGCCCAGGACGGCAGCGCCGCCAGCGGTGGCGACCACTTCACGCTCGCCGGCCGGCTGCCAGACTTTCAGGAACAGGGTCAGGGAAATCAGGCTGACCAGGGCGGAGGTGATGTCGGGCAGTTCCGGGCCGATGAAGTTGGAGGTGAAGTACTGGGTAATGGCGAAGCTGCCTCCGGCAACCAGCGCGGCCGGCCAGGTTTCCTTCACGCCTTTGAGGCCATCCATCATGAACACCAGCCAGAACGGCACGAGAATCGACAGGAACGGCAGTTGGCGGCCGGTCATTGCGCCGATCTTGAATGCGTCGATTCCGGTGACCTGGCCCGCCACTATGATCGGGATGCCGAGGGCGCCGAAGGCTACCGGTGCGGTATTGGCGATCAGGCACAGGCCGGCGGCATACAGCGGGTTGAAGCCCAGGCCGACCAGCAGTGCCGCGGTGATGGCCACCGGAGCGCCGAAGCCGGCGGCACCTTCAAGGAAGGCGCCGAAGGAGAAGCCGATCAGCAGGACTTGCAGGCGCTGGTCGCCGGTGATCGACAGTACCGAGCTGCGGATCACCTCGAACTGGCCGCTCTTGACTGTGAGTTTGTAGAGGAACACCGCTGCCACGATGATCCAGGCGATCGGCCATAGTCCGTAGGCGAAGCCATAGCCGGCGGCGGCGATGGCCATGTCGGCCGGCATGCCGAATGCGGCGATGGCGATGACGACAGAGAGGGCGAGAGTGATGCTGCCTGCGACGTGGCCCTTTAGGCGGAACACGGCAAGGGCGAGGAAGAAGAAGACGATCGGTACTACTGCGACCAGCGCCGACAGGCCAAGGCTGCCGAGCGGGGTGTAGATCTGCTGCCAGGTTTGCATCTGATTGGCTCCCTAATTGTTTTTGGGTGGAGGGCCTTGTTGCCGGTCGGGCGATTCCGTTGCGCTTGTGGCGCGCTGGCAGGCGGTCGACTGATCACGGCGTTGTAGTCGTGCAATCGGCTCGTTGATGGATTGGTAAGACCAATTTACAATGCCGAGCGCTCAGGGTAAAAGCCCTGCTGTCGGCGTGTCAATTTGCAGCACTGCAACTTTTGTCGATGGCGTCTCCTGTCGGGGGCCTGCGCTTGTTGTCGGTGGTGGGGATGGTTAGGCTGCCGCGCGTGACGTGCAGATAGCGTCGCAGAGGGTTTGGACGAAGGAGTCCGTGAAGATGAGTTTTGGTCAGGTCAAGCAGCGCCGTCTGTCGGACGACATCGTCGAACGCCTGGAGGCGATGATTCTGGAAGGCACCCTCAAGGCCGGCGAGCGGCTGCCCGCCGAGCGTGTGCTGTCCGAGCAGTTCGGGGTGTCACGGCCATCGCTGCGTGAGGCGATCCAGAAGCTGGCGGCCAAAGGGTTGCTGATCAGTCGCCAGGGGGGCGGCAACTATGTCAGCGAGGGGCTGGGCTCGATGTTCAGCGATCCACTGCTGCACTTGCTGGAGAGCAGTCCTGAAGCGCAGCGCGATTTGCTGGAGTTCCGCCATACGCTGGAGGGGGCGTGCGCCTACTACGCAGCGCTGCGGGCAACCGAGGTGGATCACCAGCGCCTGAAGCAGGCATTCGACACGCTGCAGGATTGCTACCAGCGCCAGGGCAAGGTCAGCCGGGCGGAAGAGGGTGCGGCGGACGCGGCCTTTCATTTGGCCATCGCCGAGGCCAGCCACAATGCCGTGCTGCTGCACACCATTCGCGGGCTGTTCGACCTGCTCAAGCGCAACGTGGTGACCAACATCGGCGGCATGTATGCGCAACGAGACGAGACTCGCGAGCAACTGATGCGTCAGCACCGCGACCTCTACGAGGCTATCGCGGCCGGGGAGGCGGAAGCGGCGCGGGAAATTTCCCAGCGGCACATCGACTACGTGCAGGAAGTGCTGGCCGAAGTGCAAGCGAAGGAGTTGCGCCTGCAGCGGGCACAGCGGCGTCAGGGGGCTATCGACGTATAGCCGGCGCGCGCCTTCGCATTGGCGGGCGCGCGAGGCTCAGTCATCCTTGCCGTGACGAATGGCGCGCTGGATTTCGCGGTTGGAGTCGCGCTCCTTCGCAGTATCGCGCTTGTCGTACTCCTTCTTGCCCTTGGCCAGTGCGATTTCGCACTTGATCAGGTGCTTCTTCCAGTACATCGACAACGCGACGCAGGCATAGCCCTTCTGCTGGACTGCGCCAAACAGCTTGCCCAGCTCGCGCTTGTGCAGCAGCAGCTTGCGGGTGCGCACTGGGTCGGCGATGACGTGCGTGCTGGCGGTGGTCAGCGGAGTGATGTGGCTGCCCAGCAGCCAGGCCTCTCCGTCCTTGAGCAGCACGTAACTGTCCACCAGCTGCGCCTTGCCGGCACGCAGGCTTTTGACTTCCCAGCCGGCCAGGGCGATTCCCGCCTCGAAGCGTTGCTCGATGAAGTAGTCGTGCAGAGCCTTCTTGTTCTGCGCGATGGTCCCCGAAGGGTGTTTCTTCTGTTTAGCCATAGGCCGCGCATTATAGGGAGTCGCTCGCCGCGCGGCTATCTGCGCATCGCTTGACGGGTGCGCAAGCTTGAGAGGGCGTGGCTAATCTCGGAGAATGCGCGCTGTTTTTTGATCAGAGGGTGCCCGGTAGGCGCCCCACAACACGAAGCGAGACGTCTATGAGCACGCATATCCAGCGTTCCGCGCTGCTGCCCTACCCGGCGAGGGCGCTGTACGATCTGGTCAACGATGTCGCGGGCTACCCGAAATTCCTGCCTTGGTGTTCGGCTGCAACCGTCCTTGAGGAGAGCGAAATGTCGATGCTCGCCGAGCTGACCGTAGCCAAGGGCAGCATTACCCAGCGTTTCACCACCAGGAACGTGTTGGTGCCGGGCGAGAGCATCGAGATGAATCTCGAAGAGGGGCCGTTTACCCAGCTGCACGGGGTGTGGACCTTCAAGGCGCTGGGCGACAAAGCCTGCAAGATATCCTTGGACCTGACCTTCGATTACGCCGGGGCGCTGGTCAAGGCGACTCTGGGGCCGCTGTTCACCCAGGCGGCGAACACGATGGTCGATGCTTTCTGCCAGCGCGCCAAGCAGCTGCATGGTTGAGCCGCGCAGTATTGTTGTCGAAGTGGCGTATGCGCTGCCGGAGCGCCAGTGCCTGCTGCGCCTGAGCGTGCCTTACGGTACGAGGATGCGCGAGGCGGTGCAGTTGTCCGGAATCGCCGTGCACTTTCCCGGCCTGGATGTGCAGAGTTGCCCGTTGGGGATATTCGGCAAGGCTGTGGCCAGGCCGGATGAGCGTGTGCTGGAAGAGGGGGAGCGGGTGGAGATCTACCGGCCACTGATCGCCGATCCGAAGGAGGTGCGCAAGCAGCGCGCCGCTCGAGCGAAGGCCGCGAGAGGCTGAACGCGGAAAACGAAAAAGCCCGGCGTTGGCCGGGCTTTTTTCGTTGTTGAATCCGCTTACTGCGGGTTCTTGTCGAGCGGTTCGGGGGTGGGAACGGGCACGGTCTCCACCTGATCCACTTCGCGCTGGATCTGTTCTTCCACGGAGCCGGGCTTGGCCGGTTCGTCCTTGGGCTGTTCGGGCTGTTGCTGGGCCGGCTGCGACGGCGTGGTGGCCGGAGTGCCTTCCTTGCCGAGAATCGATTCGTCGCGGCTGACGCCGGGCATGAAGTCGCCGTTCAGGCCGATGAGTTGGTCGTTTGCGCCGAAGTACAGGCTCATGCGTTCCTGCTGGCGCTGACCGCCGCCGGGCTGGATGCTGTACAGGTAATCCCAGCGATTGGGGTGGAACGTGTCGACGATCAGCGGGTTGCCCATGATAAACCGCACTTGGCGTCGGGTCATTCCGGGCTTCAACTGGTCTATCATGTCCTGCGTTACGACGTTGCCCTGCTGGATGTCGATTTTGTAAACCCCCGGGAAAGAACAACCGGCGAGTGCGGCAAGTCCCAGCGCGAAAGCGAGACTGGTCAGCATGAGCTTAGCGTTTTGCATCGGGGGGTGACTTCCACTATCTTGGCTGAGCGACGAAATCCCGATCATACCTGCATTGAGGGAAGCTGCGAAGCATCCCGCGCCGAGAAAGCACACATGGTTGAAAATAGCGAACTGCGCAAAGCCGGACTGAAGGTCACGCTGCCGCGCGTCAAGATCCTCCAGATGCTCGATTCCGCCGAGCAGCGCCACATGAGCGCGGAGGATGTCTATAAAGCGCTGATGGAGGCTGGCGAGGACGTAGGCCTGGCAACCGTATATCGCGTGCTGACCCAGTTCGAGGCCGCGGGCCTGGTGGTTCGTCACAACTTCGACGGTGGCCACGCGGTGTTCGAGCTGGCCGACAGCGGCCACCACGATCACATGGTCTGCGTCGATACCGGCGAGGTCATTGAGTTCATGGACTCCGAGATCGAGAAGCGCCAGAAGGAAATCGTCAAGGAGCGTGGCTTCGAGCTGGTCGATCACAATCTGGTGCTGTACGTGCGCAAGAAAAAATAAGCGTACGCAGCAATGAAAACGGCGACCCTGGGGTCGCCGTTTTCGTTACCGGCTATGCCGTGGCAGGCATCAGTCCTGCACGGCCGAGTCGACCATCTTGCGCGCGTGGGCCAGGGACTCCTTGGTCAGGTCGACCCCGCCCAGCATTCGCGCGATCTCTTCGACGCGCTCGGCTTTCTTCAGGTTGGCCACCGCCGTGCGGGTCTCGCTGCTGCCGCGGTCCTTGTGTACAAAGAGATGCTGGTGCCCCTGTGCGGCGACCTGTGGCAGGTGCGTGACGGTAAGGACCTGGCCGCGCTCGCCCAGGCGGCGCAGCAATTGGCCGACCACCTCGGCGGTGGGGCCGCCGATGCCGACGTCCACTTCGTCGAATACCAGGGTGGGCGTGCGCGAGGTCTGTGCGGTGATTACCTGGATCGCCAGGCTTATGCGGGACAGCTCGCCGCCCGAGGCGACCTTCGCCAGACCTTTCAGCGGTTGGCCCGGGTTGGCGCTGACCAGGAACTCCAGCAGCTCCAGGCCGTTCATGTTCGGCTCTTCTTGCGGCACGCTGCGCAGTTCGATGGAGAAGCGCCCGCCCGGCATGCCCAGGCGCTGCATTTCGACTTCCACGGCCTTTGCAAGTTGCGGGGCGGCTGACTGGCGCATCTGGCTGAGTTCCGCGGCCTTTTCCTGGTAGTGGCGGGAGTAGGCGGCGAGTTCATCGCCCAGCCTCTCAATGGCTTCGTCGTCTGCATTGAGCGCTTCGAGCTCGTCCAGCAGGCGCTGTTGCAGGTCCTGCAGTTCGTGGGGCTGCACCCGGTGCTTGCGGGCCAGGCTGTAGATCGCGTCCATGCGTTCTTCGAGCTGCTGCAGGCGCATGGGGTCGGCGTCGAAGTGATCGACGAAGCGATTCAGCTCGCCAATGGCTTCTTCCACCTGGATCTGTGCGCTTGAAAGCAGGTTCACGGCTTCGTTCAGAGCGGCTGGCTGGCTCTGGAAGGCGGTAAGCCGGTTGAGGCTGGAGGTGAGGGCGGACAGGACGTTGCCGGCATCGCTCTCGCTGCACAACTCGACCACTTGGCGGCAGGCGGCGATCAGGTTGCCGGCATTGCTCTGGGTCTTGTGTTCGGCTTCGAGCTGCTCCAGTTCATTCTCGCCCAAACCGAGGTTTTCCAGTTCTTCCAGTTGGTAGCTGAGCAATTGGTGGCGGGCGCGCTGTTCGTCGCCGCTGCGCGACAGGCGATCCAGTTCCTGGCGGGTCTGCTTCCAGCGCTGCGCTGCCAGTTGCACCTGGCGTGCCAGGTCCTGGCTGCCTGCGTATTCGTCGAGCAGGCGGCGGTGCGTGTCGGCCTTCAGCAACGACTGGTGCTCGTGCTGGCTATGGATGTCGATGAGCAGCTCGCCCAGGTGCTTGAGGTCGCCCAATGGGCAGGGCGTGCCGTTGATGTAGGCGCGGGAGCGGCCTTCGGCGGTGATGACTCGCCGCAGGATGCAGGGGCCGTCCTGTTCCAGGTCGCGTTCGGCGAGCCAGTCGCGGGCTTCGGCAATGGCGCTGACATCGAAGCTCGCGAGAATGTCTGCCTTGTCGGCGCCGGGGCGCACCACGCCGCTGTCGGCGCGGTCGCCCAGGGCCAGGCCGAGGGCGTCGAGCATGATCGACTTGCCGGCGCCGGTTTCGCCGGTGATCACGGTCATGCCGGCGGCGAGCTCGAGATCGAGGTGCTCGACGATGGCGTAGTTGTGCACGGACAGGTGAACCAGCATGGGTGGCGGCTCCAGAGAGTTGTCTGGTTATTTATACAGTATTTTTTACCGCTGGCAATTCTCTCTCCTGCCCTTGAAGAAGCCGAATCGCGCCCCATATAGACGGCAGAGCCGCGGACCTTGGGGTTCGCTTTGTTTTCAAAGGCTTATTTTCTTTTTAGGAGAGAGGCATGTCTGACGAACAACAGACTCAGGATTCCCAGTTCAACGAGCAGCCGGATACCGGCGCTGCCGAGGACCTGAACGCCCGCGTGCTGGAGCTGGAAGAACAGGTTGCCGCGGCGAAGGATCAGAGCCTGCGTGCTGTCGCTGAATTGCAGAACGTCCGCCGCCGTGCCGAGCAGGATGTGGAGAAGGCACACAAGTTCGCTCTGGAGAAGTTCTCCGGCGACCTGCTGCCGATTGTCGATACCCTCGAGCGCGCGCTGGAGATGTCGAGCCCGGACGACGAGGCGATCAAGCCGATGCGTGAAGGGATCGAGCTGACCCTCAAGATGTTCCACGATACCCTCAAGCGCTACAACCTGGAGCCGGTCGACCCGCACGGCGAGCCGTTCAACCCCGAGCATCACCAGGCGATGGCGATGGAGGAGTGCGTGCACCTGGAGCCTGGCAGCGTAGTCAAGGTGTTCCAGAAGGGGTATCTGCTCAATGGCCGCCTGTTGCGTCCGGCGATGGTCGTGGTCAGCAAGGCACCCGAACAAACTCCGCCCTCGATCGACGAGAAGGCTTGAAATCCACCACCCGGTCCCCATCTGGGTAATCAACCGAGCAGAAGACCCGCAGCAGGGTTAGCGCGGAATCTAATTTCTGGAGAGTGAATATGGGCAAAATCATTGGTATTGACCTGGGGACCACCAACTCCTGTGTGTCCATCCTGGAGAATGGTAACGTCAAGGTCATCGAGAACGCCGAAGGCGCTCGTACCACCCCGTCGATCATCGGCTATGCCAATGACGGCGAAATCCTGGTTGGCCAGCCGGCGAAGCGCCAGGCCGTCACCAACCCGAAGAACACCCTGTACGCGGTCAAGCGCCTGATCGGCCGTCGCTTCGAAGAAGACGTCGTACAGAAAGACATCAAGATGGTGCCCTACAGCATCGTCAAGGCTGACAACGGCGACGCATGGGTCGAGGCCAAGGGCCAGAAAATGGCTCCGCCGCAGGTTTCCGCCGAAGTCCTGAAGAAGATGAAGAAGACCGCCGAGGATTATCTGGGCGAGCCGGTCACCGAAGCGGTCATTACCGTTCCGGCCTACTTCAACGACAGCCAGCGCCAGGCTACCAAGGATGCCGGTCGCATCGCCGGCCTCGACGTCAAGCGGATCATCAACGAGCCGACCGCTGCTGCGCTGGCCTATGGCCTGGACAAGGCCAAGGGTGACCACACCATCATCGTCTACGACCTGGGTGGCGGTACCTTCGACGTTTCCGTGATCGAGATTGCGGAAGTCGATGGCGAGCACCAGTTCGAAGTGCTGGCCACCAACGGTGACACCTTCCTGGGGGGCGAAGACTTCGACCTGCGCCTGATCGACTACCTCGTCGAGGAGTTCAAGAAAGAGTCCGGCATGGACCTCAAGGGCGACCCGCTGGCCATGCAGCGCCTGAAGGAAGCTGCCGAGAAGGCCAAGATCGAGCTGTCCTCGACCCAGCAGACCGATGTCAACCTGCCGTATGTCACCGCTGACGCCAGCGGCCCGAAACACCTTAACGTGAAGGTGTCCCGCGCCAAGCTGGAGTCCCTGGTGGAGGACCTGGTTGCCCGCACCATCGAGCCGTGCCGCGTTGCGCTGAAAGATGCAGGCCTGGACGTCTCGAAGATCGACGAAGTGATCTTGGTGGGCGGCCAGACCCGCATGCCGCTGGTGCAGAAGACTGTTGCCGAGTTCTTCGGCAAGGAAGCACGCAAGGACGTAAACCCGGACGAAGCCGTAGCGATGGGTGCTGCCATTCAGGGCGCCGTCCTGGCCGGTGATGTGAAGGACGTGCTGCTGCTGGACGTTACTCCGCTGACCCTGGGTATCGAAACCCTCGGCGGCGTGATGACTGCGCTGATCGACAAGAACACCACCATTCCGACCAAGAAGTCGCAGGTGTTCTCCACTGCCGATGACAACCAGGGCGCGGTGACCATTCACGTTCTGCAGGGTGAGCGCAAGCAGGCCGGTCAGAACAAGTCGCTGGGCAAGTTCGACCTGGCCGATATCCCGCCGGCTCCGCGCGGTGTGCCGCAGATCGAAGTGACCTTCGACATCGACGCCAACGGCATCCTGCACGTCAGCGCTAAGGACAAGGCTACCGGCAAGCAGCAGTCCATCGTTATCAAGGCTTCCTCCGGTCTTTCCGAGGATGAGATTCAGCAGATGGTGCGCGACGCCGAGGCCAACGCCGAGGAGGATCGCAAGTTCGAGGAATTGGCCGCTGCCCGCAACCAGGGCGATGCGCTGGTCCATGCGACTCGCAAGATGATCACCGAGGCCGGCGACAAGGCTACCGCTGAAGAGAAGGCAGCCATCGAGAAGGCGTTGGGTGAGCTGGAAGTTGCCGTGAAGGGTGACGACAAGGCTGAGATCGAGGCCAAGATGAATGCGCTGTCCCAGGCATCCACCCCGTTGGCTCAGAAGATGTACGCCGAACAGCCGCAGCCTGGTGCTGCCGCTCAGGGCGAGGCCGCTGACGACAAGGCAGGCGACGATGTCGTTGACGCCGAGTTCGAAGAGGTCAAGGAGAACAAGTAAGCCGCGTGCTTGCTTCCGCTCCGGCGCACCGACCAGCGTGTCGGTGCGCATGAAACGTCACGCGGGGGCTTGCTCCCGCGTTGGCGTGTCTGGGGGAGAGGTTTTCAAGGTGCAGATAATTTATGGCCAAACGTGATTTTTACGAGGTACTGGGTGTCGAGCGTGGTGCCAGTGAGGCGGACCTGAAGAAGGCCTATCGCCGGCTGGCCATGAAGTACCACCCGGACCGCAATCCCGGCGACAAGGAGGCCGAGGACAAATTCAAGGAGGCTAACGAGGCGTACGAGGTCCTCTCCGACGCCAGCAAGCGCGCGGCCTACGATCAGTACGGCCATGCCGGCGTCGACCCGCAGATGGGTGGCGGTGGCGCGGGCTTCGGCGGGGCGAGCTTCTCTGACATCTTCGGCGACGTCTTCAGCGATTTCTTCGGTGGTGGCGGTCGTGGCGGCTCCCGTGGCGGCCCGCAGCGTGGCGCTGACCTGCGCTATACGCTCGACCTGGATCTGGAAGACGCGGTGCGCGGTACCACCGTTACCATTCGCGTGCCTACGCTGGTCGGCTGCAAGACCTGCAACGGCAGTGGCGCCAAGCCCGGCACCTCTCCGGTGACCTGTACCACCTGTGGCGGTATCGGCCAGGTGCGCATGCAGCAGGGTTTCTTCTCGGTTCAGCAGACCTGCCCGCGCTGCCACGGCAGCGGCAAGATGATTTCCGATCCGTGTGGCTCCTGTCATGGTCAGGGGCGCGTGGAAGAGCACAAGACCCTGTCGGTGAAAGTGCCGGCCGGTGTCGATACCGGTGATCGCATTCGCCTGACCGGCGAAGGCGAGGCTGGTGCCCACGGCGGTCCTGCGGGCGATCTGTATGTCGTGGTGAATGTGCGCGAACACGACATCTTCCAGCGCGATGGCAAGCACCTGTACTGCGAAGTGCCGATCAGCTTCGCCGATGCCGCGCTTGGCGGTGAACTGGAGGTGCCGACGCTCGATGGCCGTGTGAAGCTGAAGATCCCCGAGGGAACCCAGACCGGCAAGCTGTTCCGCCTGCGCGGCAAGGGGGTTGCGCCGGTTCGTGGCGGTGGCGCCGGCGATCTGATGTGTCGCGTGGTGGTTGAGACGCCGGTGAACCTGGATAAGCGTCAGCGCGAGTTGCTCGAGGAGTTTCGCAATACGCTGCAGGGCAACGCCTCCCATTCGCCCAAGGCCAGTGGCTGGTTCGAGGGCATGAAGCGCTTCTTCGACGATCTATGACCAAAGGCCCTGGGTGGCTAGAGCGGCCTGGGGCTTTCTAGCTTGGAGCTGTTTTATATGCGACGTATAGCCGTAATGGGCGCCGCCGGGCGCATGGGCAAGACCCTGATCGAGGCAGTGCAGCAGACCGGCGGCAGCGCCGGCCTGACTGCGGCGATCGATCGTCCGGACAGCACCCTGGTCGGTGCCGATGCGGGTGAGTTGGCCGGCCTGGGGCGAATCGGCGTACCGCTGTCGGGCGACCTGGCCAAGGTGGTGGATGAGTTCGACGTGCTGATCGATTTTACCCATCCCACCGTCACCCTGAAGAATCTGGAAATCTGCCGCAAGGCGGGCAAGGGCATGATCATCGGCACCACCGGTTTCACGGCTGAGGAGAAGGGGCTGCTGAACGAGGCCGCCAAGGATATTCCGATTGTCTTCGCCGCCAACTACAGCGTCGGCGTTAACCTCTGTCTGAAGCTGCTCGACACTGCCGCACGCGTGCTGGGCGACGATGTGGACATCGAAATCCTCGAGGCGCACCACCGTCACAAGGTGGATGCTCCCTCCGGCACCGCGCTGCGCATGGGCGAAGTCGTTGCCAATGCGCTGGGGCGCGATCTCGAGAAAGTCGCCGTATACGGTCGCGAAGGCCAGACCGGCGCGCGTCCGCGCGAAACCATAGGCTTTGCTACTGTGCGCGCCGGTGATGTGGTGGGCGATCACACTGTGCTGTTCGCCGCCGATGGAGAGCGCGTCGAGATCACCCACAAGGCGTCGAGCCGCATGACCTTCGCCCGTGGTGCGGTGCGTGCAGCTCAATGGCTGGAAGGGCAGGCCAATGGCCTGTACGACATGCAGGACGTGCTCGGGCTGCGTTGAGCGCGCGATGCGCTTTGCGGTTATGCCGTACGTCGTGCAAAAGGTGGACCATGATGTCGCTTTTCTGTAAACTACAGCTTTAGTGTGTCCACTAAAAGCAGCGCAGCATGATCACATAAAAAGCGGGATGACTTCTTCTGATGTCATCCCGCTTTTTTACAATCTGCGCACGCCCAGCCAGGCTTGAACTACGGGAGGTCTTCTTGACTAAGCCAGCCATACTTGCACTTGCCGACGGCAGCGTTTTTCGCGGTGAAGCCATCGGCGCCGACGGCCAGACCGTCGGAGAGGTGGTGTTCAACACCGCCATGACCGGCTACCAGGAAATCCTCACCGATCCTTCCTACGCCCAACAGATCGTCACCCTGACCTATCCGCACATTGGCAACACCGGCACCACGCCGGAAGACGCCGAGTCGAACAAGGTCTGGGCCGCTGGCCTGATCATCCGCGACCTGCCCCTGCTGTCCAGCAGTTGGCGCGACAAGCAGTCCCTGCCGGATTACCTGAAAGCCAACGGTACCGTCGCCATCGCCGGTATCGACACCCGCCGCCTGACCCGCATCCTGCGCGAGAAGGGGTCGCAGAACGGCTGCATCCTGGCTGGCGACGACGCCACCGAGGAAAAAGCCCTTGAACTGGCGCGCGCTTTCCCTGGCCTGAAGGGCATGGACCTGGCGAAAGTCGTTTCCTCCACCGAGCGCTATGAGTGGCGTTCCAGCGTGTGGAGCCTGGAGACCGACAGTCATCCGGAAATCGCCGCTGCGGACCTGCCATACCACGTAGTCGCCTATGACTTCGGCGTGAAGCTGAATATCCTGCGCATGTTGGTTGCCCGCGGTTGCCGCCTGACCGTCGTACCGGCGCAGACCCCGGCCAGCGAAGTGCTCGCGCTGAATCCTGACGGCATCTTCCTCTCCAATGGCCCAGGCGACCCCGAGCCGTGCGACTACGCCATCCAGGCTATCCGGGAGTTCCTGGATACCGAGATTCCGGTATTCGGCATCTGCCTTGGCCATCAGTTGCTGGCCCTGGCGTCCGGCGCCAAGACCCTGAAGATGGGGCACGGCCACCACGGTGCCAACCATCCGGTACAGGACCTGGATTCGGGTGTGGTGATGATCACCAGCCAGAACCACGGTTTTGCCGTGGACGAGGCGAGCATGCCCTCCAACCTGCGTGCAACCCACAAGTCGCTGTTCGACGGCACCCTGCAGGGCATCGAGCGCACCGACAAGGTAGCCTTCAGCTTCCAGGGACACCCGGAAGCCAGCCCCGGTCCGCACGACGTGGCCCCGCTGTTCGACCGCTTCATCGCGGCGATGGCCGAGCGCCGCTGAGTCCGGCCTAGTCCGAACTAGACGGAAGAGGTAGAAGAAGATGATGCCGACCCTGGGAATCACCGACCTCTGGACCTACGTCCTGGGTACGTTGTTCATCGTCCTGCTGCCGGGGCCGAACTCGCTGTTCGTCCTTGCCACTGCCGCCCAGCGCGGCGTGGCCTCGGGCTATCGGGCGGCGAGCGCGGTGTTCCTCGGCGATGCGATCCTGATGTTCCTGTCGGCGCTGGGCATCGCCTCGGTCCTGAAGGCCGAGCCGATGCTGTTCCTGGGGCTGAAGTACGTCGGCGCCGCCTACCTGTTCTACCTGGGTATCGGCATGCTCCGTGGCGGCTGGCAGAAACTGCGCCAGCCACTGACGGAAGCCGCGGCTCCGGCCAAGGAAGTGGACGTCAACCAGCCGTTCCGCAAGGCGCTGCTGCTGAGCCTGTCCAATCCCAAGGCGATCCTCTTCTTCATTTCCTTCTTCATCCAGTTCGTCGACCCGGGATACGCCTACCCCGGCCTGTCGTTCCTGGTGCTGGGTACGATCCTTGAGATCATCAGCGCCCTGTATCTGAGTTTCCTGATTTTCTCCGGTGTGCGTCTGGCGGCCTGGTTCCGTCGGCGGCAACGGCTGGCTGCCGGCGCTTCGAGCGGCGTCGGCGCCCTGTTCGTCGGCTTTGGCGTGAAGCTGGCCAGCGCAACCCTTTCCTGAATACTGCAACGAGAGTCCCATGCCCAAGCGTACAGACATCAAGAGCATCCTGATCCTCGGCGCCGGCCCGATCGTCATCGGCCAGGCCTGTGAGTTCGACTATTCCGGCGCGCAGGCCTGCAAGGCCCTGAAGGAAGAAGGCTTCCGCGTCATCCTGGTGAACTCCAACCCGGCCACCATCATGACCGACCCGGCGATGGCCGATGCCACCTACATCGAGCCAATCAAGTGGCAGACCGTCGCCAAGATTATCGAAAAGGAGCGTCCTGACGCGCTGTTGCCGACCATGGGTGGCCAGACCGCGCTGAACTGTGCCCTGGATCTGGAGCGTCACGGTGTGCTCGAGCAGTTCGGCGTGGAAATGATCGGCGCGAACGCTGATACCATCGACAAGGCCGAAGACCGCTCGCGTTTCGACAAGGCTATGCGCGACATCGGCCTGGCCTGCCCGCGCTCGGGCATCGCCCACAGCATGGAAGAAGCCTACGGCGTGCTGGAGAAGGTCGGCTTCCCCTGCATCATCCGTCCGTCCTTCACCATGGGCGGCACCGGCGGTGGCATCGCTTACAACCGCGAAGAATTCGAAGAAATCTGTGCCCGTGGTCTGGACCTGTCGCCGACCAATGAGCTGCTGATCGACGAATCGCTGATCGGCTGGAAGGAATACGAGATGGAGGTGGTCCGCGACAAGAAGGACAACTGCATCATCGTCTGCTCCATCGAGAACTTCGACCCGATGGGCGTGCACACCGGTGACTCGATCACCGTCGCTCCGGCACAGACCCTGACCGACAAGGAATACCAGATCATGCGCAACGCCTCCCTGGCGGTGCTGCGCGAAATCGGTGTGGAAACCGGTGGTTCGAACGTGCAGTTCGGCATCTGCCCGAACACTGGCCGCATGGTCGTGATCGAGATGAACCCGCGCGTATCGCGTTCCTCGGCGCTGGCTTCCAAGGCAACCGGCTTCCCGATCGCCAAAATTGCCGCCAAGCTGGCTGTCGGTTACACCCTGGACGAACTGCAGAACGACATCACCGGCGGTCGCACTCCAGCGTCCTTCGAGCCGGCGATCGACTATGTCGTCACCAAGATCCCGCGTTTCGCCTTCGAGAAATTCCCGAAAGCAGACGCCCGCCTGACCACCCAGATGAAGTCCGTGGGCGAAGTCATGGCCATCGGCCGTACCTTCCAGGAGTCCGTGCAGAAAGCCCTGCGCGGCCTGGAAGTAGGCGCCACCGGCTTCGATCCGAAGCTGGACCTGAACAACGCCGAAGCCGAGAGCATCCTCAAGCGCGAGCTGACCGTGCCCAATGCCGACCGCATCTGGTACGTCGCCGACGCATTCCGCGCCGGTAAGAGCATCGCTGAAGTCTTCGATCTGACCCGTATCGACGAGTGGTTCCTGGTGCAGATCGAGGATCTGGTCAAGGACGAGGAGCGCGTGAAGACCCTGGGTCTGTCCGCCATCGACCGCGACCTGATGTACAAGCTCAAGCGCAAAGGCTTCTCCGACGCGCGCCTGGCCACTCTGCTGGGTGTGACCGAGAAGAATCTGCGCAGCCACCGCCAGAAGCTCAAGGTGCTGCCGGTATACAAGCGCGTGGATACCTGCGCCGCCGAATTCGCCACCGACACCGCCTATATGTACTCGACCTATGAGGAAGAGTGCGAAGCCAATCCGTCGACTCGCGACAAAATCATGATTCTGGGCGGCGGTCCGAACCGCATCGGCCAGGGCATCGAGTTCGACTACTGCTGCGTACACGCCGCGCTGGCCATGCGTGAAGACGGTTACGAGACCATCATGGTCAACTGCAACCCGGAGACCGTCTCCACCGACTACGACACGTCCGATCGCCTGTACTTCGAGCCGGTGACCCTGGAAGACGTGCTGGAAATCGTTCGCGTCGAGCAGCCCAAGGGCGTGATCGTGCAGTACGGCGGCCAGACCCCGCTGAAACTCTGCCGTGCCCTGGAAGAAGCCGGTGTGCCGATCATCGGCACCAGCCCGGACGCTATCGATCGCGCCGAAGACCGCGAGCGCTTCCAGCAGATGGTCCAGCGCCTGAATCTGCGCCAGCCGGCCAACGCCACCGCGCGCAGCGAAGACCAGGCGCTGGAGCTGTCGAAGAGCATCGGCTATCCGATGGTGGTGCGCCCGTCCTACGTACTGGGCGGCCGGGCGATGGAAATCGTCTACCAGGAAGAAGAGCTCAAGCGCTATATGCGCGAAGCCGTGAAGGTCTCCAACGACAGCCCGGTGCTGCTGGATCGCTTCCTGAACTGCGCCATCGAAGTCGACATCGATGCGGTTTGCGACGGCGAGACCGTGGTGATCGGCGCGATCATGCAGCACATCGAACAGGCCGGCGTGCACTCCGGTGACTCCGCCTGCTCGCTGCCGCCCTACTCGCTGCCGCAGCGCATCCAGGATGAGATTCGCGAACAGGTCAAGAAGATGGCCCTGGAGCTCGGTGTGGTCGGGCTGATGAACGTGCAGATGGCTGTGCAGGGCGAGGACATCTATGTGATCGAGGTGAACCCGCGTGCGTCCCGTACCGTGCCGTTCGTCTCCAAGTGCATCGGCGAGTCCCTCGCCAAGGTTGCTGCCCGCGTCATGGCCGGCAAGTCCCTGGCCGAAGTCGGCTTCACCCAGGAGGTGATCCCGCCGTACTATAGCGTCAAGGAAGCGGTGTTCCCGTTCGCCAAGTTCCCGGGCGTCGACCCGATCCTCGGCCCAGAGATGAAATCCACTGGCGAGGTGATGGGTGTCGGCGACAGCTTCGGTGAGGCATTCGCCAAGGCCCAGTTGGGTGCAAGCGAAATCCTGCCGAACGCCGGTTGCGCCTTCATCAGCGTCCGCGAGGACGACAAGCCCCAAGCCGTTCAGGTCGCCCGCGATCTGGTTGCGCTGGGCTTCGAGGTAGTCGCCACCGCTGGTACTGCCAAGGTTATCGAGGCTGCCGGTTTGCCGGTGCGTCGCGTGAACAAGGTGACCGAAGGCCGTCCCCACGTGGTCGACATGATCAAGAACGACGAAGTCACCCTGATCATCAACACCACCGAAGGGCGCCAGTCCATCGCTGACTCGTACTCCATCCGTCGCAACGCCCTGCAGCACAAGATCTACTGCACCACCACCATCGCGGCGGGGCAGGCGATCTGTGAGGCGCTCAAGTTCGGTCCCGAGAAGACCGTTCGCCGTCTGCAGGATCTCCATGCAGGAATCAACGCATGAGCAAATTCCCAATGACCGTCCAGGGCGCTCGCGCCCTGGAAGAAGAACTGAAATACCTGAAGACCGTTCTGCGCCCGCAGATTACCCAGGCCATCGCCGAGGCGCGTGAGCTGGGCGACCTGAAGGAAAACGCCGAATACCACGCCGCGCGTGAGCAGCAAGGTATGTCCGAGGCTCGCATCCGCGACATCGAAGCCAAGCTGTCGAACGCGCAGATCATCGATGTCACCACCATTCCGCACAGCGGCAAGGTGATCTTCGGTACTACCGTGGATATCGCCAACGTCGAGACGGACGAGACCGTGACCTACCAGATCGTCGGCGACGACGAGGCGGACATCAAGGCGGGCAAGATCTCCGTCAACTCCCCGATCGCCCGTGCGCTCATCGGCAAGACCGAAGGCGATGCCGTGCTGGTGAAGACTCCGGGTGGCGATGTCGAGTACGAGATCGTTGAAGTCCGCCACGCCTGATAGACCCTCGCTTCGCGCAGGTACCGCCAGTTGGCTGCTGGCCCAGACTTTCTGGGTCGGTGGCCTCTGGCTGCTTCAGTTTGTGGTGTTGCCGTCGCTGGACAAGGCCGGGCTTGCGCCATTGCTGGTTGAAAGCGTCAGGGCGGTATTGCAGCCGTTGCTGGTGGGCTTTGCTGGGTTTTGCGCGCTACTGCAGGCACTTGTGCTCTGGGAAGTGCGTGGGTTGGCAGGGTTCTGGCGCGATCAGCGGGGGCAACTGCTGTTCACCGTGATAGTGATGGTGGCTGTGTACTTCGCGGTCAATCACGCCGCACCCGATGCCCAGCGCTGGCTGCTGTTCAACTACCTGGTGCTGGCGTTGTGCGGGTTGCTGCTGGTGCTGCAGCCGGCGCCGGGGCGGGAAGCCCGGTTTTGAGACGGCGGAGCCTTGCTGGCTCCGCGCTGCCGGTCTTGACTGTCAGAGGCCGCTGTAGCGGCTGATGTTCGAGAGGTTTTTGTTCGGCTTGGGATTGCGACGATAGATCAGCGCCATCTTGCCGATGACTTGAACCAGTTCGCAGCTGCCGTTCTGGCAGAGTTCGTCGATCAATGCGCGACGGTCATCGCGTTCGACGATGCGGAATTGCACCTTGATCAGTTCATGATCGTTGAGCGCACGCTCAAGCTCGGCCATCACACCTTCCGATAGACCGTTTTCAGCGACGGTCAATACGGGTTTCAGGTGATGCCCGATAGATTTGAACTGCTTTTTCTGCTCCTGAGAGAGCGCCATAATCTGACCCCTGGGGAAAAAAGGCGGATATTCTACCCGAGTTTCGGTTGTACCGGGATGCCGCTCAGACGAGGTAATACGTGGCCCGTTCCAAGACTAGCCATCGCTGGCTGAAAGAACATTTCGACGATCCGTACGTGAAGATGGCACAGCGCGATGGATATCGCTCGCGTGCGAGCTACAAGCTGCTGGAAATCCAGGAGAAGGATCGCATCCTGCGCCCGGGAATGACCGTGGTTGACCTCGGTGCCGCTCCAGGTGGATGGTCGCAGGTCACTAGTCGCGTCATTGGCGACAAAGGCACGTTGATCGCGTCGGACATCCTGCCGATGGACAGCATCCCGGACGTCACCTTCATTCAAGGCGACTTCACCGAGGACGAGGTGTTCGCCAAATTGCTCGAGGCCATCGGAGAAAATCCGGTAGACCTTGTGATTTCCGATATGGCCCCCAATATGAGTGGACTGCCCGCCGTGGACATGCCTCGTGCGATGTTCCTCTGTGAGCTGGCTCTGGACCTGTGCACCCGTGTGCTGCGTCCGGGCGGCGATTTCCTGATCAAGATATTCCAGGGCGAGGGTTTCGACGCTTACCACAAGCAGGTGCGCGAGAGCTTCGAGAAGGTGCAGATGCGCAAGCCGTTGTCGTCCCGCGATCGTTCGCGGGAGCAGTATCTGCTCGCACGAGGCTTCCGCGGCGCCTAAACTGGAATGATTGGGCCGTTTCATGGTCTACGGCCCGCAGCTTTTGCTTGTGCCGGCGTCGGCCGGGGTTCATAAAGGGTTACAGACGACGCCTGCCTGGGGCGGGGGTTGTGTAGTAATTTTGGCCGGAAGGAGTCTGGCCGTCGTGTGAAGCGGTTTCCAGGGCGGAGCCGGCTTCAGAGGGTAGTCAATTGAACGACATGGCAAAGAACCTGATCCTGTGGTTGATCATCGCGGCGGTGTTGGTCACCGTGATGAACAACTTCTCCAGCCCGAGTGAGCCGCAGACGCTCAACTACTCGGACTTCATCCAGCAGGTGAAGGAAGGCAAGGTCGAGCGGGTGACCGTCGACGGCTACGTGATCACCGGCAAGCGTCAGGATGGCGATACCTTCAAGACCATTCGCCCTGCGATCCAGGACAATGGCCTGATAGGCGATCTGGTAAACAACAACGTCGTTGTCGAAGGCAAGCAGCCCGAGCAGCAGAGCATCTGGACTCAACTGCTGGTGGCGAGCTTCCCGATCCTCGTGATCATTGCCGTCTTCATGTTCTTCATGCGTCAGATGCAGGGTGGCGGTGGCGGCCGTGGCGGCCCGATGAGCTTCGGCAAGAGCAAGGCACGCCTGCTGTCCGAAGATCAGGTGAAGACCACCTTCGCTGATGTCGCAGGTTGCGACGAGGCCAAGGAAGAAGTCAGCGAACTCGTCGAGTTCCTCCGCGATCCTGGCAAATTCCAGCGTCTGGGTGGCCGCATTCCGCGCGGTGTGCTGATGGTTGGCCCGCCCGGTACCGGTAAGACCCTGCTCGCCAAGGCTATCGCCGGCGAGGCCAAGGTTCCGTTCTTCACCATTTCCGGCTCCGACTTCGTGGAAATGTTCGTTGGCGTGGGTGCTTCCCGTGTCCGCGATATGTTCGATCAAGCCAAGAAACACGCGCCTTGCATCATTTTCATCGACGAGATCGACGCCGTCGGCCGCCACCGTGGTGCCGGCCTGGGTGGCGGTCACGACGAGCGTGAGCAGACTCTCAACCAGTTGCTGGTAGAGATGGATGGCTTCGAGATGAATGACGGCATCATCGTCATCGCCGCGACCAACCGTCCGGATGTGCTCGACCCTGCGCTGTTGCGTCCGGGCCGCTTTGACCGCCAGGTGGTGGTCGGGCTGCCGGATATTCGCGGTCGCGAACAGATTCTGAAAGTACATATGCGTAAGGTGCCGTTGGGCGACAACGTCGATCCTGCCGTGATCGCGCGCGGTACTCCGGGCTTCTCCGGTGCCGACCTGGCCAACCTGGTCAACGAAGCCTCGCTGTTCGCCGCTCGCTCCAACAAGCGCATCGTTGACATGCGCGAGTTCGAGCTGGCCAAGGACAAGATCATGATGGGCGCCGAGCGCAAGACCATGGTCATGTCCGAAAAGGAGAAGAAGAACACCGCGTTCCACGAAGCAGGCCACGCCATCGTTGGCCGCCTGGTTCCGGAACACGACCCGGTCTACAAGGTTTCCATCATTCCGCGCGGTCGCGCCTTGGGTGTGACCATGTTCCTGCCGGAGGAGGATCGCTACAGCCTGTCCAAGCGTGCGTTGGAAAGCCAGATTTGCTCGCTGTTCGGCGGCCGGATCGCCGAAGAGATGACGCTAGGCTTCGAGGGCGTTACCACCGGGGCTTCCAACGACATCATGCGTGCCACTCAACTGGCTCGGAACATGGTGACCAAATGGGGGTTGTCGGAGAAGCTAGGTCCGCTGATGTATGCCGAGGAAGAAGGTGAGGTATTCCTCGGTCGTAGCGCCGGCAGCCAGCACTCCAATGTTTCTGGCGAGACTGCCAAGATGATCGACCAGGAAGTGCGCCGCATCATCGACGACTGCTATGGCACCGCCAAGCGTCTGCTGGAAGAGAACCGCGACAAGCTCGACATGATGGCCGATGCCCTGATGAAGTATGAAACCATCGATGCCGATCAGATCGATGACATCATGGCTGGCCGCATCCCGCGCGAGCCTCGTGACTGGCAGGGTGGCAACTCTGGATCATCCGGTTCGGCGCCATCGGCGCGCGATGACGGTGGCCGTCAGGAAAACCCGATTGGCGGTCCTGCCGGCGAACACTGAGAGCACTGAATGAGTTCGTTGTTACACCAGACCCGGTTGCCGTGCGGCAACCGGGTTCTTGATTTAAGTCGCCCGCACGTCATGGGCATTCTCAATGTCACTCCCGATTCGTTTTCCGACGGTGGACGCTTCAGTCGCCAGGATGCAGCGCTCCGTCATGCCGTAAAGATGGCCGAGGCGGGTGCTACGCTGATCGATGTCGGTGGCGAGTCTACTCGTCCGGGAGCGCGTGCCGTGTCGCCTACCGAGGAGCTCGAACGGGTTGCTCCGGTGGTCGAAGCCATCGCCCGCGAGCTGAATGTGGTGATTTCCGTTGACACCTCGACACCGGCAGTCATGCGCGAGACGGCTCGTCTGGGCGCCGGTTTGATCAACGATGTTCGTTCGCTCCAGCGCGACGGTGCGCTGGATGCTGCGCTGGATACGGGGTTGCCGGTCTGCCTGATGCATATGCGCGGAGAGCCGGGAAACATGCAGGACGATCCTCGCTATCCGGACATCCTCCAGGAAGTCCGAGGATTCCTGGAGGAGCGAATCGCAGTCTGCCAGTCGGTGGGTATCGCGCGCGAGAAAATCGTCATCGACCCTGGCTTCGGGTTCGCCAAGACGCAAGTGCATAATCTGAGCCTTTTCCGTCGGATGGAGCAGTTGCTGGACTTGGGGCTCCCCATGCTGGTGGGGGTGTCTCGCAAGAGCATGGTCGGACGTGCTCTGGGGCGAGAAGTCGACGGGCGTCTATTCGGTAGCCTGGCGCTCGCTGCGTTGGCGGTGTCCAAGGGTGCCAGTATTATCCGGGTCCACGATGTTGCCGAGACTGTGGATGTCGTTCGAATGATCCACGCAGTGGAAAGCGCAGTAGAAGAGGGGAGCTCCGCATGAGCAGGAAATACTTCGGTACCGACGGTATTCGTGGCCGGGTCGGCACGCCACCGATCACTCCCGATTTCGTGCTCAAGCTTGGTTGGGCGGTGGGTATGGCGTTCCGTCAGCAGGGCAAGTGCCGTGTTCTGGTTGGCAAGGACACGCGGATTTCCGGCTACATGTTCGAGTCTGCCCTTGAGGCTGGTCTTTCCTCTGCGGGCGCCGACGTAATGCTGCTCGGTCCCATGCCCACTCCTGGGATCGCCTATCTGACGCGGACGTTCCATGCCGAGGCGGGCATCGTCATCAGTGCATCGCACAATCCGCATGACGACAACGGCATCAAGTTCTTTTCCGGCCAGGGCACCAAGCTGCCTGACGAGGTCGAGCTGATCATCGAGGAACTGATCGATACGCCGATGACGGTGGTCGAGTCCTCCCGGTTGGGCAAGGTCTCGCGCATCAACGATGCCGCGGGGCGTTACATCGAGTTCTGCAAGAGCAGCGTTCCATCGAACACCGATTTTGCGGGCCTGCGCGTCGTGCTGGATTGCGCCCACGGTGCTACCTACAAGGTTGCGCCGAGTGTCTTCCGTGAGCTTGGCGCCGAGGTGTCGGTGTTGGGCGTGCAGCCGAATGGGCTGAATATCAACGACAACTGCGGCTCGACGCACATCGAACCGTTGCAGGCGGCTGTGCTCGCCGAGCATGCGGACATCGGCATTGCGTTCGATGGCGATGGTGATCGGGTCATGATGGTCGACCATACCGGTGCAGTGGTCGATGGCGATGAAATTCTTTTCCTGATTGCGCGGGACATGCTCGACCGGGGCAAGCTGCATGGCGGCGTCGTTGGAACGCTGATGAGCAACCTCGGGCTCGAGCTGGCGCTGCAGGATCTGCACATCCCGTTTGCTCGTGCGAAGGTTGGCGACCGCTATGTGATGGCTGAACTCCAGGCACGTAACTGGCAGCTTGGCGGTGAAAATTCCGGGCATGTGGTCTGCGGTCAGCATACGACTACCGGTGATGCGATCATCGCCGCGCTGCAAGTGCTGATGGCGCTCAAGCAGCGCGGGCAGACACTTGCGGAGGCGCGTATGGGCATTCGCAAGTGCCCGCAGGTGCTGATCAATGTCCGTTTCGCAGGAGGTGGCGTTGATCCGCTCGAGCATCCGGCGGTGAAAGAGGCTTGCGCCAAGGTGACGGAAGAAATGGCGGGGCGTGGTCGCGTTCTGCTGCGCAAATCCGGTACTGAGCCGCTGGTGCGGGTGATGGTCGAAGGCGACGAGGAAGGTCGGGTTCGCGCGCACGCCGAGCATCTGGCAAAAGTAGTAACAGAGGTATGTGCTTGATTTCTCTTGTCAGTTCTAAAACTGTCGAGTAACATCTGCGCCCACTTTGCTCAGCGAGGTACAGCATGCGTCGACCCTTGGTGGCCGGTAATTGGAAAATGCACGGTACCCGCTCCAGCGTAACGGAGCTGATCAAAGGCCTGCGGCAACTGGCTCTTCCCACGGGTGTCGATGTGGCGGTCTTTCCGCCCTGTCTGTACATCAACCAGGTCAAGCATGGTCTGGATGGAAAGGCGATTTCCGTTGGTGCGCAGAATTGCGCGGTTGAGCCGATGCAAGGAGCTCTGACGGGCGAGGTTGCTGCTAGCCAGTTGGCGGACGCGGATTGTTCCCTGGTTCTGGTAGGGCATTCCGAGCGCCGATTGATCCTGGGTGAGAGCGAAGGCGTCATCAGTCGCAAATTTGCGGCGGCTCAGTCGTGTGGCCTGATTCCGGTGCTTTGTGTGGGGGAAACCCTCGAGCAGCGAAATGCGGGTAAGACTTTAAAGATTGTCGGGCGCCAGTTGGGTTCGGTGATCGAGGATTTGGGCGTTGGGGCTTTTTCCCGCGCTGTAGTGGCTTACGAGCCGGTGTGGGCGATTGGGTCGGGGCTTACCGCTTCTCCCGAGCAAGCCCAGGAAGTACACGCGGCGATTCGCGCGCAGCTTTCTGCGGAAAACGCAGAAGTGGCTCGCGGCCTTCGTCTCCTGTACGGCGGCAGCGTCAAGGCGGCAAATGCTGCCGAGCTGTTCGGAATGCCGGATATCGATGGGGGGCTCATTGGTGGCGCCTCCCTGAATGCGGATGAGTTCGGTGCGATCTGTCGCGCCGCAGGAAGCTGAAGATGCTGGAAACAGTTGTAATCGTGATTCACCTGCTGATGGCGCTGGGTCTGGTTGTGCTGGTCCTGCTTCAGCATGGCAAGGGTGCCGACGCTGGTGCGTCGTTTGGTTCGGGTGCTTCTGCTACCGTTTTCGGTAGTCAAGGTTCCGCTACCTTCCTGAGCCGTTTTACTGCTATACTCGCTGCGGTTTTTTTCATTACCAGCTTGGGTTTAGCGTATTTTGCTAAAGAAAAAGCTGATATGCTTCGTCACGTTGGGCTTCCTGATCCGGTCGTGATGGAGCAGAAGCAGGAGAAAGCGCCGGCGGCGAGTGATGTGCCGGCACCGCAAGGGCAGCAACAGGCCCCCGGGTCTGGAAACAGTGATGTTCCAGCAGCTCCTGAGCAGAAGTAAGTAGGCAAGTTTTTGCCGAGGTGGTGGAATTGGTAGACACGCTACCTTGAGGTGGTAGTGGCCATAGGCTGTAGGGGTTCGAGTCCCCTCCTCGGTACCATATACGAAAGGCCCGCTCTGCGGGCCTTGTCGTTCCGGAGTTTCGGTTGACCTTCCAAGGGTGTGACCGTATAATTTCGCACCAGCTTTGACGCGGGATGGAGCAGTCTGGTAGCTCGTCGGGCTCATAACCCGAAGGTCGTAGGTTCAAATCCTGCTCCCGCAACCAGTTTGGCAGAGCCCCTTTTAAAGGGGCTTTTTGCTAGCTGGACAGTCCGCGCCGCCAGAGTAGGGCGGCCTTTAAGGATGGGCGTTTCGCCCATTTTTTATTTCTACGGCATACGCGAGGCGATCAGGTGTCGAGCAAGCTAGAACAGTTGCAGGCCTTGTTGGCCCCTGTAGTAGAAGCGCTCGGCTATGAGTGCTGGGGCCTGGAATTCATTTCCCAAGGTCGTCATTCCCTGCTCCGGGTCTATATCGATCGTCCGGAAGGCATCCTGATCGATGACTGCGAAGTGGTCAGTCATCAGGTCAGTGGCATCCTGGATGTAGAGGATCCTATCAGTGGCGAGTACACCCTCGAGGTGTCGTCGCCGGGTATGGATCGGCCGCTTTTCACTCTCGAACAGTTTGCCCGCTACGTGGGCGAGCAGGTGAAGATCAAGCTGCGCACGCCCTTCGAAAGGCGGCGTAATTTCCAGGGCATTCTCCGTGGCGTGGAGGAGCAGGATGTGGTCGTACTGGTAGATGACCATGAGTACCTGCTGCCGGTCGATTCCATCGACAAGGCCAACATCATTCCCCGATTTGAGTGAGCCGCAAGAGCGCGGGTTCCAATGGATTGAAAGGCGAGGCGTACGATGAGCAAAGAAGTACTGCTGGTTGTTGAGTCGGTATCCAACGAGAAGGGTGTACCGCCTGGCGTGATTTTTGAAGCGCTGGAACTGGCCCTGGCGACCGCGACCAAAAAGCGTTTCGAAGACGAGGTCGATCTGCGCGTGCAGATCAATCGTGCCAACGGCAACTATGAGACTTTCCGCCGCTGGACCATCGTTGAGGACGAGGACTATTCCAACCCGGCTGCCGAACTGACCGTCGAGGACGTTCAGGAAGAGCACCCCGGCATGAAAGCCGGCGAAGTCATCGAGGAAAAGATCGAGTCCATCGAGTTCGGCCGCATCGCCGCACAGACCGCCAAGCAGGTCATCGTGCAGAAAGTCCGCGAAGCCGAGCGCGCTCAGGTGGTCGACGCCTACCGCGAGAAGGTCAACGAGATCATCTCCGGCACCGTCAAGAAGGTCACCCGTGACAACGTGATCGTGGACCTGGGCAACAACGCCGAAGCGCTGCTGGCCCGCGACCAGATCATCCCGCGCGAGACTTTCCGCGTCGGTACTCGTGTACGTGCTCTGCTCAAGGAAATCCGCAGCGAGAACCGTGGTCCTCAACTGGTTCTGTCGCGTACGGCGCCAGAAATGCTGATCGAGCTGTTCCGTATCGAAGTGCCGGAAATCGCCGAGCAACTGATCGATGTAATGGCGGCAGCCCGTGATCCGGGTTCCCGCGCCAAGATCGCGGTTCGTTCGAAGGACAAGCGCATTGATCCGCAGGGTGCCTGCATCGGCATGCGTGGTTCCCGTGTCCAGGCCGTCTCCGGTGAACTGGGCGGTGAGCGTGTGGACATCGTCCTGTGGGATGACAACCCGGCACAGTTCGTGATCAACGCGATGGCTCCGGCCGAAGTGGCGGCGATCATCGTCGACGAAGATACCCATACGATGGATATCGCCGTCGCCGAGGACAATCTGGCGCAGGCTATCGGCCGCAGCGGCCAGAATGTGCGCCTGGCCAGCCAGTTGACCGGCTGGACACTGAATGTAATGACCGAGGCCGATATTCAGGCCAAGCAGCAGGCTGAGACTGGCGACATCCTGCAGCGTTTCGTCGACGAGCTGGATGTCGATGAAGAACTCGCCCAGGTTCTGGTGGAAGAAGGCTTCACCACCCTGGAAGAAATCGCCTACGTACCGATGGAAGAGATGCTCAGCATCGACGGCTTCGACGAAGACATCGTCAACGAGCTGCGTTCGCGCGCCAAGGACCGCCTGCTGACCAAAGCCATCGCCACTGAAGAGAAACTCGCCGACGCACAACCTGCCGAAGACCTGCTCAGCCTCGATGGAATGACCAAAGAGCTGGCGGTGGACCTGGCACTGCGTGGCGTAACCACCCGTGAAGATCTTGCCGAGCAATCGATTGACGATCTGCTCGACATCGACGGCATGGACGAAGAGCGTGCCGGCAAGTTGATCATGGCCGCCCGGGCCCATTGGTTCGAGTAAGATTCGCGGCCTGAGGAGAGAAGTGCATGACGCAAGTCACGGTGAAAGAACTGGCCAAGACGGTCGATACGCCGGTAGAGCGCCTGCTGCAGCAGATGCGCGAAGCCGGTCTGCCGCATAATAGTGCCGAGCAGGTAGTGACCGACAGCGAGAAGCAAGCGCTGCTCGCCCACCTGAAGGGCAGCCACGGTGAGCGCGCGGAAGAGCCGCGCAAGATCACCCTGCAACGCAAGACCACCTCGACCATCAAGGTTGCTGGCAGCAAGACCGTCAGCGTCGAGGTTCGCAAGAAGAAAACCTACGTCAAGCGCAGTCCGGACGAGCTCGAGGCCGAACGCCAGCGCGAGCTGGAAGAGCAGCGCGCCGCAGAAGAGGCAGCGCGCTTGAAGGCTGAGGAAGAGGCTCGTCAGCGTGCCGCCGAGGAAGAGGCTCGCCGTCAGGCGGACGCCGCTCGTCAGGCTGCCGAAGTTGCGCCTGCTGCCGCAGCCCCGGCTGCTACTGTAGAAGCTCCGCGTGCGGCTGCTGCCGTCCCCGCAGCTGCCGCTCCTGCTGCGGATGACCGCAAGAAGGAAGAGCCGCGCCGCGCGCCCAAGCGTGAGGACGAGGACGAGCGCCGTGATCGCAAGCATGCCCAGCATCGCCCGTCGATCAAGGAAAAGGAAAAGACCACCGCGCCGCGCGTTGTGCGCAGTGGTGTGGATGACGACGACAGCTTCGGCCGTCGTGGCGGCGGTCGTGGCAAGGGCAAGCTGAAGAAGCGTAACCAGCACGGGTTCCAGAGCCCGACAGGACCGATTGTGCGTGAAGTGAGTATCGGCGAAACCATCACCGTGGCCGAGTTGGCTGCACAGATGTCGGTGAAGGGCGCTGAAGTCGTCAAGTTCATGTTCAAGATGGGCACCCCGGTGACCATCAACCAGGTACTCGATCAGGAGACCGCCCAGTTGATCGCCGAGGAACTCGGCCACAAGGTCAAGCTGGTCAGCGAGAACGCCCTGGAAGAGCAGTTGGCTGAATCCCTGAAGTTCGAAGGCGAGGCCGTTTCCCGTGCACCGGTCGTGACCGTGATGGGCCACGTCGACCACGGCAAGACTTCGCTGCTCGACTACATCCGTCGTGCCAAAGTGGCGGCTGGCGAAGCCGGCGGCATTACTCAGCACATCGGCGCCTATCACGTGGAAACCGACCGCGGTATGGTCACCTTCCTCGATACCCCTGGTCACGCTGCGTTCACCGCAATGCGTGCCCGTGGCGCCCAGGCGACCGATATCGTCATCCTGGTGGTGGCTGCCGACGACGGCGTGATGCCGCAGACCCAGGAAGCCGTGCAGCACGCGAAAGCGGCTGGCGTGCCGATCGTGGTTGCGGTGAACAAGATCGACAAGCCCGAAGCCAACCCGGACAACATCAAGAACGGCCTGGCCGCTCTGGACGTGATTCCGGAAGAGTGGGGCGGCGATGCTCCGTTCGTACCGGTTTCGGCAAAGATGGGTACCGGCGTCGACGAACTGCTCGAAGCCGTACTGCTGCAGGCTGAAGTGCTGGAGCTCAAAGCCACTCCGTCGGCTCCCGGCCGTGGCGTTGTGGTCGAGTCCCGCCTGGACAAGGGCCGCGGCCCGGTAGCTACCGTGCTGGTTCAGGATGGCACCCTGCGTCAGGGCGACATGGTCCTGGTCGGCGTCAACTACGGCCGCGTCCGTGCAATGCTCGACGAGAACGGCAAGCCGATCAAGGAAGCCGGTCCGTCCATTCCGGTCGAGATCCTCGGTCTAGATGGCACCCCGGATGCCGGTGATGAGATGACCGTGGTTGCCGACGAGAAGAAGGCCCGCGAAGTCGCTCTGTTCCGCCAGGGCAAGTTCCGCGAAGTGAAACTGGCTCGTGCCCATGCCGGCAAGCTGGAAAACATCTTCGAGAACATGGGCCAGGAAGAGAAGAAGACCCTCAACATCGTTCTCAAGGCCGACGTTCGTGGTTCTCTCGAAGCGCTGCAAGGCTCGCTCAGTGGCCTGGGCAACGACGAAGTACAGGTTCGCGTGGTCGGCGGCGGCGTTGGTGGTATCACCGAATCCGATGCCAACCTGGCGCTGGCCTCCAATGCAGTGCTGTTCGGTTTCAACGTCCGTGCCGACGCTGGTGCGCGCAAGATCGTCGAGGCCGAAGGCCTGGACATGCGTTACTACAACGTGATCTACGACATCATCGAAGACGTCAAGAAGGCCCTGACCGGCATGCTCGGCAGCGATGTTCGCGAGAATATCCTGGGTATCGCTGAAGTGCGTGACGTGTTCCGTTCGCCGAAGTTCGGCGCGGTCGCCGGCTGCATGGTCACCGAGGGTCTGGTGCATCGTAACCGCCCGATCCGTGTACTGCGCGACGATGTGGTCATCTTCGAGGGTGAGCTGGAATCCCTGCGTCGCTTCAAGGATGACGTCTCCGAAGTCCGTGCCGGCATGGAGTGCGGTATCGGTGTGAAGAGCTACAACGACGTCCGCGTCGGCGACAAGATCGAAGTATTCGAGAAAGTCGAAGTCGCTCGTACTCTGTAAGGGGTAGCGAGCGTGAACGCAGCGCCCGGGCCAGCTTTCCAGCTGTCCCGGGCGTTTGCCGCTTATACGGATTCACCTTTAGCTGTATGACCCGCTGGGAGTCTTGCCGTGCAGAAGCACAGTGTTGATTCCCCTGCTCGGTTATTCGCTCGAATTGGAGTCCGTATCAAATACCGGGGCCGGTGGCTCGGGTAAGCAGGTTAGGAAAATGGCCAAAGAGTACAGCCGTACCCAGCGTATCGGCGATCAGATGCAGCGCGAACTGGCGCTGCTGATCCAGCGCGAGATCAAGGATCCGCGCCTGGGTCTGGTAACTATCACCGGCGTGGACGTTGCACGCGATCTTTCCCATGCGAAGGTGTTCGTGACCGTGATGGGGCAGGATGACAACGCCGCGGTGGTGAAGCAGAACACTGACATTCTCAACGATGCAGCAGGCTTCCTGCGCATGCAGTTGGGCAAGGCGATGAAGCTGCGCACCGTCCCGCAATTGCACTTCAGCTATGACGCGAGCATTCGCCGTGGCGCGGAGCTGTCGGCCCTGATCGAGCGGGCGGTGGCGGAAGATCGCCGTCATGGCGGCGACTCCAAGGAGTAAGGCGTGGCCCAGGTGAAACGAATTCGCCGTGCGGTCAACGGCGTTCTGGTGCTCGACAAGCCTCGTGGCATGAGCTCCAACCAGGTCCTGCAGAAGGTCCGCTGGTTGCTCAACGCAGAGAAGGCTGGCCACACCGGCAGTCTCGATCCGCTGGCTACCGGGGTGCTGCCGTTGTGTTTCGGTGAAGCTACCAAGTTCTCCCAGTACCTGCTCGACGCCGACAAGGCGTACGAGACCGTGGCTCATCTGGGTGTCACGACTACCACCGGCGATGCCGAGGGCGAGGTGGTCGAGCAGCGTGATGTGACCGTCGGTCGGGAAGCGATCGAAGCCGTGCTGCCGCGCTTCCGTGGCGACATAGAGCAGGTGCCGCCAATGTATTCGGCACTGAAGAAGGATGGCCAGCCTTTGTACAAGCTGGCTCGTGCAGGAGAGGTAGTGGAGCGCGAGGCGCGTTCTGTTACTATTGCGCGCTTGGATTTGCTCGCCTTCGAGTCGCCCTGCGCGACACTGGCCGTTTCCTGCAGTAAGGGCACCTACGTTCGCACCTTGGTCGAAGACATCGGTCGCGAACTTGGATGCGGTGGCCATGTTGCCGCGCTGCGCCGGACACAGGCCGGCCCCTTCCAGTTGAGCCAGTCGGTGACGCTGGAGGAACTCGAGAAAGTTCACGCCGAGGGTGGCAATGAAGCCCTCGACCGCTTCCTGTTGCCAGTGGACGCTGGCCTGGAGCATTGGCCGCTGCTGCAGTTGTCTGAGCACAGTGCCTATTACTGGCTGCATGGTCAGCCGGTGCGCGCTCCCGAGCTGCCGAAATTCGGCATGCTGCGGGTGCAGGATCACGAAGGTCGTTTCATCGGTATCGGTGAAGTGACCGACGACGGGCGCCTGGCGCCGCGTCGACTGATTCGGTCTTAAGGCCGAAACCGAGGGTGGCTGTCAGCAGGCACGGTCACTCCTCTTATTATGAACACAGGGAGAAGTCCCTGGCCTGTTACCTCAGAGGAAGCCCCATCATGGCACTGAGCGTCCAAGAAAAAGCCCAGATCGTTAACGAGTACAAGCAAGCTGAAGGCGACACCGGTTCCCCGGAAGTGCAGGTTGCACTGCTGTCCGCCAACATCAACAAGCTGCAGGACCACTTCAAGGCCAACGGCAAAGACCACCACTCCCGTCGTGGCCTGATCCGTATGGTTAACCAGCGTCGTAAGCTGCTGGACTACCTGAAGAGCAAGGACACCTCTCGTTACAGCGCCCTGATCGGTCGCCTGGGCCTGCGTCGCTAAGACGGCAAGCCTGAAGTGGGAAGCTGGGAGTCCGGAGTCGATGAGCGGTGCATACCGCTCGTCGGCTCTGGCTCCCGGCTTTCTCGCTTCTACAGGGAATGAATTCGGGTCCGACTCCCGACATTTCCACGATTTCCCCCAAGGCAACTAAAGAGAAGGTAGATAAACCGTGAACCCGGTAATCAAGAAATTCCAGTTCGGTCAGTCGACCGTAACCCTCGAGACTGGCCGCATTGCCCGCCAAGCCACCGGTGCCGTTCTGGTCACCATGGACGACGTCACCGTGCTCTGCACTGTCGTCGGCGCCAAGCAGGCTGACCCGAGCAAGAGCTTCTTCCCGCTCTCCGTGCATTATCAGGAGAAGACCTACGCAGCCGGCCGCATCCCCGGTGGCTTCTTCAAGCGTGAAGGTCGTCCTTCCGAGAAGGAAACCCTGACTTCGCGCCTGATCGACCGCCCGATCCGCCCGCTGTTCCCGGAGGGCTTCATGAACGAAGTGCAGGTAGTCTGCACCGTCGTTTCCACCAACAAAAAGTCCGATCCGGACATCGCCGCGATGATCGGCACCTCCGCCGCCCTGGCGATTTCCGGCATTCCGTTCGCCGGCCCGATCGGTGCTGCCCGTGTGGGTTTCCACCCGGAAATCGGTTACATCCTCAACCCGACCTACGAGCAGCTGCAAAGCTCCAGCCTCGACATGGTCGTAGCCGGTACTTCTGACGCTGTGCTGATGGTTGAATCCGAAGCCGACGAGCTGACTGAAGACCAGATGCTGGGCGCTGTGCTGTATGCCCACGAAGAGTTCCAGGCCGTTATCCGCGCCGTGAGCGAACTGGCCGCCGAAGCTGGCAAGCCGACTTGGGAATGGACCGCTCCGGCCGAAAACACCGCACTGGTCAATGCCATCAAGGCCGAACTGGGCGAGGCCATCTCTCAGGCCTACACCATCACCATCAAGCAGGATCGCTACAACCGTCTGGGCGAACTGCGCGACCAGGCCATTGCCCTGTTCGCTGGTGAAGAAGAAGGCAAGTTCTCCGCTGGCGAAGTCAAAGATGTCTTCGGCCTGCTGGAATACCGAACCGTTCGCGAGAATATCGTCAACGGCAAGCCGCGTATCGATGGCCGCGACACCCGTACTGTCCGCCCGTTGAAGATCGAAGTCGGCGTACTGGGCAAGACGCACGGTTCCTCGCTGTTCACTCGTGGTGAAACCCAGGCTCTGGTCGTTGCCACCCTCGGCACCGCTCGTGACGCTCAACTGCTGGACACCCTGGAAGGCGAGCGCAAGGACGCCTTCATGCTGCACTACAACTTCCCGCCCTTCTCGGTAGGCGAGTGCGGCCGCATGGGTAGCCCGGGCCGTCGTGAAATCGGCCACGGCCGTCTGGCCCGTCGTGGCGTTGCCGCCATGCTGCCGTCGCAGGAAGAGTTCCCCTACACCATCCGCGTCGTTTCCGAGATCACCGAATCCAACGGCTCCAGCTCGATGGCTTCCGTGTGCGGCGCCTCCCTGGCTCTGATGGACGCCGGTGTGCCGGTTCGCGCTCCGGTCGCGGGCATCGCGATGGGTCTGGTGAAGGAAGGTGACAAGTTCGCCGTCCTGACCGACATCCTGGGTGACGAAGATCACCTGGGCGACATGGACTTCAAGGTCGCCGGTACCGACAAGGGCGTTACCGCCCTGCAGATGGACATCAAGATCAACGGCATCACCGAAGAGATCATGGAGATCGCCCTGGAGCAGGCTCTGGAAGCTCGCCTGAACATCCTCGGCCAGATGAACCAGGTCATTGCCAAGCCGCGCGCCGAGCTGTCGGAAAACGCGCCGACCATGATCCAGATGAAGATCGACACCGACAAGATCCGCGACGTCATCGGCAAGGGCGGCGCCACCATTCGCAGCATCTGCGAAGAGACCAAGGCCTCGATCGACATCGAGGATGATGGCAGCGTGAAGATCTACGGCGAAACCAAGGAAGCCGCCGAGGCCGCCAAGCAGCGTGTCCTGGGCATCACCGCGGAAGCCGAGATTGGCAAGATCTACGTCGGCAAGGTCGAGCGCATCGTTGACTTCGGTGCCTTCGTCAACATCCTGCCGGGCAAGGATGGTCTGGTGCACATCTCGCAGATCAGCGACAAGCGCATCGACAAGGTCACCGACGTTCTGCAGGAAGGCCAGGAAGTCAAAGTTCTGGTGCTGGATGTGGACAACCGTGGCCGCATCAAGCTGTCCATCAAGGACGTTGCCGCTGCTGAAGCCTCCGGCGTTTAAGCAACAGCAGAAAAGAGAGAGGGCCCCTTGCGGGCCCTCTTTTTTTGCCTTGAGAATGCCGCATTCGCCGATCTCGCCTCATGGATGCCACACGAGATGGACAAGCGTTTTTGCCACTATCACAGCGCCCGGCCCGCTACCTGGCAGTGCTTGCCCTGCGAGCGCCATTATGGGGATTGTTGCGTCCCGCTGAATGCCGATGCTCCGGACTACATTCCAGCCTGTCCTCTTTGCCGGGATAACCTGCGCTTTCTCGGCGCCGCCAACACCGCTCAACCGTTCTGGGAGCGCTTACCCAGTTTCTTCGCCTATGCCCTGCAGAGCGGCCCACTATCCTTTGCCGCGTTGCTGGCACTGGCCTGCGTTTTCATGCCCAGCGTGCTCGTGCTCTGGCTGCTGTTGTTCGCGGTCGCCACCAAATACCTGCATGGTGTGATCGAGGCGGCCAGTTTCGGCGGCCATGATGCCCCGAGTCTGATAGAAGCCTTTCGCCTGGACAGCCTGCAGGCGTTCTTCCAGCAGCTCGCGGTATTCATCATCGCGCTGGTTCTGCTCTGGCTGGCTGCGGACTTCCATAACGAAGCGATCTACTGGGCCGTCAACATCGCGATCATGCTGGCGCTGCCGGCGAGCATTATCCGTCTGTCGCTGGACAAGAGCCTCGGCTCCGCACTGAGCCCCGCGGAGATCGGGCAGGTCATGCGCGCGATGGGATGGCGCTACCTGATCCTCTGTGTATTCCTGTTCATCCTCTGGCAATCGCCGACCTACGTTGGCTGGTTCCTCTCCAATGGTCTGCCGCGAGTGGTGATGGTGCCGGTGGTAGCGTTCCTGAGCGGTTATTTCGGCGTGGTCATGTGCGCCATGATGGGATACGCAGTATTCCAGTATCAGGGCGAACTCGGTTATGTGATGGCCGGGGACGAGGGGCCGGCAGGGTTCGCCGCTCCCGAATGGCGCCGGCGCAAGGCGCTCGCCGAGGCGGAGGTCCGGGTCAAGGAAGGGCAGAGCGGCGTAGCGCTGGAGATTCTCCTGGAGGCGCTGCGCGAAGGCGCGCAGGATCTCAAGCTGAATGAGCGCTATCACCAATTGCTGTTCTCCGTGAACGCTCGAAGCGAATGCCTCAAGCACCTTCCGCATTACCTGCCCCTGGCTGCGCGACTGAACCCCCAATTGGCCGTCGCTGCGTTTCTCAATGCACGCCAATTGCAGGCGGATTACCTGCCGGACGACCCGGCTGTATGCGAGCGCATCGCCGAAACTCTCCTGGAGCGCCACAAGGCGCGGGAAGCCCTTGGCCTGCTGCGGAACCTGCACAAGCGCTTCCCCGACTATCCCGGTATCCCCCGGGCTTACCTGTTGGCGGCCAGGGGCTTCTCAGAGGAACTCGGGCAGGTCGAGCCAGCGAGGCAACTGCTGATGTTCATCCGCCAGCGATACCCGGCTTTCGAGCAGATGGGCGAGGTGGTGCAACTGGAAGCGGTGTTGGCCAGGCTCGGCAAAGGCGGCTGATCCAGCTCTTGCAAATTGCACGGTGCATAATGCCTGGCTGTGCAATCTGCATGTTCAGCGTTGTCCTGAAATTTTTATAACTCATTGTTTTTAATATGTTTTATTGAAATTAAAAAACTGGCACAGGGCTTGCGATATTCCTGATGAAACTGCCGCCAGGAACCGGTAGCAGCTTTCCAACAATTCAGGAGAAACCGTCATGAAACATCGCTTCAGCAAACTGGCCCTTGCCGCTGCCACCGCAACCGCCCTGAGCTTCTCGTTCGCCAATTCGGTGTTCGCCCAGCCGACGACGCTGGCTGCGAACGATACGGTCCAGAAGACCGAAGAGGCGGTTTCCGACACCTGGATCACCAGCAAGGTGAAGTCCATGCTGATCGCCAACAAGGACATCAGCGGCACCAATATCAAGGTCGAGACCAACAAGGGTGTGGTTTCGCTCTCCGGTGATGTGAAGACCGACGCCGAGCGCGAGTTGGCGATCAAGACCGCCGAAGGTATCAAGGGCGTGAAGGCTGTTTCCGCGGACGGTCTGAAGTCCGTCGAGTAAGTCTGGTGCGCCCAGGAGGATCGTTATGAATTCCGATGTTATCAGCGGCAAGTGGAAGCAACTGTCCGGCACTCTCAAGGAGAAGTGGGGGAAGCTGACTGACGACGACCTGCAGGCGGCGGACGGACATGCCGAGTATCTGGTCGGCAAGCTCCAGGAGCGCTATGGATGGACTCGTGAGCGTGCCGAGGAAGAAGTCCGGGAGTTCAGCCGCCGGCTGTAGCTGCTGTCACTGGGACGCTCAAGGCCCCGCCGGGCATGACTCGGCGGGGCCTCGTTGTTCATGGCGCCAGATGCTGCTGATAAACGGTGATCTGGCGTGTCGGCTCGGCGCCGGGGAAGTGTCGGTTGAGGAAGCGCGACATCTCGGCGACTGCGTGGTTTTCGCGGCGGGCTCCCAGGCGTTTGGCGAGCTGGAGAGTGAGTTGCGGCAATTGCTCGGGGAGTTGACCTGACTCTGCCAGCCTACGCCAGCAACCGAGGGCGCGCGCAGAGTCGTCCAGGGACAACAGTTTGCGGAGCAGGTGCAGCTGGATGGCCGGATGACACAATAGTCGCTGGCCGAGTGCGGCGCTTTCGTCGGCCAGCCGGCTGACCAGGCTATCGGCCTCCTGGCTGCGTGGCAGGGCGAAGAGCTGCTTGAGCACTGCGCTCATCAAGGTGCGGTCCTGGCGTGCGGTGGCCACGTTGTACAGGCATTCGATCAGCGCCAGGCGGCCCGGGTAGAGGGTAAGCAACTCGCAGCCGCGTGTCGCCGCCTGATCCAGCGCAAAGCGGCCAATCTGGTCGTTCAGGCCGTCCAGGGCGCGCTTGAACGCAGCGTCCGGGTCTTCCTTGTCGAGATATGCCCGGTCGACACGCAGGCGGCCGAAATGGCGTGGCATCCAGACAGCGACGAACCCCGATACCAGGCCGCCGATGTGGGCGTAGTAATTCACATGATCCGCGGCGCGGATCAGGCCGAAAAGCTCCTTGCCAAGCCACAGTGGCAATATCCATAACGCCGGGGCGCTGAAGTAGCCCAGTAACGGCCCCAGCCAGTAGAAGAAGCGGATACGACGCAGGCCATAGACGCCGATATACATCCCCATCAGCCCGGAAATGGCGCCGGACGCGCCGACGCCTGGCACCCAGGCCGGGTCCAGCAGCCACCAGAGCAGTCCCGAGCACAGACCGGACAGCAGGTACAGGCCAAGATACATCCAGCGTCCCAGGGCGATCTCCAGGGCGAAGCCGAAGACAAACAAGAACACCATGTTGCCGGCCAGGTGCCAGAAACTGCCGTGGAGGAACATCGAGCCGACCAGGCCCTCGACGGTGAAGCGCGCGGGCACGAAGCCGAAGCGCAGGCTGCTCAGTCGGTCACGTGCGCTCTCAGCCTTGGCGCGTGCTTCCTGCCAGGCTGCGTCCTGCTGGTAGGCCGGCAGGCTGCGCAGTTCATGGCCGAACTCGAGATCGCTGAGGATCGCCCATGCCAGTTGTGGGCGCGGCAGGCTCTCCACCGCCTCGCGCTGCCCTTGTTCGATACGTTCGCGGCTTTGCAGGGAGGCGCTGAACAGTGGGCGTTCGCGGCTCAGCAGGCTCTGAGCGAGATAGACATCCACCGCGTGCTCGCGGCGCTGGGTGTCTCCGCCCTGGTAGCCGAAGTAGATGAGGACATTAAGCACGATCAGCAGGAGCGTGACGACTGGAGGCTTTTTCCAGTCCAGCGGGTGTTCGGCGGGTACGATGATCATGAGCAACCGGTCCTTGGCGCGGAGATGCCGCAGACTAGCAGCGGCAGGGGAGGGATGTCAGTTGCTGCGTTTGCTCTGGATGGTGGTGAGGCGATTGCCTTCGAAACGGACGAAATAGAGCATGCCGTTCCACGGCCCGTAGATCCATTCCTCGACAGCCACCTCGCTGCGCTGTCCCCAGTCGCCGACCACCTGTCTGTAGCCGAGGAACGAACGATCAACCGGCTCGCCACAGCGGTCGAGCACTTCGCTGGTGAGATTGCCGGTGCTGATCAACTTGCTGTTGCAGCGCAGGCTTGCCGCTTCGGCCTGTCCGGCCAGCGGGATCAGCAGCGCCACCGTGACGAATGATCGGATACTCAATTGCGCTTGAACTCGATGCTTTTCAGCCGGTTGGCCTCGAAAGTGAGGATGTAGATAGTGCCGTTGCGCGGTCCGTAGACCCATTCCTCGACACGGTACTCGCGATGATCGTAATCGCTCAGGGTATAGCCGACCTCGTCACGATGTTCGGGTGGCCCGCATTTCTGCTCGACCTCCCACGCCCGGTCGCCGGCGCTTATCAGCGCGCTGCCGCAGCGCATGCTCTCTGCCTGCGCCACGGAGGCACAGAGCAGCAGCGCGCCGGTAATCACGGCTTTCATGGCTCGGCACATCATTCGCTGTCCAGGTGCAGTTGAGTCGCTACCTTGCCACCCTCCTCCGCTTCACCCAGGTTGACGTCGATCAGATAGACACGGTCGTCGCCCAGTCCGCCCTTGGATACCAGATAGTCCTTGATCTGGGTGGCCCGCTGCTGCCCGAGTTTGCGCAGCAGTAGCTGGCTGTCTTTCCAGGAGTCAAGCACTGCCTGGTGCAGCTTCTCGGTGCGCTCGTCCTTGCTCAGCTCTTTCCACTCATCCGGCGGCTGCTTCTTCAGACGGCTCCGATAGATTCCCTCCAGCAATGCCGGTTGCAGATTCTCCGGCACTTCGAGCTTGCTCGCATCGCTCGGTACCTTGTCGCCCCGGCGTTGCAGCATGCTGTAGTAGTTCTTGCGGAATTCCTCCTGCAGGCGCCTTTCAGCCAGCAGTGGGCCATCGCTGCTGGCGGCACTGACACCTTCGACTTCCAGCTTCAGTGCTGGCCGTTGCTTGAGGGCGTCGGCCAGCTTGTCCAGGTTGCCCTGGGCGGCGGAGTCCAGCTCGCTGGAACCGGGAGCGAACATCACGTTGCTCAGGTCCGGGCCTTCGCCTCCGGCGAGCCCTGCGATGAACTTGAAGGGCGCCTGAACCGCACGTACCACCAGGTTGCGCAGCGTTTGCCAGACGATCGGCATCACGCTGAACTGCGGGTTGTTCAGGTCGCCTTCGACCGGCAACTGGATGTCGATGTTGCCGTTGGCGTCCTTGAGCAGGGCGACCGCCAGCTTGACTGGCAGGTCGACGGCATCTGGGCTGTCGACCTTTTCGCCCAGTTGCAGGTGCTCCACCAGCACCTTGTTGTCGGCTTTCAACTTACCTTGGGTAATCTGGTAGTGCAGGTCCAGATTTAGCCGCCCTTTGCGGATGCGATAGCCGGCGAACTTGCCCGAGTAGGGGGTCAGGGTAGTCAGTTCGACGCGCTTGAAGCTGGTGGCGATGTCCAGCTTTTCCAGCGGCGAGAAGGGATTCAGGCTGCCCTTGATGGTGACCGGGGCGTATTTGTCGACCTTGCCTTTGATATCCACGGTGGCGGGCACAGGATTTCGGTTGTCGAGGGTGCCGATTTCCCCGCTCAACTGCTGGATGGCAGTCGCGAAGTCCGGGCGCAGGGTCAGGTCGGCGAAGTTCGCCGAGCCGTTGTTCACCTTCACGCCTCCGATATGGATACCCATCGGCTTGCCGCCGCCCGCGTTACTGCCACTGCTGGCCGACGAAGATGACGAGGCCGGCTGCGGGATGATCAGCTCGCTGACGTTGGTGGAGCGGTCCTCGTTGATGATGAAGCGCGCATACGGCTCTTCCAGCGAAACGCTCTGGATCGACAGGCTGTCGCCGTGGCGGTAGGCAAGGCCGTTCAGCGTGAGCTTGGTCCATTTGACGAAGTCGCGATTCTTCAGCGTGTCGAGAGTATGCAGTTGGGTCACTTGAGCACTGCCGTCGATGCCGAAGGCCAGTGGCTCGGTGTTCTTCAGGTCGACATTGAGATCGCTGGCGAGTAAGCCGCTGCGCAGTTCCAGGCGAATGAAGGGGTCGATATAGGACTGTGCGACGCGCAGGTCGATGTCGCGGGTGGCGACCTTCAGCTTGGCATTGATCGGCTGGAGATTGACCTGACCGCTGGCTTCGATCTGTCCGCGCTGCCCCAGGCCGGTCTTGAGCTTGAGCAGCAGGGGTGAGGTGCGCAGGCTATCGACGTTCTGCAGATCGAGGTCCAGCGGGCCAATTTCCAGCGCGACCGGCTTTGCTGGGGCGCGGTCCGCCAAGTGCGCCTTGTAGCCACGCAGTTGGGTATCGCGCAAGACCACGTGCCAGGCTTTTTCCGGCTCGGCCGGGGCGCTGGTTGCAGGAGCCGGCTCCTTGGCCGGAGTTTCACCGGCACCGGACTCCCGGTTCTTGGTGGCCGGCGCTTGTGCCCCTGTCTCTGCAGGCTCTGCGTTGGCAGGCGCCGGGGCAGCCTTGTCTGGCGAATTCTGCGTTGCGGCAGGTGAGGGTGTCTCCGGCTCGGAGGCGGCCTGCCGTTCGGCGGGCTCGGAGGTTGGCTGCGCCTGAGAAGCCTGCTCCTGCGGTCGCTTGAAAGGTTTGAAGTTGGCGAACAGCTTCTGCCAGTCGAGCTGGCCGTCCTTCTCACGCGCGGCCCATGCCTCAAGACCCTGGCTGCGAATCTGGCCGACCACGACTTCACGCTCGGCCAGGTCGAGCGTGGTATCGGCGACGTCGAGGCTTGCGAGGTTGGCCAGGGGCTTGCCGTCAGGGGACTTCAGGCTGAGGTCGTACAGGTTCACGGCAGCCTTGTCGAGCAGCAGTTGGGTGCCTTTGGAGAGATCCAGGCGATAATCCGAGGATACGCTCAGGGTTCCGCTCTCCAGGCTCAGCGGTGCGTTGTCGCGCACATAGGGCCACCACGCCTTGAGGGGGACGCCCTGGAGAGAGAGGCTGCCACTGGATGTGAGCGGTATCAGGCTGAGGTCACCCTGCCAGTCGAGCTTGCCACCATGCGGGCCGGTGGCAACCAGCGTCATCTGCGCGCCATCGTCCGGCAGCGTGCTGAGGTTGTGCAGTTCGAAACCCATCGGGTCGAACAGGAATTCCACAGGCTCGCTCGGACGTCGATCGAGGAAGTGCAGGCTTCCTCCGGCCAGGCGAATGCGGTCGATTCTCAGCGGGAAGGGCTGGCTGGGCTCAGCCTGCGCGGGGGCCGGCTGGCTGGGCGGCAGCTTGAATAGCTGCGTCAGGTTCAGCGTGCCGTTCTCGGCGAACAGCAACTCGGTGTGAGGCGCATCCAGCTCGATGTCGGCTAAGTGCAGGTGGCGCTTCCACAGGCTGTCGATTTCCAGATTGGCATACAGACGCTTGAAACGTACCTGCTCCTCTCCATCCTGGCCCAGATGCAGGCCCCAGAGGGTCAGTTCGAGGCTGAACGGGTTCAGCTCGATGCGCTCCAGCCGCGCCGGGATGCTGGCGTACTGCGCCAACTGCTGGTTGGCGACGCGCAGAGCGATGCCGGGAAGAATCAGGAAGCCCAGCAGGCAGTAGAAGAGGAATAGCAGCAACAGCGCGCCGATTGCGCGTTTCAGTCCTTTGGGCATGGCGGGTGTCGTTTCCGTCGTGACGTGCCATTGGAGTATGGCACGGCTGGGCGATTACGAACGCACGAATGCCCTAACGGGCCTTGTACGGTCGGAGATCAGTCATTCAGTCGATGGGTGCGGGCGAACTCCACCAGATCGACCACGCTTTCCAGATTGAGTTTCTCCAGGATCCTGGTTTTGTACGTGCTGACGGTCTTCTGGCTGAGGAACAGCTCTTCGGCGATCTCCTTGTTGCTCATGCCGCGTACCAGGCTGCGCAGGACCACCAGTTCGCGCGGGGTGAGGGCGGCGACAGGGTCGTTATGGCTGGTGACGTGGAGGGATTTCTCCGGGAAGCAACGATATCCGGCGACCAGCATGCGGGCGGCATTGAGGATGGCGTTGGTGTCCTTGTTCTTGCTCACGAAGCCGTGGGCGCCGGCGGCCTCGACTTTGCCGGAGAACAGGCGCTCATCCTGGGAGCTGAGCACCAGCAGACGGATGTTCTCGTCGAAGATATGGATGCGAGCGAGGAGGTCCAGGCCGTCCATGCCTGGGAGGTTGAGGTCGAGAATCACCAGGTCGGGACACTCCTTGCGTACGGCGTCCAGCCCACCATGACCGTCGGCAGCCTCGCGAACCACTTCGAATTGCGAATCCTGTTCGAGCAATGAGCGGATCGCCAAACGCATCGCTGGGTGATCTTCGATCAGCACGACACGCTTACTCATATTTCACTCCCAAGTCTGGTCACAGTCGGCGCGTAGACGTTGAAGATAGCTCAGATGTTCTGTCGATTACGGAATAATCCTAGAACCGCAACTAGAACCTTGCTCAAAGTCAACAATCGTTTTTTCGTTGCGATACGCGGGACTAAAGACTTGTCCGTTCAGATGATTTCTGCATATTCAGGTCTGAGATCACCGGAGCGGAGGCAACCCCATACGCCGTCGGGCGCGGTGCAGCGAGCCGTTGCGCACCGCCCAGCGCAGTAGCGGCACACTGCGTTTCACGCTGGCGCGGACCAGTTGGCGCTGCAGGCTGCCCAGGCTCAGGCCGAGCTGGTCGGCGGCCCATTCCGGCAGCAGGTCGATGCCGGCGCGCATCATCAGCACGCCGAACGGCTTGGCCAGGAAACTGGGGGCGGGGGCGTTGAACAGCACTTGCACGACTTCCCGGGTGCGTTCGTCATACAACAGTTGCGGGCGCATGTTCTGCAGGTAGTCGGCGACCTGGCGGCGCGAACGCGGCACATTGCGCGCGCCAAGGCGCTCGGCGATCAGGGCGATTTCGTCGTAGTAGCGATCCTGCTCGGCGCCGGACAGATCCGGATTCAGGTAGCGCAGGTGGGAGGCGAGAAAACTGCTGACTTCGGCCACGTGGACCCAGGTCAGCAAGTCCGGATCATTGGCTGAGTAGTGTGTGCCGTCGGGTAACGTGCCGTGCACACCATCGTGGATGCGCCGCACACGCTCGATCAGCTTTTCGGCGTCCCCCCGCGAGCCATAGGTGGTTGCGGAGATGAACTGCCCTGTGCGGCGCAGGCGGCCGAGCATGTCGGCGCGGAAGTTGGAGTGGTCCCATACGCCGCCCAGTGCGGCCGGGTGGAGCATCTGCAGCAGAAGGGCGCTGATACCGCCGATCAGCATCGAACTGAAGTCGCCGTGAACTTTCCAGCACGTCGAGTCCGGGCCGAAAAGACCGGGATCACCCTTGGGAGACTCGAAGTCGACTCCGCCCAGGGCGAGGCCGGTCAGGCTGAGCACCTGGCTTTCGATATGACGGCGAACGGTTTCCATTGCGGCGAGCAGGCCTCGGGGCAGGGACGGCAGATCTGGATCCTAAACCTAGCATCTTTGTGCCCGAGGCCTGAAGCGCGCAATCAGCGATTGAGGCGATTGTCGATCAGCCCCTGCACGACGCTCGGATCGGCCAGGGTCGAGGTGTCGCCCAGGTTATCCAGCTCGTCGCAGGCGATCTTGCGCAGGATGCGGCGCATGATCTTGCCCGAACGGGTCTTCGGCAGGGCGGGCGCCCATTGCAGCATTTCCGGCTTGGCGAAGCTGCCGATTTCCTTGCTCACCAGGGCCAGCAGCTCCTGCTTGAGTGCATCGCTGGGTTCGACGCCGTTCATCGGCGTGACGAAGGCGTAGATGCCCTGGCCCTTGAGGTCGTGCGGGTAGCCGACTACGGCGGCTTCCGCCACCGCATCGTGCAGCACCAGCGCACTTTCCACTTCTGCGGTACCGATGCGGTGGCCGGATACGTTGATCACATCGTCCACGCGACCGGTGATCCAGTAGTAGCCGTCTTCGTCACGGCGCGCGCCGTCCCCGGTGAAGTAGTAGCCGGGATAGGGTTTGAAATAGGTGTCGATCATCCGCTGGTGATCACCGTAGACACTGCGAATCTGGCTCGGCCAACTGGCCTTGATCGCCAGCACGCCGGAGCCGGGGCCATCGATTTCCTTGCCGCGCTCGTCGAGCAGCACTGGCTGCACGCCGAAGAACGGGCGTGTCGCCGAACCCGGCTTGAGCGCCGTGGCGCCTGGCAGCGGGGTAATCAGGATGCTGCCGGTCTCGGTCTGCCACCAGGTATCGACGATCGGGCAACGTTGCTCGCCGACCACGTGGTAGTACCATTCCCAGGCTTCCGGGTTGATCGGCTCGCCCACCGAGCCGAGCAGGCGCAGGCTGGCGCGGGATGTCTTGCGCACCGGCTCCTCGCCCTCGCGCATCAGCGCGCGGATGGCGGTGGGGGCGGTATAGAAGATGTTCACCTGATGCTTGTCGATGACCTGCCAGAAGCGCGAGGCGTCGGGGTAGTTGGGTACGCCTTCGAACATCAGGGTGGTAGCGCCGTTGGCCAGCGGGCCATAGACGATGTAGCTGTGTCCGGTTACCCAGCCGACGTCGGCGGTGCACCAGTAGATGTCGCCGTCGCGGTAGTCGAACACGTACTTGTGGGTCATCGCCGCGCCCAGCAGGTAGCCGCCGGTGGTGTGCAGAACGCCCTTGGGTTTGCCTGTGGAACCGGAGGTGTAGAGGATGAACAGCGGGTCTTCGGCATCCATCGGCACCGGTGCGCAGTCTTCGCTGACGCCGCGCAGCGCCTCGTGGTACCAGAGGTCGCGCCCTTCGACCCACGGAATATCGCCCTGGGTCCGCTCGACCACCACCACGGTCGATACGTCCGGGCAGTCCTGCAGTGCCTTTTCCACGTTCTTCTTCAGAGGGATGTACTTGCCGCCACGCACGCCCTCGTCGGCGGTGATCACGGTGCGGCAGTCGGCATCGAGAATGCGGTCGCGCAGCGCGTCGGGGGAGAACCCGCCGAACACCACCGAGTGGATCGCGCCGATGCGCGCGCAGGCGAGCATGGCATAGGCCGCTTCCGGGATCATCGGCATGTAGATGCAGACGCGGTCGCCTTTCTCCACGCCTCGGCTCTTGAGCACGTTGGCCAGGCGGCAGACATGGCTGTGCAGCTTGCGGTAGGTAATGTTCGCGGATTCCGCGGGGCTGTCGCCCTCCCAGATGATCGCTACCTGCTCGCTACGGGTTTCCAGATGGCGGTCGATGCAGTTGTAGGTGACGTTCAGTTGGCCGCCCTTGAACCAGGTGGCCTGGCCGCGAGCCAGGTCGCCGTGGTGGACGGAGGACCAGGGTTTGAACCAGTCGAGGAAGGCAGTGGCCTGTTCGCCCCAGAACGCATCGGGGTTTTCCACCGATTGCTGGTAGAGACGCAGGTAGGCGTCGTTGTCCAGGTAGGAGCGCTGGCGCGTCGCTTCCGGCACCGGATGAAGGCTGATCTCGTACATGGCGGATCCTTGTTGTTGTGAGCCCAGATGCCCACAAGGGTGCATCCAAGCCCAGGCAGGTTCAAGGGTTGTCCCTGTTGTTTCGACGCGCCTCGGGCTTGCTTCGTTCAGATGGCTGGTATTCCAGTTGGGCAGCGACCAGCTCTGCCGTCGCCAAGCCATAGCGCTCGCCGATACTCTGTATCGCTTCGTCCAGCGCGTCACTTGCGCTGGTGGCGTCGCCGGGCATTGGAGTCGCCGAGGAGTCCTGCACATCGGGCAGGAAGGTCAGCCCGTGGCGGCTGATGACCGGCCCTGCGGCGCTGGCGCTGACTTCGGTACGGAAACTGCGCGCCCAGGCATCGGTCTTCAGGGCGAGGACTGCTTCGTCCAGGCCGGGTTGCAGGGGGACGTCGAGCGTTTCATGGCGCCAGAAGGCCGCGTAATTGCCGGCGATGGTCATGTAGTCGCGGGCGCCGAAGGCGAACTGCCTGCTGTCGTGCCGGGGAGACCAGTCGGCCAGCCCGATAGCGCTGCCCAGCTCTGCGGCCCTTCCGGCACCGGCAATAGCTTCGACCACGGCCAGCGTTGCGGGAATCGCGGCGCTGACGCCGGAGGTAGTCATCACCTTGCCGTCTACCACGTAGCGGCGATTCTCCACCCAGCGAGTCTCGGGAAAGTCTTCCCGGCGTTGCTGCAGCGAGTACCAGTGGCCGGTCGCGCGTCGCCCGCGCAGTTGCCCGGCCTGCCCCAGCGCCAGCACCCCGTCACAGATGCCGACCAGGGTGGCGCCGTGTTTCGCCTGGCTTCTGATGAAGGCGAGCAGGCGAGGATCGTCGCTCTCATGCACTGCGGGCACTATCAGGTAGTCCGCCCCCTGTGGATAAAGCCGCTGGAATTCCTCCACCGTGGCCTGTGCGCGGATCGTCAGCGCCGGCATCAGGTGCAGCGGCCCGGCCTCGGTAGATAGTGCGACCACCTCGGCGATGCCGGCCTGGCTGAGAAGACCGAAAGGCACCAGATAGTCCACCAGCTCGGTCATGCGATTTTCTCCGACCACCGCGATTACCGGCTTGTCCCGGTCGAAGCGTGCCTGATAGGGCGGCAGGTGGTCGTTATCGGCCCACACCGGGGAATGGATGATCAGCAGGGTCAGCAGCAGAGGAGTTCGCATGGTCGGTCTCCGAGGGTGGAAGACCATCTTGAGCCTTGCGCGCCTGTCGCAAATGACAACAATCGGTGAATACCTGCCAAAGCCATTCGAGTATCGACCATGACGACGCATCGAGTTCTGCTAGTGATTTTTGCGGACTTTCAGCTACTGGATGCCACCGGCCCGGCCGAGGTTTTCGCGGCGGTGGCGGAGCACCTGCCGCTGCGGGGGGATCATGTGGGGTATCGGTTGCAGGCGGTTTCCCCGGATGGCGGGTTGATGCGCTCGAGCACCGGGCTCGAGCTGATGACCGAGGCGTTGCCGGAGCCGCCGTCGGTTGCCGGCTGCACAGTGCTGGTCGCCGGTGGATACGGGGTGCAGAAGGCAATGTCGCAGGGCGCGTTGGCACGTTGGCTTGCGGCGGTGGAGCCCCATGCGCTGCGTTGCGGAGCTATCTGCACAGGAGCCTTTCTGCTGGCGCAGGCCGGCTTGCTGGAGGGGCGGCCGGTGGTGACACATTGGCGTTACGCCGCGTTGTTGCAGCGGATGTTCCCCGGGCTGCGTGTTTTGGAGGATGCCTTGTTCGTGCGTGACGGGCGCATTTACAGCTCCGCCGGCGTTACGGCGGGTATGGACCTGAGCCTGAGCCTGGTGGAGGAGGATCACGGCCGGGAAGTATCGTTGCAGGTTGCCAAGGGTCTGGTGATGTACTTGCGACGTCCCGGCGGGCAGCGTCAGTTCAGTGCGGAGCTGCTGATGCAGCAGGCGCCGGAGGACGGGCCGCTGGAGCGCCTGGTGCGCTGGTTGAGGGAGCATCTGCACGAGCCGCTGGATGTCGAAGATATGGCCGCGTGGCTGGCGATTTCTCCCCGCACGCTGCACCGGCATTGTCAGGGCGCGCTGGGGATCACGCCGGCGAAACTGCTGTTGCAACTGCGGCTGGATGCGGCCTGTCGGCTACTGGAGGGAGGCGGCTCTTCGCTCAAGCGGGTCGCGCTGCAGAGCGGGTTTGCCAGCGAGTACAACCTGCGGCGCGCCTTCGTCCAGGTGCTGGGCGTTACGCCCGGAGAATATCGGCAGCGCTTCTGTCGATGAGAGCGGGACGGTTGCGTGGCCACGCAGCCGTCCCTGTTGGCATCAGCCGCGATGGCGTCCGCGGAAGAAGTCGATCAGGCCCTGCGTGGAGGCGTCTTCGGCGATGCTTTCCTCGCTGCCGACCAGGCGTCCGTAGACGGCCTTGCCCAGTTCCTTGCCCAGCTCCACGCCCCATTGGTCGAAGGCGTTGATGCCCCAGAGGATGCTCTGCACGTAAACCTTGTGCTCGTACATGGCGATCAGGGCGCCCAGGCGCCGCGCGCTGATGCGCTCGAGTACCAGGGTATTGCTCGGTCGGTTGCCAGGGATCACCTTGTGCGGCGCCAGGCGCTGCACTTCGGCCTCGTCCAGGCCTTTGGCACGCAGTTCGGCCTCGGCCTCTGCGCGGGTCTTGCCGACCATCAGCGCCTGGCTCTGCGACAGGCAGTTGGCGTACAGCCACTGGTGGTGGTCTGCGACCGGGTTGTAGCTGGATACCGGAACGATGAAGTCTGCCGGGATTAGGTGGGTGCCCTGGTGCAGCAACTGGTGGTAGGCGTGCTGGCCGTTGCAGCCGACGCCACCCCATATCACCGGGCCGGTACCTGCCGAGACCGGCGTGCCATCCTGGCGAACGCTCTTGCCGTTGGACTCCATATCCAGTTGCTGCAGGTGGTCGGTGATGTTTCGCAGATAATAGTCGTAGGGCAGGATCGCGTGACTGCGCGAGCCCCAGAAGTCGCCGTACCAGACACCGAGCAGGCCCAGCAGTACGGGGATGTTGCGGTCGAACGGCGCGGTGAGGAAATGCTGGTCCATGCTGTAAGCGCCGGAGAGCAGTTCCTTGAAGTTGTTGATGCCCACGGACATGGCGATCGGCAGACCGATGGCGGACCACAGTGAGTAGCGGCCACCGACCCAGTCCCACATCGGGAAGACATTCTCTTCGCGGATACCGAACGCAACCGCTGCTTCCTTGTTGCTGGAAACGGCGATGAAGTGGCGGTACAGCTCTTCTTCCTTGCCGCCCTGGGCCAGGTACCAGGCGCGCGCGGCCTGGGCGTTCTTCAGCGTTTCGAGGGTGCCGAAGGACTTGGACGAGACAATGAACAGAGTGGTCTCGGCGTTCAGGCGGCTGGTCAGCTCACGAAACTCGCTGCCGTCGATGTTCGCCAGATAGTGGCAACGCACACCCTTCTGGGCGAATGGCAACAGGGCCTCGGAAACGAGTTGCGGGCCGAGGAACGAGCCGCCGATGCCGATGTTCACCACATCGGTGATCGGCTTCTCGGTATAGCCGCGCCACAGACCGTTGTGCACGTAGCTGACCAGTTCGGTCATCTGGTGCAGTACGCGGTGAACTTCGGGCATCACGTCTTTGCCGTCCACCTTCACCTTGTCGCCGATGGGGCGGCGCAGCGCAGTGTGCAGCACCGGGCGGCGCTCGGAGGCGTTGATCACGTCACCCCGGAACATGGCCTGGATGGCCTCGCCCAACTGGGCTTCCTCGGCCAGCTTCACCAGCAGGTCGAGAGTGTCCTGGCGAATGAGGTTCTTCGAGTAGTCGAGGAACAGGCCACAGGCGCTGAGAGAGAAACGCTTGAATCGCTCCGGGTCCTGGGCGAATGCCTCACGCATGGTGAAGTTCTGCAGCTCCTGACGGTGGGCGGCCAATGCCTGCCAACTCGCCAGTCGGGTGGCGTCCAGCGGAGTGAGGTGGTGTTGCATGACGTACCTTCGGGTGTGACGTGCGTGTTTGAATGTGTGGCTCTCGACCTTGAAAGAAGCCCGGAGGTTCCGGGCTTTTTTCGGGGATCAGGCCAACTGGACCGGGATCGCGTTGCTGGTATGGCTGAGTTCGTTGCCGGGCGCCATGTACAGCATGCGAGGCTTGTAACCTTCCAGCTCGGCGGCGCTGAACTGAGCGTACGCGCAGATGATCACCCGGTCACCCACCTTGGCCTTGTGCGCGGCGGCGCCGTTGACGGAAATCATCCGCGAACCTTCTTCACCGCGAATGGCATAGGTGGTGAAGCGTTCGCCGTTGTCGACATTGTAGATCTGGATCTGTTCGTACTCGCGGATACCGGCGAGATCGAGCCACTCGCCATCGATGGCGCAGGAACCCTCATAGTCGAGCACGGCATGGGTAACTTCGGCGCGGTGCAATTTGGCTTTGAGCATGATGCTCTGCATGGACGTGGCTCCTCTTCTTCTGGTGCGGGAGTGCGGGGCGAGTATGCCCGAGCACCGAAAGTCGCTCAAGGCCGCGGCTGGCGCGGTCTCGAGGCGAATTTTCGGGTTTGGGGCAGGGAATTAGTCGATCTGGAAGGCGAGGTTGTCGATCAGGCGGGTGGTGCCGAGGAAGGCAGCGACCAGGATGACCAACTGATGGTTCTCTGCGCTGGCGGGGCGCAGGCCGGCTGATTCGCGTATTTCCAGGTAGTCGACGCGCAGGCCGGCCTGTTCGATCTGCTGGCGCCCCTGAGCGAGCAGCGCCTCGTAGTCGCGCGTCCCGCCGCGAACCTGCTCGGCGAGCTGCTTCAGCGTGCGGTAGAGCACCGGCGCGGTAGCACGCTGGTCGGCGCTCAGATAGCCGTTGCGCGAGGATAGCGCCAGGCCGTCGTCGGCGCGCACGGTGGGCTCGCCGAATACCTGGAGCGGCAGGTTGAGGTCGCGCACCAGCTTGCGGATCACCGCGAGTTGCTGGAAGTCCTTCTCGCCGAACAGGGCCATGTCCGGCTGCACCATGTTGAAAAGCTTGCAGACCACCGTCGCGACACCATCGAAATGGCCCGGACGGCTACCACCGCAGAGCCCTTCGGATACACCGGTAACGTGCAGGCGGGTCTGGCCGTCCATGCCGTCGGGGTACATCTCTTCCACGGTGGGAGCGAACAGCAGGTGGCAACCCGCTTCCAGCAGCTTCTGCTGATCAGCGGCGAGGGTGCGCGGATACTTGTCGAGGTCCTCGCGGGGACCGAACTGCAGCGGGTTGACGAAGATACTGGCGACCACGAAGTCGGCGCGCTGGCCGGCCTTGGTCACCAGGGCAGCGTGGCCGGCATGCAGGTTACCCATCGTCGGCACCAGCGCGATGCGCTTGCCTTCGCTGCGAGCGCGGGCGACGGCGGCACGCAGCTCGCGAACTGTCTTTACCGTGTTCATGACGAGAATCCGTGTTCCGGGCCGGGGAAGGTGCCGTCCTTGACCGCACGGACATAGGCGCTCATCGCCGAGGCGATGTCGGGCTGGCCTTCCATGAAGTTCTTCACGAACTTCGGCGAACGGCCGGTCAGCGACAGGCCGAGCATGTCGTGCATCACCAGTACCTGGCCGTCGGTGCCAGCGCCAGCGCCGATGCCAATCACCGGGATCTTCACCGCTTCGCTGATCTCCCTGGCAAGGGCCGACGGCACGCACTCCAGCAGCAGCATGGCTGCGCCGGCCTGCTCCAGGGCTATGGCGTCGGCGCGCAGTTGGCGGGCCTGGGATTCCTGGCGTCCCTGGACCTTGAAACCGCCAAACAGGTTGACCGATTGCGGGGTGAGGCCGAGGTGAGCGCATACCGGTATGCCCAGTTGGGCCAGGCGCACGATCGGCTCTGCGAGCCATGCGCCGCCTTCCAGCTTGACCATGTGGGCACCGGCCTGCATGACCTTCACCGAATCGCGCAGCAGCAGATCGAGGGAAGTGCCGGACTCGAACGGCAGGTCGGTGAGAATCAGGGAGCCCTTGTTGCCACGTTTCACTGCGGCGGTATGGTAGGCCATGTCATCGATGGTGACCGGGAGCGTGCTGTCGTGTCCTTGCAGCACCATGCCGAGGGAGTCACCGATCAGCAGCACTTCGGCACCGGCCAGGCTGGCGACGTGCGCGAAAGTGGCATCATAGGCAGTCAGCATTGCGATCTTTTCGCCGCTTTGCTTGAGACCTTGCAGGGTGGTCAGGGTGACATCAGGCATGAAAGTGTCCTCAGTTCTGCGCCGGGCAGGGGCAAACGGGCACCTATAGTCCGGATGGGGGGAGCCGAAGTCAATTGCAGGTGTTACCGGACTGTTACGGCGTTACTGCCAGTGCGCTCCACGCTACGGGAGCGCCCGGAAGGCTCAGGATAGCCGCTCGAGCCCGCTGAATGGGCAGGCAGCGAGCAGATCGGCGAGCGTCCGACCGTCGGGCAGCGTCAACGCCGGAGCCAGGTCCGCCAGCGGATAAAGCACGAAGGCGCGAGCATGCATGTGGTAGTGCGGTACGCGCAGGCGCGGTTCGTCGATCAGGCGCTCGCCGAACAGCAGGATGTCCAGATCCAGCGTTCGCGGGCCCCAGCGTTCGTCCTTGCGTACGCGGCCCTGTTCCAGTTCTATGACCTGCAGGGCGTCGAGCAGTGCCAGCGGTGCAAGGTCGGTGTCCAGGGCTGCCACGGCATTGACGTAGCGCGGCTGGTCCGGCGGCCCGAGCGGGTCGCTGGCATACAATGGAGACACACCGGCCAGCGTGGTGCCGGGCACCAGTTGCAGGGCCTTGAGCGCCGCTTCGAGCTGCTGGCGCGGCTCGGCCAGGTTGCTCCCCAGGCCGATATAGACGCGCTCGCTCATTCGTTACCGGTGCCTTCGCCACTGTTGCGCGGGCTGCGGCGGCGACGGTTGCTGCCACCGCGACGGCGTTTGCGCGGTGCACCGCTGCTTTCGTCCTGGCTGGAGAGGTTGCGGATCATGCCGCGGCGCTCGCCATCGCTGGCTTCCTGGTAGTCGGTCCACCAGTCGCCCAGGCCGCCGGTTTCCTCGCCGGCGCTTTCGCGCAGCAGGAGGAAATCGTAGCCAGCGCGGAAACGGGGATTTTCCAGCAGCAGGTCGGCTTTCTTGCCATGACGGCGTGGCAGGCGTTCCTGCATGTCCCAGATTTCGCGGATCGGGATGGTGAAGCGCTTGGGCACCGCGGTGCGCTTGCATTGTTCGATGATCAGCTCGTGGGCTGCTTCCTGCATCGCCGGGATCGGTGGCATGCCTCGGTCCTGCAGTTTCAGCACGCGGGCCGGCAGTGCGGGCCAGAGCAGCGCTGCGAACAGGAACGCGGGTGTTACCGGTTTGCCCTGGCGGATACGCGCATCGGTGTTGGCCAGGGCCTGGCGGATGAGCTTGCCGGCGTACTCCGGATTACGCGCCAGGGCTTCGGCGCTGGCTGGGAACAGCGGGGCGAACAGGCCGTAGTCGTTCAGCAGTTCGAAGGTGCGCTCGGCTTTGCCGCTCAGGAGTAGCTTGAGCACTTCGTCGAACAGGCGTGCCGAGGGGATTTCGTTGAGCAGGTGTGCCAGCCGACGGATAGGTGCGGCGCTGTGCTTCTCGATCTCGAAGTCCAGTTTGGCTGCGAAGCGAACTGCGCGAAGCATGCGCACCGGATCTTCCAGGTAACGCTGCTCGGGGTCGCCGATCAGGCGCACCAGGCGATTGCGGATGTCGTGCACGCCGTGGGCGTAGTCGAGGATGCGCTCGCCGGTTACGTCGAAATACAAGGCGTTGATGGTGAAGTCACGGCGCTGGGCGTCGTCTTCCAGGGTGCCGTAGACATTGTCGCGCAGGATGCGGCCGGCCTCGTTGCGGGAGGCGTGGGCGCTGTCGGTGTCATCGTCGCTGACCGGATGGTTGGCACGGAAGGTGGCGACCTCGATGATCTCGCGGCCGAAGTGAACGTGAACCAGCTTGAAACGGCGGCCAATCACTCGCGCGTTACGGAATTCGGCGCGAACCTGCTCTGGCGTAGCGCTGGTGGCGACATCGAAGTCTTTCGGCGCAATGCCCAGCAGCGGGTCGCGTACGCCGCCGCCGACGATGTATGCCTGGTAGCCGGCCTTCTGCAAACGCTCTACGACGCTCACCGCATTCCTGCTGAACTGATCCCGCCGCAGGGAGTGCTGCTGGTTGCCAAAAACTTCCGGAGTAGTGCGGACAGCGCGCTGGCGGCGCAGTGGGGATCGGATGGACTGGATCAGCTTTTTCAGCATGTGTGCACTATCGGAAATGAATGTATGGGGTGAAGAATGCAGGCGCCGGGCGCCCCTTGCGATGGGGGCTTCCGCGAGCAGATACCGGCTGTATTCTGCCGCCTGGAAACAAATGGCAGCAATTGAAGTGCCTTCTGCGCCGCGGCGATTCTAGCATCGTGGGGTGGGATGGTGAACGAACGAGGTGAAAAGGGACTTGCGGAGAGTGGTGCGGAGGATGTAGCGAAAGCTACTGGGGGAGCCGAAGCTCCCCCCCAAAAGTAGGTGCGTGCTTTGTTTTTATTATGATGCCGGGCTTGTTGTTTTTGTTTGTTGACCCGTCCCTCGAAGCCAGTTGCTTCGGGGAAGCTCCCAATAAGGGATCCAATAGCAAACGGATTGCTTTGGTCGCTGAGCAAGCGATGATCTTGCGATCCAACCAGTCCTCGTGCTGCCTTCAAGCAGTTTTATTCTTCTCTGACTGGTTGCGGGATTGCTCCCGACGGCTACTCTTCTCCAAAAGAATCAGTTAGCTGCGCCTCCGCGATTTTGTTTTTGTTGTGCTGGAGTCGTTTCGTCTTGTTCTTATTTTGAGTTTTCGTGCTTGTTATTGTTGTTGTGCCAATAACAAAGCAGATGCCGTGCCAACTTTTGCAAATCCTTATTTTTCAAGGGCTTGGCTGATTACGGGGTTGGCCGGCAGGCACAAAAAAGCCGGGCCTTCGTTACCGATGAACCCGGCTTTTGTTACGGAGGATGTCTCCGGTAACAATAGGAATATGCTTATGAGTCTGCGGAAGCGCCTGATTTTCTGCGCGGAATACCCAGGCGCTGGCGACGTTCCCACAGGCATTTGCGGCTGATACCCAGCTTGCGGGCCAGTTCGGTCTCGGTCATGTGGTCCTGATGCTCGAGGACGAAATGCTGGAAGTAATCCTCCAGTGACAGATCCTCGGTGGGCTCGTGGTTACTGGCGTTGCCGTTGGTCGGTCGTGCGTCGACCTCATCCACGAAGTCGTCTTCCAGATCATCCAGCTCGATGTCGATACCCAGCAGGTCGGCGGGAATCTCCTGACTCTCGCTGAGGATCACCGCACGCTCGATGGCATTCTCCAGTTCCCGCACGTTACCCGGCCACGGGTAGTGGCGAATGGCCTGTTCCGCGTCGTGGGAGAAGGTCAGTGCCTGGCGCCCCATCTGGGAGCACTGGCGCGCCAGGAAGGAGCGGGCAATTTCCATGACGTCCGCGCCACGCTCGCGCAGCGGCGGCAGTTTCAATGAGATGACGTGCAGGCGGTAATAAAGGTCTTCGCGGAACTGGCCGGTCTTGGCCAGCATCTTCAGATCGCGGTGGGTTGCAGCGATCAGGCGCACGTCGACCTTCTGCGACTGCACCGAGCCTACCCGGCGAATCTCGCCTTCCTGCAGCACGCGCAGCAGGCGCGCCTGGGCCTCGAGCGGCAGCTCGCCGATTTCGTCGAGGAACAGCGTTCCGCCGTCGGCGGCTTCCACCAGGCCTGCACGGCCTGCGCTGGCGCCCGTGAATGCGCCTTTCTCATGGCCGAACAGTTCGGATTCGATGAGGGTTTCCGGAATCGCGGCGCAGTTCACCGAGATCAGCGGCGCCTTGGTGCGCTTGGATAGATTGTGCAGCGCGCGGGCGACCAGTTCCTTGCCGGTACCGGACTCGCCCTGGATCAGTACATTGGAGTCGGTCGGCGCGACCTTGCGGATCTTGCTGTACAGCTCCTGCATAGGCGGGCAGGAACCGATGATGCCGATCTCGCCGTCGGCCGGGGCGGTGTTACCGCTGCTGCGTTCGGCCGCCTTGGCGTTACCGCGTGGCTCGGCCGGAGCGTTACGCGCTTCCTGGCGATCCTTGAGGATGCGTGCCACGGCCTGGAGCATCTCGTCGTGGTCGAATGGCTTGGCGATGTAGTCCACCGCGCCCATTTTCATCGAGTCCACCGCCGAGCGCAGGCTGGCGTAGCTGGTCATGATCAGCACCGGCGTGCCCTGCGCCAGCTTGATCAGCTCGGTGCCGGGGGCGCCAGGCAGGCGCAGGTCGCTGACGATCATGTCGAACGACGGGATGCTGTAGCGCTCCTGTGCCTCCTGCACCGAGCCAGCTTCGCTGACCTGGTACTGGTTCCGCTCGAGCAGCCGTCGCAGGGCGGAACGGATGATGGTTTCGTCTTCGACGATGAGGATATGTGCCATGTATTCAGCTCTCTCGACGTGCTCGTTTACTGCTCGGCCGTCGGGCCAGGATGCCGCGGCAAAGTGACGCTGATGCGGGTACCGCATTCGCGTTCGGGGTCAGCCGGGCTGTCTATGGTGATTTGCCCATAATGCTCTTCCACGATCGAATAGACCAGCGCGAGGCCGAGGCCGGTACCCTTGCCCGGGTCCTTGGTCGTGAAGAAGGGTTCGAACAGTCGATCGATGATCGACTTGGGAATGCCGCTACCTTCATCCTCGACGATCAGATCGACGGTCTGCTCGGACGCCTCGGTGCGCACTCGGATCGCGCCGTTGGGCGGCGAGGCGTCGCGGGCGTTGGAGAGCAGGTTGATCAGAACCTGGGCCAGGCGCTGGGGGTCGCCTTCGACCCAGTGGCCCGGATCGCACAGGTTGAAGAACTGCACGTCCACGCTGCGCCGGTTCAGTGACAGCAGGCCGATGGCTTCCTGCGCCACGTCGGCCAGGCACACCGGCTCGGCTGCAACCTGCTTGCCGCCGGCGTGGGCGAAGCTCATCAGCGACTGGACGATCCGCGACACGCGCTTGGTCTGTTCGAGTATCTGCCCGCTGATCTCTGTCAGTTCGCTGTCGCCTTCGCGCTCTTCCCGAAGGTTCTGCGCAAGGCAGGCGATGCCGGTGATAGGGTTGCCGATCTCATGGGCGACCCCGGCGGCGAGGCGGCCGATGGACGCCAGGCGTTCGGAGTGGATCAGCTTGTCTTCCAGCGACTGGGTTTCCGTGAGGTCTTCCACCAGCAGCACCAGGCCGCTGTTACCGGGGGCGAGGGGTTCTTCGATCGCTGCCTTGTGCAGGTTCAGCCAGCGGGTCTGGCCGTCGATGTTCAGGCGTTGCTTGTGCAGGTGTTCGTCTGGCGCGTCGATGAAGCCTTCCAGCAGTCCCTTCCAGGGATCGGGCAATGCGGCCAGCCGCGAGCCGACTACGCGCTGTGCACTAACGCCGGTCAGCTCTTCGATGGCGCGGTTCCACATGAGGATTTCCTGGTCCTTTGCCAGCGAGCACACGCCCATCGGCAGGTCCTGCAGGGTTTGCCGGTGGTAGCGGCGCAGGGTGTCGAGCTCTGCGGCGAGGCCGGTGAGGCGGGAGTGGTAGTCCTCCAGCCGGCTCTCGATGAAGTGGATGTCCTCGGTGACGTAGCTTTCGCTGCTGGCCTTGTAGGGCAGGAAGTTCTCCACCATATCCTGCGCCACGCTTGGCCCCATCAGGCCGGAGAGGTTGGCCTCGATGCGGTCGCGCAGACGACGCAAGGCATAGGGGCGGCGCTCGTCGAACGGCAGGTGCAGGTCGCGTAGCGCCTGTTCGACCTCGCGTTGCGCAGTCTTGGCGCCCAGCGGCTTGGCCAGTTGACTGGCGAACTCCTGAGGGGATACGGCGATCAGCTCGCGGCGTTGGGGGCGGCGCACATTGTCCACTGCGCAGGCTTCGGCGGCGCCTTTCTCTTCATCGCTGGCCTCTGTGAACAGCGACACCAGGGTAAACACCAGGACGTTGGCCGCTAGTGAGGCCAGGGCCGCAAGGTGCCAGGTGGTGTCGTCGAGGATGTACATGGAGTCGAACAGCGGCAGGTAGATGCTCTGCATGTTCGCCACCAGCGGAGTGAGCATGGTCGCTCCCCACACCAGCATGCCCGCCACCAGCCCGGCGATGAAACCGCGACGGTTCGCGGCCGGCCAGTACAGCACCGCCAGCGCGCCGGGGAGGAACTGTAGGGTCGCGACGAAGGAGACGATGCCCAGGTTGGACAGGTCCTGCTCGGCACCCAGCAGCAGATAGAAGGCATAGCCGGCCATGATGATCGCGGCGATCAGCGCGCGTCGCGTCCACTTCAGCCAGCGATAGATGTTGCCTTCCGCCGGCGGCTGGTAGAGCGGCAGCACGAGGTGGTTGAGTACCATGCCCGACAGCGCGAGGGTCATCACGATGATCAGGCCGCTGGCGGCGGAGATGCCGCCGATGAATGCGGTCAGCGCGAGCGCCGGGCTGTCCACCGAGATGCCCAGGCCGAGGGTGAAGTATTCCGGGTTGGTCGACGCTCCGAGGTGCAGGCCGGCCCAGAGGATCGGTGGCACCGCCAGACTCATCGGCAGCAGGAACAGCGGCAAGCCCCAACTGGCGCTGAGCAGCGAGCGCGGGTTGAGGTTCTCGGTGAAGGTCATGTGGTACATGTGCGGCATCACGATGGCCGCGGCGAAGAACACCAGCAGCAGCGTCCGCCACGGCCCCTCGGCCAGTGGCGTGTGCAGGGTGCTCAGCGCTTCCTGGTTCTGCAGCAGCCAGATTTCCAGGCCATCGGGCCCGCCGAACACGCCGTAGAGCGCGAATAGGCCGATGGAGCACAGGGCTACCAGCTTGACCAGCGACTCGAAGGCGATCGCCATCACCAGGCCTTCATGGCGTTCGCGGGTGGCGATGTGACGCGCGCCGAAGAGGATGGCGAACAGTGTGATCAGCGCGCAGAACGCCAATGCCGCTCGATTGGGTTCGGACTCGCGGGTGAGGATGCTGATCGAGTCGGTAACCGCCTGGATCTGCAGCGCCAGCATCGGCAGTACGCCGATCAGCATGAACAGCGTGGTCAGCGCGCCGGCCCAGGTGCTGCGGAAACGGAAGGCGAACAGGTCGGCCAGTGACGATAGCTGGTAGGCGCGGGTTATGCGCAGGATCGGGTAGAGCAGCACCGGCGCCAGCAGAAACGCACCGGAGACGCCCAGATAGATCGCCAGGAATCCGTAGCCGTACTGGTAGGCCAATCCAACTGTGCCGTAGAACGCCCAGGCACTGGCGTACACGCCCAGTGACAGGGTGTAGATCAGCGGGTGGCGCACTAGCCGGCGGGGCACGAAGCCGCGTTCGGTGATCCAGGCGACACCGAAGAGAACCATCAGGTAGGAGGCGCTGATCAGGATCAGCTGGGTAAGGCTAAAGCTCGTCAGCATCGCGCTGGCTCTGCAGGATGAAGGTGACGACGATCAGGATCAGCCACAGCAGGTACGGGCGGTACCAGGCGCCGTGGGGATCGATCCACCAGTCCATGATGGCCGGCGAGAACAGGTAGATGCCCACGACCAGGAGCAACACCAGTCGGTAGATGTACATGTCGTCTCTCTCGTTGTTCGGCGGGCAGGCTACAGGCTGGGCACAGTCGACGGCAAGCCGGGCGCCGAAGGGGCTTTGCGCAAGCTCAGAGGCGTGCGTCCTCCATTGTCAGCGTATGCGGAATGCGCGCGGCAGCCCAGTGCGCAATGCCCCAGCCGAGCACTTCGCATGGCGTGGCGCGGGCAAGCTCGGCGGGCGGCGTCTGCCCGAGCGCCCGGAGTGCGCGCACCAGCAGCGGTGCGGCCTGCTCCGGCTGGAGCGGTGGCGAGCGATAGGATTTGCCCAGCTTGTGGCCGTCGGGCTGAACGATCAGCGGTACGTGCAGGTAGCGCGGGGCGCGGACGCCGAGCAGTTCCTGCAGGTAGAGCTGGCGCGGCGTGTTGTCCAGCAGGTCGGCGCCGCGCACGATATCGGTAACACCCTGCCAGGCGTCGTCCAGCACCACCGCCAGTTGATAGGCGAACAGCCCGTCGCGGCGACGGATGATGAAGTCACCAACGTCCCGCCCCAGATGCTGGCGGAACTCGCCCTGCAGCCGGTCGTTGAAGGTGTATTCGAGCTCCGGCACGCGGATGCGGATGGCAACCTCGCCGTGCCAGTCGTGCTGGGCATTGCGGCAGGTGCCTGGATAGATGCCATTGCTGCCCTCGAGCTGCTTGCGCGAGCAGGTGCAGGCATAGGCCAGGCCGCTGCGCAGCCATTGCTCCACCTGGGCTGCGTAGGCCTCGCCACGATCGCTCTGACGCTCCACCGCGCCATCCCATTCGAAGCCATAGCGCTCCAGGGTCTGCAGGATCGCCGCCTGGGCGCCGGGCATTTCGCGTGGCGGATCGAGGTCTTCCATGCGCACCAGCCAGCGGCCCTTCACGGCGCGTGCATCGAGATAGGACGCGACCGCGGCCACCAGCGAACCGAAGTGCAGGTAGCCGCTGGGAGTGGGTGCGAAGCGACCGACGTAGCTGGAGGCGGGCATGGCTTGGCGTCTCTTTCTTGCACACAAACGAAACGGGGCGCCGCAGCGCCCCGTTCGGGATGAACCGGACTCAGGAGCCCAGTTGCTTTTCCTTGATTTCCGCCAGGGTCTTGCAATCGATGCAAAGAGTAGCGGTGGGGCGGGCTTCCAGACGGCGGATACCGATCTCGACGCCACAGGAATCGCACCAGCCGTAGTCGTTGTCTTCGATCAGTTGCAGGGTCTCGTCGATCTTCTTGATCAGCTTGCGCTCGCGGTCGCGGGCGCGCAGCTCGAGGCTGAACTCTTCTTCCTGGCTGGCGCGGTCGGCCGGGTCCGGGAAGTTGGCCGCTTCGTCCTGCATGTGATGCACGGTGCGGTCCACCTCTTCCATCAGCTCAACTTTCCATTTGTTGAGGATGGAGGTGAAGTGCGCGCGCATGCGATCGCTCATGTACTCCTCGCCCTTGGTTTCCTGGTAGGGCTCGAAGCCACGAATCAGTTGGCTGCTCTGTTGTTTTGCTTTGGTGGGCATGGATGACCGCCTCTCACTCTCGCTAATCCTCTCGCGGATGGTCCCTCTCCGGCACTGCCGGCCCCGCGCTCGCAAGCGGGCGAACTTACCAGAACGATAACCGTGATGCTACTCCCGGTTGTCGAGCCTGTTGTCGCACGCACATGACCTGGTGACCATCGGGTCGACTCGATGGCGCTGGCTATCGGGATTTCTGCAAACCTGGGCATGTTCGTTCGCATTTCGCGACCGAAACATACATTTTCCGGGGATGCCACTCCCTCTTCGGAGGCTCCCCTGCATCAATGGGTGGCCTGTTAGAATCGCCACCTTGTCGCAAAGTTCGGAAAAAATCATGGCTACTTCCTTCAGCGCCCGCAGTCGCGCCATCGAGCCCTTCCACGTCATGGCCCTGCTGGCGCGCGCCAACGAGTTGCAGGCGGCGGGCCACGACGTCATTCACCTGGAGATCGGCGAGCCGGATTTCACCACCGCGGCGCCGATCATCGCCGCGGGCCAGGCCGCGCTGGCCAACGGGCATACCCGATACACCGCGGCCCGTGGCGTACCGGCCCTGCGCGAAGCGATCGCCGGTTTCTATGCCGATCGCTATCGGCTGTCGATCGACCCGCAGCGCATCCTCATCACGCCTGGCGGCTCCGGCGCGCTGCTGCTGGCCAGCAGCCTGCTGGTGGATCCGGGCAAGCACTGGCTGCTGGCCGATCCGGGCTATCCGTGCAACCGCCACTTCCTGCGCCTGGTGGAAGGGGCTGCGCAACTGGTGCCGGTCGGGCCGGAGAGCCGCTACCAGCTCACGCCCGGCCTCATCGAGCGGTACTGGGATCATGACAGTGTAGGCGCTCTGGCGGCATCACCGGCGAATCCTACCGGTACGCTGTTGCACAAGGATGAACTTGCCGCGCTGTCCGCCGCGCTGAAGGCGCGTGGCGGTCACCTGGTGGTCGACGAGATTTACCACGGCCTGACTTACGGTACTGACGCTGCAAGCGTGCTGGAAGTGGACGATGATGCCTTTGTCCTCAACAGTTTCTCCAAGTATTTCGGCATGACCGGCTGGCGCCTGGGGTGGCTGGTGGCGCCGCTGGATGCCGTCGGTGAGCTGGAGAAGCTGGCACAGAACCTCTATATCAGTGCGCCAAGCATGGCGCAGTACGCCGCGCTGGCCTGCTTTGCGCCAGACACCCTGGCGATCCTCGAAGAGCGCCGCGCCGAATTCGCTCGCCGTCGCGACTACCTGCTGCCGGCCCTGCGCGAACTGGGCTTCCGTATCGCGGTGGAGCCGGAGGGTGCCTTCTATCTGTATGCGGACATCAGTGCCTTCGGTGGCGATGCCTACGCGTTCTGCCAGCATTTCATCGAGACCGAGCACGTCGCCTTCACGCCGGGCGTGGACTTCGGCCGCCACCAGGCCTCCCATCATGTGCGCTTCGCCTACACCCAGAGCGTCGAACGCCTGCAACAGGCGGTAGAGCGAATCGCCCGCGGCTTGAAGAGCTGGCATCCCTGATGCGTTTCGAGCCGGCACTGGAAGAAGCGCGCCTGATCAAACGTTACAAGCGTTTCCTCGCCGACATTGAAACCGCCAGCGGCGAGCGGCTGACCATCCACTGCCCGAATACCGGCTCGATGCTCAATTGCATGAGCGAAGGCTGCCGGGTGTGGTTCAGTCGCTCCGGCGACCCCAAACGCAAGCTGCCGGGCACCTGGGAACTGGTGGAAACGCCCCAGGGGCGGCTGGCCTGTGTGAATACCGGGCGGGCGAACCGGATCGTGGAAGAAGCGCTGTTGGCTGGAGTTGTAACGGAGTTGGCTGGCTTCGACGAGTTGCGCCGTGAAGTTGCCTACGGGCAGGAGAAGAGTCGTGCGGATTTCCGGCTGATGTATGCCGAGAGACCGGTCTATGTCGAAGTGAAGAGCGTAACCCTGGGCTTCGACGGTACGGCGGTCGCTGCCTTCCCGGACGCTGTCACCCTGCGTGGCGCCCGGCACCTGCGCGAGCTGGCTGCCCTGGCGCGCGAAGGCATGCGCGCGGTGCTGCTGTATGCGGTGAGCCTCTCGGGGATCGAGGCGGTGCGGCCGGCGAAGGAAATCGACCCAGGCTACGCCTCTGCCCTGGCCGAAGCGCATGAGGCGGGCGTCGAGGTGCTGGCGTACGGGGCCCGCATCGATACACGGGAAATCTGCCTGGCGCAGCCGCTGAAGGTACTTCTGTAGCAGAGCCTGGTGCTGTCGGGCTAGAGCTCGCCCGCCTCGTCCAGCCAGATACCCCGCTCGTCCTCATGGCACGGTAACGCATCCAGCGCATCGCCCAGGCAAGGCCCCTGGATACATTCGCCGGTTTCGATCAGGAACAGCGCGCCGTGGTGGCCACACTGCAACAGGCGGCCGCTGGCGTCGAGGAAGCGCTCGGCGTCGTAACCCAGCGGAATTTCCCGGTGCGGGCAACGGTTGCGATAGGCGAAGGCACGCCCTTGGCGGCGTACGACGAACAGATTCAGGCCTTCGGCCTCGAAGCCCCGGCTCTGGCCTTCGGCCAGTTCATCCGGGGAGCAGAGCAGGATCATCCGGGCTTCTCCATCCAGGGCGGGCATTATCCGCGCCCGGAGGGAGAAACCGGAAGAGGGTGCACATCCTTGTGCTGAAGAGGGTCAGATCTCCCAGATCAGGTTGGCCGCTGCATAACGGCCTGGCTGGGTGTAGCGATCCAGGCTGGGGCTGTTCTCGGTGAGGCCGCGCACATCGCCCCACTGCCAGTATTTCTTGTCGGTAAGGTTGAAGAGGCCGGCGTTGAGGGTAAGGCCGTCGGTGACCTTCACCCAGGCGCTCAGATCCAGCAGTCCGTAGCCGCCGGGTTTGTACTGGTTGGGGATTTCTGTGTCGTCGACGTTGTGCTTGGCCTGCACCAGGGTCCACGTCAGCTCGCTGCCGAATAGTCCGTTGGGTGAATCATACCCCAGACCGAATACTCCTTTGAGCGGATCGACACTATTGATCGGCTCGTCGGTTTCCTCATCCTTGCCCCTGGCGTATGACACCGCGCCGCGCAGAGAGGTGCCGTTGGGAAGGCCGAACGCCTGGTTCAGGTCGATGTCACCGCGCGCTTCGGCGCCGTGGATGGTGACCTTCTCGAGGTTGGTGTACTGATAGGTCAGGCGGTTGTTACCGGTAGGATCGCTGGGTAGTACCACCTGTTCGATGAAATCGTCGTAGCGGTTGTAGAACAGCGCTACGCCGAAGCTGCCCATGTCGTATTTGCCGCGCAGGCCGATCTCGTAGCTGTCGCTGGTTTCCGGTTTGAGATCGGTGTTGGCGATGGTCTGGTAGCCGACTGCGGAGTTGATGAACTCGCCGAAGATGTCGACCGGCTCCGGCGCGCGGAAGCCTGCGGCGTATTGAGCGTAGACGCTATGGTGATCGTCCAGGCGGTAGGTCGTACCGAACTTGGGCGACAGCGCGTGATCGCTGAAGTTGGACGGAGCCTTGTCCAGCGGGTTGCTGTTCAGGTAGCGCTGGCTGACCTCCGGTTTCATCTCATAGTAGTCGTAGCGCAGGCCGGGCAGCAGGGTCCAGCGGCCGATCTCGATGCTGTCCTGGATGAATGCGGCGTACTCGTGGGTGCTCGGGTCCGGGAAGTCACTGAGCGGGAAGGTTTCGCTACCGAAGCCAGGCGGTACCGGTTGGCCGCTGCTCTGGTAGGTCTCGCTGCCTTTGCGCAGGTCCTTGCTTTCCAGGCGCTTGAGGTCGAAGCCGTAGATCAGGTGGTGGCTGGTGCCGGCCAGCTCGAAATGCTTGTCCAATTGCGAGTTCAGACCCCAGAGGGTTTCTTCGTACTTCGAGTCGCGGGTGCGGTCGCGCAGGCGGCCGGCGCTGAAGCGCTCCTGGTAGGTCTTCTGGCGGATCTCGCTGTCCTGGTAATTGAGTTGCCACTGCATCTGGTCGGCGACTGCGCTATCGAGCAGGAAGCGGTGGGAGAGACTGATGCGTTCGCGGTCGGTGCCGTCTCTGGCGTCAGAGGTGCGCGTCGTGCCGGTGGTGCTGTATTCGTTGAGCAGGCGGGTGTCGGCGTTTTCGTTGTAGCGCTCGTAGGCCAGTTGCAGACGGCTGCCTTCGGCATAGTCCCAGCCGACCTTGGCCAGGAGGTTCTCGGTGTTGAAGTCCACCGGGTTGGCTTCGCCGCGCGCGCTGCCGATGCCGTTGCTGCCACCGAACGTCTCGGTCTCGTGGCCATCGCGGCGGCTGATGGTCAACAGTCCGTCCACCGGGCCCTGGCGGCCAGCGAAGGTGGCGCTTTTCAGCCAACTGTCATCGGAGCCGTCGAAGCCGGTCTTGAAGCGCGCGTAGTAATCCTTGCCGTCCTGCAGGTAATCAGCGGCGTCCTTAGTCATGAAACTCACGGCGCCGCCCAGTGCGTCACTGCCGTACAGCGAGCTCGCCGGGCCCCGAAGTATTTCAACTCGTTTCACAGTGTCCAGGTCGATGTAGTCGCGTCGTGCGTCCATGAACGGGCCGAAGGCGAAGGAGTTGGGCACCGCGACACCGTCCACCTGGGTCAGCACCCGGTTGCCGCCGATGCCGCGGATGGTGAAGCCGGACAGCCCGAAGCGGCTACCGCTGCCGCTCACCGAAACGCCCGGCTCATAGCGCACCAGTTGCTTGATGTCGTTGGCATTGTCGCGGTCGATGTCCTGCGCGGTCTGCACGGTCACGGTGCTCGGCACGGCATCGACGGGTTGTTCGCTACGGGTGGCTGAGACAGTGGTTTCTCCGAGGGAAATAGCGTTGTGCGCCAGCGCGAGAGAGGGGCTCAGCAATAGCAAGGCCAGCCATGAGCGGCGAGCGAAAGGCGGTGTGATCGACATGGGAGCACCTGTTTTTCTTGGGGATGGCACAAGGCCGTCTGGAAATTCGGCGCTGACCTTAATCCTCTATAAATCTAAATGCAAATTATTATCAAATAGATTTATTGAGTGTGTTATGGCACAGTTCGTCTATGCCGCACGATGCGGCCGGTTCCCTACCAAGTGAGGATTTCTGCGATGACTACCCCGAGCCCGACGTCTCTGCCGGCCCCTGAGCTTTACCGTGCCTGGCAGGCATTGCGCGCCGAGCAACCGCGCTTGCGTGCCCGCGACGCCGCAGAGCGCCTGGAAGTGAGCGAAGCCGAGCTGACCGCCAGCCGCCTGGGCGTGGATGCCGTTCGCCTGCGCCCCGATTGGTCAGCCCTGCTGCCGGCACTGGGCGAGCTCGGGACGATCATGGCGCTGACTCGCAATGAACACTGTGTCCATGAACGGAAGGGGCCGTACCAGGAAGTGACTGTGTCGGCCAACGGCCTGATGGGGCTGGTGGTTTCTGCGGATATCGACCTGCGCCTGTTCCTCTCCGGCTGGGGCAGTGTGTTTGCCATCAGCGAAGAAACCGCCCACGGTACTCAGCGCAGCATCCAGGTGTTCGATCGCCAGGGTACGGCGGTGCACAAGGTGTTTCTCACCGAGAACAGCGTTGTCGAAGCCTGGGCGCCTCTGGTCGAGCGCTTTCGCGCCGATGAGCAGAGTGATCGGCTCGACTTCCAGCCGGCTGCGCCCAAGGCGGTGCCGCTGGCCGACGAACAGATCGATGTGGCCGCCTTGCGCAGCGGTTGGGCCGCGCTGAAGGACACTCACCACTTCTTTGCCTTGCTGAAGAAGCACAAGGTCGAGCGCACCCAGGCCCTGCGCCTTGCTGGCCGCGATTGGGCCGAGCAACTGGATACCGCTGAACTGCCGCGCATGCTGGAGAAGGCAAGCGAGCGTCGTCTGCCGATCATGATTTTCGTCGGTAATGCCCACTGCATCCAGATTCACACCGGCACCGTGGATAATCTGAAGTGGCTGGACGACTGGTTCAACGTTCTCGATCCGCAATTCAACCTGCATCTGAAAACCTCCGGCGTGCGCGAACTGTGGCGAGTGCGCAAGCCCAGCAGTGATGGCGTGATCACCAGTTGGGAGGCCTTCGACGCTAATGGCGAGTTGGTGCTTCAGGCGTTCGGCGCGCGCAAACCAGGCGTGCCGGAACTGCAAGAGTGGCGCTCGCTCGCCGAATCCTTCCCAGCGCTCTGAGGACCGACCATGACTGCGCGTCCTCTGTTGATCGGCCTGTTCACCGGTCTGTGCCTGGCCGCCAGCAACCTGGCGGCGGAGACCCTGCCTAAGCGCTGGATCAGTGCCGGCGGTTCGCTCAGTGAGTGGGTGGTAGCCCTGGGGGGCGAGTCGCGCCTCGTCGGTGTCGATACCACCAGCCTGCATCCCGCTAGTCTCGCGGTGCTCCCAAGGATCGGTTACCAGCGCCAACTGGCTGCCGAGGGCATTCTTGCGCTGAAACCGGACATTCTGCTCGGCAGTGAGGAGATGGGGCCGCCGCCGGTGCTGCAGCAACTGCGCGCAGCCGGTGTGCGTATAGAGACGCTTTCGGCGAAGGCTGATGCGCAGACCGTACGGGACACCCTTCTGCGCCTGGGCAAGCTCCTGGGCGCCCCGGAGCAGGCGAAACAGATGGCAGAGCACTTCCAGTCGCGTATCGCCGTACAGCAAGCCCGGGTGACTAAGGCCCAGGCGACACAAGCCGCGCCGGGCGTGGTCCTGCTGGTCGGGCAGGCCGGTGGCAATCTGCTGGTGGCCGGCCAGGAAACCTCCGGCGACTGGATGCTCAGGCATGCCGGTGGGCGTAACCTGGCCGGCCACAAGGGATACAAGGCGCTGTCGAGCGAAGCGCTGACGGCACTGGACCCGCAGGTGATCGTGCTGGCTGATCGCAGCCTCGACGGCGATGCCGCGCGCACCGCACTGACTCGACAGAATCCCGCCCTGTCGGCGACTCGCGGAGTGCGCGAAGGGCGCGTGGTGATACTCGATCCGACCCTGCTGGTGGGGGGGCTCGGCCCCCGCGTGCCTGATGGGTTGGCCAGTCTGTCCCGCGCCTTTTATCCTTCCGCGCAAGCTTTGAACTCGGAAGGTCATCCTTGACTCGGATCGTTGCTGCTCGTCCGCTGTTCCTGTTCCTGGGTTTTCTCCTGCTGCTGGTGCTCTGGCTGTCCCTGGCTCTCGGGCCGGTGAGCCTGCCGCTGGGCGATACGCTGCGGGCGCTGGCTCGCCTCTGCGGTCTGCCGGTGTCCGGCGATGGGCTGGGGCAGGCCGAGCTGATCGTCGGCCAGATCCGCTTGCCGCGCACCCTGCTGGGTGTGGCGACCGGCGGGGTTCTGGCCTTGGCTGGTGTGGCCATGCAGGGATTGTTTCGCAATCCGCTGGCCGACCCCGGCCTGATCGGTGTCTCCAGCGGTGCCGCTCTTGGCGCGGCCATCGCCATCGTCTTCGGCGCGTCTATCGGCGGCCTGCCGGATGCCTTTGCGCCCTACCTGCTATCCGCCTGCGCATTCGCTGGCGGCCTGGCCGTCACAGCGTTGGTCTATCGGCTGGGACGGCACAACGGCCAGACCAGCGTGGCCACCATGCTGTTGGCGGGAATTGCACTCACCGCGCTGGCCGGGGCGCTGATCGGTCTGTTTACCTACCTGGCCGACGACGCCACGCTGCGCACCCTGACCTTCTGGAATCTTGGCAGCCTGAATGGCGCCAGCTATCCGCGGCTGTGGCCGCTTCTTCTGATCACGTTGCTGGTGGCTTCCTGGCTGCCGCGTCGGGTCGATGCACTGAATGCGTTGCTGCTGGGCGAGTCCGAGGCGCGTCACCTGGGCTTCGATGTCGAGCGGCTGAAGGTTGAGCTGATTCTCTGCACGGCGCTGGGTGTCGGGGCGGCGGTTGCCGCTGCGGGGATGATCGGCTTCATCGGTCTTGTGGTTCCGCACTTGCTGCGTCTGATCGTTGGGCCGGATCACCGGGTGTTGCTGCCTGCCTCGATGTTCGGCGGCGCTATCCTGCTCTTGCTGGCCGATCTCGTGGCGCGCCTGGCGCTGGCTCCGGCGGAGTTGCCGATAGGTATTGTCACCGCACTGATTGGTGCACCGTTCTTCCTTTTCCTGCTGATACGAGGGCGTTCCTGATGCTGACGGCAGACAACCTGCTGGTGAAGCGCGGTGCACAGATCGTCTTGCAGGAGGTCAGCTTGGCGTTGCAGCCGGGCGAGGTGCTCGGCGTACTGGGGCCTAACGGAGCGGGCAAGAGTACGCTGCTGGGGGCGCTCAATGGCGAGTTGACGCTGGCGGGTGGGGCGGTCCGACTCGATGGTCGTCCCCTGGCCGACTGGCAGGGCACGGAACGGGCGCGTCGGCTGGCGGTACTGCCCCAGTCGTCGACGCTCAACTTCGCCTTTACCGTCGAGTCGGTAGTGGGTTTTGGCCGCCTGCCCCACGAAAGCGGACGCCAGCGTGACCGAGAGATCATCGAGGCGGCGCTGGACGCTGCGGATGCCTCTCACCTGGTCGGGCGGAGTTATCTGGCGCTGTCGGGTGGCGAACGCCAGCGCGTGCATCTGGCGCGCGTGCTGGCGCAACTCTGGCCCGGTGGTGCGGAGCAGGTGCTGTTGCTGGACGAGCCGACCTCGGCGCTCGACCCATTGCATCAACACACCACGCTACAGGCCGTACGTGAGTTCGCCGATCATGGCGCGGCGGTGCTGGTGATCCTGCACGATCTGAATCTGGCCGCGCGCTATTGCGACAATCTGCTGCTATTGCACCAAGGGCGCCCGCACTTGCAAGGCGTGCCGGCTGAAGTGCTGCGTGCCGAACCATTGAAAGCGGTCTTCGGGCTGGAGGTGCTGGTTCAACAGCATCCAGAGCGCGGCCATCCGTTGATCATCGCGCGATGAGTGGAGTTCCTGTGAAGCACTTGCTGATTCCTCTATTGGCGTTTCTGGCTGCGTGCCAGAGCCAGGTTTCCGTTCCGCCACTGCCGGTCTGGCAGAGCCCGGAGGGGCGGGATAGTGCAGAGTTGGGTGTCATTCGCGATCTGCGCAACGGTAAGCGGTTGACGCCTGAGCAACTTCTGGATCGGCTGACCGTCGCACCGCGCGTGCTGGTAGGCGAGAAGCATGACAATCCGGACCATCACGCCCTGGAGTTGTGGCTGGTGCGTGCCCTTGCGGAGCGCCGGACGGACGGCAGCGTGCTGCTGGAGATGCTCAACCCGGAGCAGCAGGAGCGGGTAGCAGTCGCTCAAGCGGCTGCAGCCAACGGAGAGGCGCCAACCGATCTGATCGGCGCGCTGGCCTGGCAGAAGGGCTGGGACTGGTCGCTCTACGGCCCCTTGGTGAGCTGGCTGGTGAAGCAGCCCACGCCGTTGCTGGCGGCGAACCTGGATCGTAGCGAGATCATGCGGATCTACGCCGAGCGGCCGACCTTGGAGGGCGCGCGCTCGACGACCGATGCTGTGCGCGCAGCCTTGCTGGATGATATTCGCGAATCACATTGCGGCCTGCTACCGGATAGCCAACTCCCGGCGATGCTGGCGGTACAGCAGCAGCGCGACCGGCGCATGGCGGAACGCTTGAAAACCGCACCGGAGCCGGCGTTGCTGATTGCCGGCGGTTTCCATGCTCGGCGCGATCTTGGTGTTCCACTGCACCTGCAGGACTTGGGCGTAGGGGAGGGCGTGAAGGTGCTGATGCTGGCAGAAGTCGGCAAGACCGTGATTGCGCAACAGGCGGATTACGTCTGGTACACCCCGGCACTGCCGCCGACCGACTACTGCGCAGTGTTACGCAAGTAGCCTGGAGCGGAGAGACGAACGGGGCCGACGGCCCCGTTTTCATTTGCCGGATATTTCGCCGGGCAAAAAAAGACCCGGCAAAGTGCCGGGTCGAAACCGTGATTAGCCTGATGAGGAGATAATCTGAAGAGTCCGACTGCATGGTCTCTTGAGCTTATCCAGCTGGCCTCGCAGCCAGTTGGTTAATAATAACCATTACCATTTGAGAGTCAACGCCTTTTTATACGTGGTGATCGATGGTTAGGAGTCGTTGCCCTTGGCGGAAAACGCGGGGCAAAAAAAAGACCCGGCAAAGTGCCGGGTCGAAACCGTGATTAGCCTGATGAGGAGATAATCTGAAGAGTCCGACTGCGTGGTCTCTTGAGCTTATCCAACCAGTCTCGCGACCAGTTGAGTTAATAATAACCATTATCATTTGTGAGTCAACAGCTTTTTGAAATTTCTTGCGCACAGGTGTGTGGCGGGAGGTGAAAACGAAGAACCCGGCGCAAGGCCGGGTTCCTGGTTTCTCAAGGATGGCCTATGCCGGCTGGCGTTGCAGGCGCAATTGGGTGACTTCCTTGTTCAGCAGATCGATCCGGCGTGCCATGCCTTCGATAAGGCTGTGAGCGATGCGTGGGTTACTCTGCATCAGGCTGAGGAACTGGTCCTTCGGAATGACCATCACCGTGCATGGCTCGCTGGCGATCACTGTCGCGCTGCGCTTCTCGCGGGTGAAGACGGCCATCGCACCGAAAATCTCGTCTTTTTGCACATCGCCGACCTTCTGGCCATCGACGAAGGCTTCGGCATGACCTTCGATGATGATGAAGACGTGCTCGGCATCATCGCCCTGCTGGATCAGTTGGGCGCCCGCGGCGAAGTGCTGGAAACCGGTGGCAGGGCGGATATCCGGCTGCTTCAGGTGCGCGAGGGCATCGGAAAGTAGCGCGGTATGGCCGATCAGGTAGTGGAGGAACTGCTCCTGGCGGTGCTCATCGTCATGGATGTGGCGGAAGACGTCGCTGCGCGAATAGGGGATCAGGCACAGGGGCTCCTCGCTGACGTAGCGGCAGGGCGGCAGATCGATGCCCTGGCGCAGGCCGATCAGGTCGCCTTCCTGCAGATAGAACAGCGGGCGCTCGTCGACAAGGGCGTGTACCAGGCCATTCTCGACCAGGAACAGGTGCTTGCCGGGCAGTTCGGTCTCGAGGTCGTCGGAGCGTTCGAGACGGATCGGTTCGCCGCAGGGTTCCAGGCCCGCCAGCAGCTGTGCCGGAATGCCCTGCAGACGGTTGATCAGCTGATCGGCATAGGCAGGTTGTTCACCGAGTAGGTACATGGCCGTAATTCCTTGAAATGGCGGCGGTCGAGGGCGCACGAAGGGCCCTGAAACCATAAGCGGACGGCCATCTTACGTAAACACCTTCCCGAAAAGCATGTGAGCTAGCTCTTGTTCCTCGTTGGAAAAGTCTCAAGCTCGCCTAAGAGCGCAGCCTTGTGCCCAGGAGGGAGGTCATTCCAATGCACGTCGAGCAGGGCGCCCTCGATTGCATACAGCAGTACTTTCGAGGCGCGGAAGCCGCGTGCCCTGACCGCTCGGTAGGCACCTACGGCGCCGAGTCGACGGAGATCGGATGCGTTGTGAATGCCCACAGCGTGCAGCCATTGGGCGGAGGTCTTGCCGAGGTTCTTCAGATGCAGCAGTTCGTCGTTCATCGTCGGTCCTTGCGATGCGGCACGATGGGGCGTCGGGATTACAAGGCCGTGAACTGCTCGTAGCGGCCGGGCATACATAGGGAAGTGTAGCGGCCAGTGGGAAAAGCGTGGCTTTGTGACATCGTCTCGATGCTGCGAGACGTTTATCGCGCCGTGGCCGGAGTCGCCTTCCTGGCGAAACCGGCCGTCGACGGGCCGATCAGAGGCCAGGCAGGCGCTGGCGAATGCTGGCTATCAGGGCGTCCAGACTGGCGGCGTCCGGGGTGTCGACGCGTTTGCTGTGCTGCTGCTCTTCGTCGCTGAGCGGCTCGCGGCTGGCTTGCTGCGCGCGGATGATGGCCAGCGTGGCGTCCGACGGGTCGGTGCCCTCGCTCTGGCGCTGGCTCAGCCAGCCGGCGATCACGCTTTCCGGCGCATGGCAGTCGAGGATCAGGAAGGGAACGCCGGTTTCTTCGGCCATCTTCCAGGCTGCCGTACGCTGTTCGCGCTTGAGGAAGGTCGCGTCGAGCACCACCGGGTAGCCGGCGCGCAGGATGTCCGCCGCCAGTGCGTTGAGGCGTGCGTAGGTTTCGGCGGTGGCATCGGCGTTATAGATGCCGGCCTGGTGCTGGCCGATCTGTTCGGCCTGCTGCTCGCCGAACAGCCGTTTGCGCTCGACGTCGGAACGCAGGCGAATGGCGCCCAGGGCTTCGACCAGGCGCAGGGCTACCTGGCTTTTGCCAACGGCGGACACGCCAAGTGTCACGGCGAGGAAGCGCGATGGGATGGCGCTGTAGCTTTCCGCCAGGTTGGCATAGTTGCGGTACTGGCGCAGGGTTGCTGCCTTTTGTACGGCGTCGGTCTGGTGCGCCAGGCTGAACAGCGCGATCTTGGCGCGAACCAGAGCACGGTAAGCCTTGTAGAAGTTCAGCAGCTCCAGGGATTGGTAGTCTCCGGTGCATTCCAGGTACTGGCTGACGAAGCGGCGCGAAAGGCATTTCAGGCCGCGGTCTTCCAGGTCCATCGCGAGGAAGGCGTAGTCGGCGGTAACGTCGGTGAAGCGGAACGGTTCGTTGAACTCGATGCAGTCGAACAGTACGACCTTGCCGTCGATGATGGCGGCGTTGCCTAGGTGGATGTCGCCGTGGCATTCGCGGATGAAGCCGTTGGCCTTGCGCGCTTCGAAGACGGCGTAAAGGCGTTCGAAGCTGGACTCGGCCCAGGCTTCGAGGGCGTCGAGCTGCAGCAGGTCGGCCTTATCAGAGAGCATCGGGCGGATCTGCTCGAAGTTCTGCCGGACCGGTGCCATGCAGGTTTCCGGGGTGCCGAGCGGGTGCTCGACCGGCACCTGCGGCGTACGCTGATGGAAGTCGGCGATCTGTTTCGCCAAGCCGTCGATATGCGCCGCGCCGAGTTCGCCGCGGGCCTGGACTTCGCTCAACAGTTGGCTCTGCGGGAACTCCCTGCATTTGATCATGTATTCGATGGCTGGGCCGTCGCCGCCAACTTGCGGGGCGCTTTCGCTACCTGTGATCGGCAGCACGTCGAGATAGAGACCGTCGGTGAGGCGCTGGTTGAGGCGCAGTTCCTCCTCGCAGAAGTGCTTGCGTGCGGCGAGGTCGGTGAAATCGAGGAAGCCGAAGTTGACGGGCTTCTTGAGCTTGTAGACGTAGGAACCGGTGAGCAGGACCCACGAGATGTGGGTTTCTATGACCCGGAAGCCTTCGACTGGATGAGGGAAGAGCGCTGGGTTCTGCAGCGCAGCGATCAGGGTCTGGCTCACGTTATGTCCTTGTCTGTCTATTTTGAGAGGCTGGCATTATGGCCGCTGGGTCCGACGGTGCAAACACCGGACGGCAACCAATCCGCGTTGGCGCGGTCGAAGCACGACATTTGCCGGGCGCTTGCGTACCAGCCGATGCGTGAAACCGGATGCCGCCTGGATGGTGTCTGTCTCCTGTGGATAAAGTACGTATAATGCGCCGCCATGACGCGTCCCCGATCTTCTCGTTCTCGTAAAAAAAGCGGCAAATCGTCGCCGGCCATGCGCAAATGGCTGGGCTGGGCTTTCAAGCTCAGCCTGGTCGGTCTCGTGGTGCTGGCCGGTTTTGCCGTATACCTCGATGCGGTTGTCCAGGAGAAGTTCTCCGGCAAGCGCTGGACCATTCCTGCCAAGGTCTATGCACGACCGCTGGAGTTGTTCGTCGGCCTCAAGCTGGGGAAGGATGACTTCCTGCGTGAGCTCGATGCCCTGGGCTATCGTCGCGAAGGCGCGGTGAACGGTCCTGGCGCCGTGTCGATTTCCGGCAATTCCGTCGATCTCAATACCCGTGGTTTCCAGTTCTATGAAGGCGCCGAGCCTGCGCAGCGTATTCGTGTGCGCTTCTCCGGCGACTACGTGGCGGGCCTGAGCCGTGCGAATGGGGGCGACCTGGCGGTTGCCCGCATGGAGCCGCTGCTGATCGGTGGCCTGTATCCCGCGCACAACGAAGACCGCATCCTGATCAAGCTGGATCAGGTTCCGCCGTACCTGATCGATACCCTGGTGGCAGTGGAAGATCGAGATTTCTGGGAGCACCACGGCGTTTCGCTGAAGTCGATCGCTCGCGCTGTGTGGGTCAACGCCAGTGCCGGGCAACTGCGCCAGGGCGGCAGTACGTTGACTCAGCAGTTGGTGAAGAACTTCTTCCTGACCAACGAACGCAGTCTCTCGCGCAAGCTCACCGAAGCCATGATGGCGGTGCTGCTGGAATTGCACTACGACAAGCGCGAGATCCTCGAAAGCTACCTGAACGAGGTGTTCCTCGGCCAGGATGGCCAGCGCTCGGTGAACGGCTTTGGTCTCGCCAGCCAGTACTTCTTCAGCCAGCCGCTGTCCGAGCTGAAGTTGCCGCAGGTGGCGTTGCTGGTGGGTATGGTCAAGGGGCCCTCCTATTACAATCCGCGACGCAATCCGGAGCGAGCGCTCGAGCGCCGCAATGTGGTGCTCGACGTGCTGGCCGAGCAGGGGGTGATCACGCCTGAGGAGGCCGCTGCCGCCAAGCAAGCGCCCCTGGGCGTCACTCGTCAGGGCAGCATGGCCAATGGCTCGTATCCGGCCTTCCTCGACTTGGTGAAGCGTCAACTGCGTGAGGACTATCGCGAGGAAGACCTGACTGAGGAAGGTCTGCGCATCTTCACCAGTTTCGATCCGATTCTGCAGATGAAGGCCGAAACCGCAGTCAGCGAAACCTTCAAGCGCCTCGAAGGTCGCAAAGGTGTCGCCGAGACTGAAACCGCGATGGTCGTGACCAATCCGGAGACGGGGGAGGTCCAGGCCTTGATCGGCAGCCGGGATCCGCGCTTCGCTGGGTTCAACCGCGCCATCGATGCTGTACGTCCAATCGGTTCACTGGTCAAGCCGGCGGTCTATCTGACCGCGCTGGAACGACCCAGCCAGTACACGCTGACCAGCTATATCCAGGACGAGCCGTTCTCCGTGAAGGGCAAGGATGGGCAGGTCTGGCGACCGCAGAATTACGATCACCAATCGCGTGGCACCATCTTCCTATACCAGGGGTTGGCCAATTCGCTGAACCTGTCCACTGCAAGGCTTGGATTGGATCTGGGTGTGCCGAATGTGCTCAAGACCCTGGAGCGCCTGGGCGTTTCGCCCAACTGGCCGGCGTATCCATCGATGCTGCTGGGTGCGGGCGCGCTGAGCCCGATGCAGGTCGCGACCATGTATCAGACCATTGCCAGCGGTGGGTTCAATACGCCGTTGCGCAGTATTCGAAGTGTGCTGGCGTCCGACGGTCAACCACTCAAGCGATATCCGTTCCAGGTCCAGCAGCGCTTCGATCCGGGAGCGATCTACCTGGTGCAGAACGCCATGCAGCGTGTGATGCGCGAAGGTACCGGGCGTTCGGTCTATAACCAGTTGCCAGCGTCCCTGACCCTGGCGGGCAAGACCGGGACGACCAATGACTCCCGTGACAGTTGGTTCTCCGGCTTCGGCCAAGATCTATTGGCAGTTGTGTGGATCGGCCGTGACGACAATGGCAAGACGCCGCTCACTGGTGCGACGGGCGCGCTGCAGATCTGGACCAGTTTCATGCGCAAGGCCAATCCTCTGCCGCTGGATATGCCCATGCCGGACAACGTAGTGCAGGCGTGGGTCGATCCGCACACCGGCCAGGGAAGCGATGCCAGTTGCCCGGGCGCTGTGCAGATGCCTTATATTCGAGGGAGTGAGCCGGCTGCTGGCGCTGGTTGCGGAAACCAGGCACCTGCCAATGAAGTCATGGACTGGGTGCGCGGTTGGCTGAATTGAGACGAGAGGATTGCAAGTGAGAAAAGCTTGGTATGCGGCGTCGGCAAGCCTGGTGCTTCTGGCCGGTTGTTCGACCCCGCAGCATGGCGCGATTCCGGTACAGGACTCGGGGACTTCGGTGTCTTATCAGGAGCAGGTCGGTGGCCGCAGGGCTCAGGCTGCCGCCGTGCCGGGCGCTGGTCAGAGCATTCCGCAAGGTGACTCCGGCGTAACGGTGATGGTCCCGCAGGATGCAGGCGCTGCACCGATCCAGACGTTCCCGGCACAGACCGGTGCGGCGCCGATCTCGACTGCGCCAATTGGCAGCGGCTCCACGTATGCGCAGCCTCCGGTTTCTACTACGGGCAGCATCACCTCCGCTGGTGGGTTCCAGCAGCAGACCTATCAGCAGCCGGCATACCAGGGCGGTGCCGCGCAGCAAGGGCCGTCGGGGATTCCTTCGAGTAATACCAACCTTGCGGCTGACGAACAGCTGGATGGCCCAGTGCTTGCGCTGCTGACCACTGCCTCCCAGCAGCAGGGCGGTGGTGACCTGAACGGCGCCGCGGCGAGCCTGGAGCGTGCGCAGCGTATCGCGCCGCGAGAGCCGCAGGTTCTCTACAAGCTGGCGCAAGTCCGCCTGGCCCAGGGCGATGCCGCCCAGGCCGAGCAGGTGGCTCGTCGTGGCTTGTCGCTGGCCAATGGCCGGCCGACGATGCAGGCCAGCCTCTGGGATCTGATCGCCAAGTGTCGTGAGCAGCAGGGGGATGCCTCGGGCGCCGCCGAAGCCCGGCAGCGCGCGAAGGTGACGCTTTGATGGACAGTCGCGTGCCGGCCATTGCCGATCAACTGCTGCTGATCGAGCGCCTGCTGCGCGAGCTTGATTTATGGGGTGCGGAGATGCCGTCGCAAGAGGCGTTGTCCAGCCTCGAGCCATTCTGCGTGGATACGCTGGCGCTGGAGGAGTGGCTTCAGTGGATTTTTCTGCCGCGCATGAAGCAGATTGTCGAAAGCGACGGGCAGTTGCCTTCGGCGTCCGGCATCCGGGCTATCGCAGAGATGGCCTACGTGAGCGAAGGCGAGCGGATGCGGGGATTGCTGGAAGCGCTCGGCGAATTCGACCGGCTGATTGCCGGGGAGGCCTGAGCGCTTTCGAGGAGGGTCAGTTGCAGTTCTCTTGGATGTCCTTCTCGCTTTTTGCGATCCGCTCCTGACGTTCCTCTTCGGTGATGCGCCGAACCTGTCCGTTTTCTTCCACGCGAACGCGCGGGTTGTTCTTGAGCTGCGCCAGGTTCTCCCGAAGCTGCGTACAGCGCTGGGCGCGATCGGCTTCCTGCTGCGCGACTTCCTGCTTCACTTTCTCGTCGACGGCCTTCTGCTTGTCGTCCGTACTGGAGACTGGTGCTGGCTTCGGGGCGGCGGGCGGCGGGAACTTCGTCTTGGGCTGGGCAGTGTTTGTGTTGACGTTGGATGCCTCGACACCCTCCGGCGGCTGGGCACCAAAATGCGTGATGCCTTGGGCGTCGACCCATTTGTAGACCTGCGCGGCCATCACGGTCGGGGCCAGAGCGAGCAGCAGGCTGCCCATGAAAATCGTCCGTCGCATGCGTTGTCGATCCTTGGGATGCGGAGTCTGTGGGTAACTATAACCAAATCGCCGGCTTATTCACTCAGAGAAAGTTCACATCCCGGCTTCATCCAAAGCCATATATGGCTTGACTTGAGGCCACTGAATCAGAAGAATCCAAGGTTCGCTGCAGTGGGCCGGCCGCAAGCTGGTTTTACTCGGCAGACAAGAGGTGCTACCCGCGCCGCAAAGTTTCACCCTGTTTCGCGTTACCTCGCGCTGGGTGGAGGCTCTCCGTAACACACCAGGAGCGTCTCCAGGTTCTGCTCATATCGGCAGTCGACGTAGCCGGCGATCACATTCGCCCATGTCTGCCGGGCAGCCATCCAAGTCGGTCCCCCACGTCGGGGGTGTCCGTATATAGCGTTCTAGAGGTGACAACGTGGAACTTTTATCCGGCGCTGAAATGGTCGTCCGCTCGTTGCGTGACGAAGGCGTTAAGTACATCTATGGGTACCCGGGCGGTGCCCTCCTGCATATCTACGACGCTCTCTTCAAAGAGAACGAAGTAACCCATATCCTGGTTCGCCACGAACAGGCCGCCACGCACATGGCGGACGGGTACGCGCGTGCCACCGGCAAGCCGGGCGTGGTGCTGGTGACTTCCGGTCCGGGGGCGACCAACGCCGTTACCGGCATTGCCACCGCCTACATGGACTCGATCCCGATGGTGGTCATTTCCGGCCAGGTGTCGAGCAATATGGTCGGTACTGACGCGTTCCAGGAAACCGACATGGTCGGTATCTCGCGCCCGATCGTGAAGCACAGCTTCATCATCAAGCATCCGTCGGAAATTCCCGAGGTCATTAAGAAGGCCTTCTATATCGCCCAGTCCGGCCGTCCCGGACCGGTGGTCATCGATATTCCGAAGGATATGGGCGATCCGACCCAGAAGTTCGAATACAACTACCCGAAGAAAGTGAAGCTGCGCTCCTACAGCCCGGCGGTTCGTGGCCACTCCGGCCAGATCCGCAAGGCCGCCGAGATGCTGCTGGCCGCCAGGCGCCCGATCATCTATTCCGGTGGTGGCGTGATCATGGGCAATGCCGCCGAGCCGCTGACTGAGGTGGCGCGCATGCTCAATGTGCCGGTGACCAACACCCTGATGGGGCTGGGTGGTTATCCGGGCACTGATCGCCAGTTCGTCGGCATGCTCGGCATGCACGGCAGCTACACCGCGAACCTCGCGATGCACCACGCCGACGTGATCTTTGCTGTCGGCGCGCGCTTCGACGATCGCGTGATCAACGGCGAGACCGCCGCCAAGTTCTGCCCGAACGCCAAGATCATCCATGTCGACATCGACCCTGCCTCGATCTCCAAGACCGTGAAGGCCGATATTCCCATCGTTGGCCCGGTGGACAGTGTCCTGACCGAGATGGTCGCGATCCTCAAGGAGATTGGCGAGACTCCAAACAAGGAAGCTCAGGTCGCCTGGTGGAAGCAGATCGAAGAGTGGCGCGGTAGCCGCGGTCTGTTCCCGTACAGCATGGGCGACGGCAGCATCATCAAACCGCAGACCGTCATCGAGACTCTGTGCGAGGTCACCAACGGTGACGCCTTCGTTGCGTCTGACGTGGGCCAGCACCAGATGTTCGCGGCACAGTACTACCGCTTCAACAAGCCCAATCGCTGGATCAACTCCGGTGGCCTGGGCACTATGGGCTTCGGTTTCCCGGCCGCGATGGGCGTGAAACTGAATTTCCCTGATGCCGATGTCGCCTGCGTGACCGGTGAAGGCAGTATCCAGATGAACATCCAGGAGCTGTCCACCTGCCTGCAGTACGACCTGCCGGTGAAGATCGTCAACCTGAACAACGGTGCGCTGGGCATGGTCCGCCAATGGCAGGACATGCAGTACAACAGCCGTTACTCGCACTCCTACATGGAATCGCTGCCTGACTTCGTCAAGCTGGCTGAGGCGTATGGCCACGTTGGCATGCGCATCACCGACCTGAAAGACCTGAAGCCGAAGATGGAAGAGGCGTTCGCAATGAAGAACCGCCTGGTCTTCCTCGACATCCAGGTCGATACCAGCGAGCACGTCTACCCAATGCAGATCCGCGGCGGTGCGATGCGCGACATGTGGCTGAGCAAGACGGAGCGTACCTGATCATGCGACACATCATTTCTCTGCTGCTGGAAAACGAACCCGGCGCGCTTTCCCGCGTTGTTGGCCTGTTCTCGCAGCGCAACTACAACATCGAAACCCTGACGGTCGCTCCCACCGAGGATCCGACGCTGTCGCGTCTGACCCTGACCACCGCTGGTCAGGATGAAGTCATCGAGCAGATCACCAAGAACCTCAACAAGCTGATCGAGGTGGTAAAACTGGTGAATCTCTCGGAAAGCGCGCACATCGAGCGCGAGCTGATGTTGGTTAAGGTCAAGGCTACCGGCGCTCAGCGTGCCGAGGTCAAACGCACCACCGATATCTTCCGCGGGCAGATCGTCGATGTCACCAGCAGTGTCTATACCGTGCAGCTGGCTGGCACTAGCGACAAGCTGGACAGCTTCATTCAGGCCATCGGCACCGCGTCGATCCTCGAAGTTGTCCGCAGTGGCGTCACCGGTATTGCCCGTGGCGACAAGACTCTCAGCATCTGATTTGAATACGGCCCACGAGGCCAACTGACAGGGGATTACCCAAATGCGCGTTTTCTACGATAAAGACTGTGACCTCTCCATCATCCAGGGCAAGAAAGTTGCCATTATCGGTTACGGTTCCCAAGGGCACGCCCATGCCTGCAACCTGAAGGACTCCGGCGTCGACGTAACCGTCGGCCTGCGCGCGAACTCTTCTTCCGTTGCCAAGGCCCAGAACCACGGTCTGAAAGTAGCCGAAGTGGCTGAAGCCGTTGCTTCTGCCGATCTGGTCATGATCCTGACCCCGGACGAGTTCCAGGGCCGCCTGTACAAGGACGAGATCGAGCCGAATCTGAAGAAGGGCGCGACTCTGGCCTTCGCTCACGGCTTCTCCATCCACTACAACCAGGTCGTTCCGCGCGCTGACCTCGACGTGATCATGATCGCGCCGAAGGCTCCGGGCCACACCGTTCGCTCCGAGTTCGTCAAGGGCGGCGGCATTCCTGACCTGATCGCTATCTACCAGGACGCTTCCGGCAATGCCAAGAACGTCGCCCTGTCCTACGCCTGCGGCGTTGGCGGTGGCCGTACCGGCATCATCGAAACTACCTTCAAGGACGAAACCGAAACCGACCTGTTCGGCGAGCAGGCTGTCCTGTGCGGCGGTTGCGTCGAGCTGGTCAAGGCTGGTTTCGAAACCCTGGTCGAAGCCGGTTACGCTCCCGAAATGGCTTACTTCGAGTGCCTGCACGAACTGAAGCTGATCGTTGACCTCATGTTCGAAGGCGGTATCGCCAACATGAACTACTCGATCTCCAACAACGCCGAGTACGGCGAATACGTGACCGGTCCGGAAGTAATCAACGCCGAATCCCGTCAAGCCATGCGCAATGCTCTGAAGCGCATCCAGGACGGCGAATACGCGAAGATGTTCATCACCGAAGGTGCGGCCAATTACCCGTCGATGACCGCCTACCGCCGCAACAACGCCGCTCACGGCATCGAAGTAGTTGGTGAGAAGCTGCGCGCGATGATGCCGTGGATCGCTGCCAACAAGATCGTCGACAAGACCAAGAACTAAGGTCTTTCGCGACAAACGAAGAAACGCGGCGCTTGCCGCGTTTTTTCGTTCTTGGGTGTTGATCTGGTATAAAGCGGGGGCGCCGGGCCCGTCCGCGCATTTGCGCACCCCCGGAAAATCTCAGCCTCAATGAGTTCTCAAGGAATTGTCCATGAGTGAAGGTCACGAGGAGCCGAACAAGGCTTCCGACACCGAAAGCCTCCTGCCCATCGATGAGCATATCGAAGAAGGGCATGATGCCGACGGTCGCAAGGTGCGCCATCGCGGCATCTATCTGTTGCCCAACCTGTTCACCACTGCGGCGCTGTTCACCGGTCTGTACGCCATCATCAATGCCATGAGTGGCGACTTCTCCAATGCCGCCATCGCGATCTTTGTCGCAATGGTCCTCGATGGTCTCGATGGCCGCGTGGCCCGATTGACCAATACCCAGAGTGCGTTCGGTGCCGAATACGATTCGTTGTCCGATATGGTTGCTTTCGGCGTGGCGCCTGCGCTGGTCGCCTTCGAATGGGCGCTGAGCAGCCTGGGCAAGGTCGGCTGGATGGTCGCCTTCATCTATGTTGCGGGGGCGGCGTTGCGTCTGGCTCGCTTCAATACTCAGGTCGGCAAGGCTGACAAGCGCTTCTTCATCGGCCTGGCCAGCCCGGCTGCAGCTGCGCTCGTTGCTGGCACGGTGTGGGCGTTCGCTGATTTCGATATCCAGGGTGCCAAGGTTTCGCTGCTTGTGGCGCTGATGGTAGCGGCCGCCGGTATGCTGATGGTCAGCAACATCAAGTACTACAGCTTCAAGGACCTGGACCTGCGAGGTCGGGTGCCCTTCGTGGCGATCCTGGTGGTAGTGCTCGCCTTCGCCGTGGTCTTCACTGATCCGCCGCGTATCCTGTTGTTGCTGTTCCTTGCCTACGCAGCCTCTGGTCCGGTGCAATACTTGCTCCAGTTGCGTCGTCGCAAGCAGCCGCCCGCGGTGTAATTTCTTCCGGGCTCCGCAGTCTATTGGCGCATACAGCCAGTCGTTGCGGAGCCCGTCATGCTGATCAAGTTGTCCCGCCATTCCGATTGCCACGAATCGGAAGTTACGCCCGAATCGCTCTACCTCTCTCGTCGCCGTTTCATGGGGGGCGCATTGGCTGCCGCTGCTGCGTCCAGCCTACCTCGCCTGAGTTTCGCGGAGCAGGGGCGTTATGCCGATGTCTCTGAGGCGTCCACACCTTCCTGGCTGAGCGAAAAGCTATCCGCCACACGCTGGGATGCTGTCACTGTGAAGGGGGAGGCCATAACTCCTTTCAAGGACGCGACGACCTATAACAACTTTTATGAGTTCGGTCCCGATAAGGGGGATCCCGCTATTAATGCCGGTGTGCTCAAGACTGAGCCTTGGTCGGTTCTCATCGATGGCGAGGTGGGAAAACCCGGTAAGTACGCACTGGAAGACTTCCTCAAGCCGTACATGCTTGAGGAGCGCATCTATAGGTTGCGCTGCGTCGAAGCCTGGTCGATGGTGATCCCGTGGATTGGCTTCCCGCTATTCGAACTGATTAAGCGAGTTGAACCTACTGGCAAAGCCAAGTACTTGCGCTTCGAAACCCTCGTGGATCGCCAGGATATGCCGGGGGTGCGGTCCAACTTCGCATTGATCGACTGGCCTTACGTTGAAGGGTTGCGGATGGATGAGGCGATGCACCCTCTGGCCATTCTCGCGGTCGGTATGTATGGGCGGGTGTTGGCCAATCAGAATGGCGCACCGCTAAGGCTGATCGTGCCGTGGAAATATGGTTTCAAGGGGGCCAAGTCCATCGTGCGCATCAGCTTCGTCACGGAGCAGCCTAAGACCACCTGGCAAAGTCTCGCTCCGGATGAGTACGGCTTCTATGCCAATGTGAATCCCACTGTTGATCATCCTCGCTGGACGCAGGCGCGTGAGCGGCGACTGCCCAGTGGGCTATTCAGTCCCAATGTTCGTCCCACCCTCATGTTCAACGGTTATGCCGATGAAGTCGCGTCGCTTTACACGGGTATGGACCTGAGGAAGGACTACTGATGCGCTATCCATTCTGGCGTTGTGCTGTTTTCTTGGTTGCATTGCTGCCTCCGCTCTACTGGCTGTATCAGGCGTGGATCTTTGCCCTGGGGCCTGATCCGGGCAAGGCTTTGGTCGATCGACTAGGACAGGGGGGCTTGATTCTGCTGCTCGTGACCTTGGCGATGACGCCGCTGCAGAAGTTGACTCGCTGGGGTGGGTGGATACAGGTCAGGCGCCAGTTGGGCCTCTGGTCCTTCACCTATGTAGTGCTGCACCTGAGTGCGTACGCCGTGTTCATCCTGGGGCTGGATATGGGGCAGTTGGCCATTGAGCTGCGCAAGCGACCCTATATCATCATCGGCTTCGTTGCCTCCCTGATGCTTCTTGTGATGGCCGTGACCTCCAATCGGTGGAGTATGCGTAGGTTGGGAACCGCCTGGAAGAAACTGCATCGCCTGATATATGTCATCCTTGCTCTGGGGTTGTTGCATATGCTGTGGGTCGTACGTTCCGACTTGGAGCGTTGGGCTATCTACGCCGCGTTGGGAGTGTGCCTGATGCTGTTGCGGCTACCGCGGATTGCTCGGCAGCTACCTCTGTTGCGCAGTAGATTCGCGATGCGCTGAAAATTCTTTCAGAAATGTGTTGACGGGCGTTTTCAAGTCCCTATAATGCGCACCACTCCCAGCGACGAAGCGCTGAAAGAGCTTGAAAATCAAGCACTTACAAAGCATCGAAGTCGGGAGTGGTGGTCCGGCAGGCGATTCGCTTGCCACTCTCCGCGGGCTGCTTCGGCGGCGAGCTGAAAGGAAGATCATCGAGGTGCTTGACAGTGATTTTGAACGCTGTAGAATGCGCCTCCCGCTGGTGAGAAGGCTTCCTTCTCCGAAGCGCAAGCGGTTGAGTAGAAAAGAAAATTTTCGAAAATAACGCTTGACGAAGTAAGAGGTTGCTGTAGAATGCGCGGCCTCGGTTGAGACGAAAGAATCAACCAACTGCTCTTTAACAAGTTGAATCAAGCAATTCGTGTGGGTGCTTGTGATGTAAGACTGATGATCGACTGATTATCAGCATCGCAAGTAACACTCGTGAATTCGAGAGTTTTAGCTCTTTAATTAGAGCATGCGATTGCTGAGCCAAGTTTAGGGTTTTCTCAAAACCCAAGCAGTATTGAACTGAAGAGTTTGATCATGGCTCAGATTGAACGCTGGCGGCAGGCCTAACACATGCAAGTCGAGCGGATGAAGGGAGCTTGCTCCTGGATTCAGCGGCGGACGGGTGAGTAATGCCTAGGAATCTGCCTGGTAGTGGGGGACAACGTTTCGAAAGGAACGCTAATACCGCATACGTCCTACGGGAGAAAGCAGGGGACCTTCGGGCCTTGCGCTATCAGATGAGCCTAGGTCGGATTAGCTAGTTGGTGGGGTAAAGGCCTACCAAGGCGACGATCCGTAACTGGTCTGAGAGGATGATCAGTCACACTGGAACTGAGACACGGTCCAGACTCCTACGGGAGGCAGCAGTGGGGAATATTGGACAATGGGCGAAAGCCTGATCCAGCCATGCCGCGTGTGTGAAGAAGGTCTTCGGATTGTAAAGCACTTTAAGTTGGGAGGAAGGTCAGTAAGTTAATACCTTGCTGATTTGACGTTACCAACAGAATAAGCACCGGCTAACTTCGTGCCAGCAGCCGCGGTAATACGAAGGGTGCAAGCGTTAATCGGAATTACTGGGCGTAAAGCGCGCGTAGGTGGTTTGGTAAGATGAATGTGAAATCCCCGGGCTCAACCTGGGAACTGCATCCATAACTGCCTGACTAGAGTACGGTAGAGGGTGGTGGAATTTCCTGTGTAGCGGTGAAATGCGTAGATATAGGAAGGAACACCAGTGGCGAAGGCGACCACCTGGACTGATACTGACACTGAGGTGCGAAAGCGTGGGGAGCAAACAGGATTAGATACCCTGGTAGTCCACGCCGTAAACGATGTCGACTAGCCGTTGGAATCCTTGAGATTTTAGTGGCGCAGCTAACGCGATAAGTCGACCGCCTGGGGAGTACGGCCGCAAGGTTAAAACTCAAATGAATTGACGGGGGCCCGCACAAGCGGTGGAGCATGTGGTTTAATTCGAAGCAACGCGAAGAACCTTACCTGGCCTTGACATGTCCGGAACCTTGCAGAGATGCGAGGGTGCCTTCGGGAATCGGAACACAGGTGCTGCATGGCTGTCGTCAGCTCGTGTCGTGAGATGTTGGGTTAAGTCCCGTAACGAGCGCAACCCTTGTCCTTAGTTACCAGCACCTCGGGTGGGCACTCTAAGGAGACTGCCGGTGACAAACCGGAGGAAGGTGGGGATGACGTCAAGTCATCATGGCCCTTACGGCCAGGGCTACACACGTGCTACAATGGTCGGTACAGAGGGTTGCCAAGCCGCGAGGTGGAGCTAATCCCATAAAACCGATCGTAGTCCGGATCGCAGTCTGCAACTCGACTGCGTGAAGTCGGAATCGCTAGTAATCGTGAATCAGAATGTCACGGTGAATACGTTCCCGGGCCTTGTACACACCGCCCGTCACACCATGGGAGTGGGTTGCTCCAGAAGTAGCTAGTCTAACCGCAAGGGGGACGGTTACCACGGAGTGATTCATGACTGGGGTGAAGTCGTAACAAGGTAGCCGTAGGGGAACCTGCGGCTGGATCACCTCCTTAATCGAAGATCTCAGCTTCTTCATAAGCTCCCACACGAATTGCTTGATTCACTGGTTAGACGATTGGGTCTGTAGCTCAGTTGGTTAGAGCGCACCCCTGATAAGGGTGAGGTCGGCAGTTCGAATCTGCCCAGACCCACCAATTGTTGTGGTGTGCTGCTGATCCGATAAGGGGCCATAGCTCAGCTGGGAGAGCGCCTGCTTTGCACGCAGGAGGTCAGGAGTTCGATCCTCCTTGGCTCCACCATCTCTAAATCGTCAAAAGCTCAGACATGAATGTTCAGGTTAAGGAACATTGATGTCTGGTCTTTGTACCGGAACTGTTCTTTAAAAATTTGGGTATGTGATAGAAGTAGACTGAATGATCTCTTTCACTGGTGATCATTCAAGTCAAGGTAAAATTTGCGAGTTCAAGCGCGAATTTTCGGCGAATGTCGTCTTCACGTTCGAGACATATGACCAGATTGCTTGGGGTTATATGGTCAAGTGAAGAAGCGCATACGGTGGATGCCTTGGCAGTCAGAGGCGATGAAAGACGTGGTAGCCTGCGATAAGCTTCGGGGAGTCGGCAAACAGACTTTGATCCGGAGATCTCTGAATGGGGAAACCCACCTAGGATAACCTAGGTATCTTGTACTGAATCCATAGGTGCAAGAGGCGAACCAGGGGAACTGAAACATCTAAGTACCCTGAGGAAAAGAAATCAACCGAGATTCCCTTAGTAGTGGCGAGCGAACGGGGATTAGCCCTTAAGCTTCTTTGAATCTAACAGAACGCTCTGGAAAGTGCGGCCATAGTGGGTGATAGCCCCGTATGTGAAAGGTTCTTTGAAGTGAAATCGAGTAGGACGGAGCACGAGAAACTTTGTCTGAATATGGGGGGACCATCCTCCAAGGCTAAATACTACTGACTGACCGATAGTGAACCAGTACCGTGAGGGAAAGGCGAAAAGAACCCCGGAGAGGGGAGTGAAATAGAACCTGAAACCGTATGCGTACAAGCAGTGGGAGCCTACTTAGTTAGGTGACTGCGTACCTTTTGTATAATGGGTCAGCGACTTATATTCAGTGGCGAGCTTAACCGTATAGGGAAGGCGTAGCGAAAGCGAGTCTTAATAGGGCGATTTAGTCGCTGGGTATAGACCCGAAACCGGGCGATCTATCCATGAGCAGGTTGAAGGTTAGGTAACACTGACTGGAGGACCGAACCCACTCCCGTTGAAAAGGTAGGGGATGACTTGTGGATCGGAGTGAAAGGCTAATCAAGCTCGGAGATAGCTGGTTCTCCTCGAAAGCTATTTAGGTAGCGCCTCACGTATCACTCCAGGGGGTAGAGCACTGTTTCGGCTAGGGGGTCATCCCGACTTACCAAACCGATGCAAACTCCGAATACCTGGAAGTGTCAGCGTGGGAGACACACGGCGGGTGCTAACGTCCGTCGTGAAAAGGGAAACAACCCAGACCGTCAGCTAAGGTCCCAAAGTTGTGGTTAAGTGGTAAACGATGTGGGAAGGCTTAGACAGCTAGGAGGTTGGCTTAGAAGCAGCCACCCTTTAAAGAAAGCGTAATAGCTCACTAGTCGAGTCGGCCTGCGCGGAAGATGTAACGGGGCTCAAACCACACACCGAAGCTACGGGTGCATCGCAAGATGCGCGGTAGAGGAGCGTTCTGTAAGCCTGTGAAGGTGAGTTGAGAAGCTTGCTGGAGGTATCAGAAGTGCGAATGCTGACATGAGTAACGACAATGGGAGTGAAAAACTCCCACGCCGAAAGACCAAGGGTTCCTGCGCAACGTTAATCGACGCAGGGTTAGTCGGTCCCTAAGGCGAGGCTGAAGAGCGTAGTCGATGGGAAACAGGTTAATATTCCTGTACTTCTAGTTACTGCGATGGAGGGACGGAGAAGGCTAGGCCAGCTTGGCGTTGGTTGTCCAAGTTTAAGGTGGTAGGCCGAACACTTAGGCAAATCCGGGTGTTCAAGGCCGAGAGCTGATGACGAGCTTTCTTTTAGAGAGCGAAGTGGTTGATGCCATGCTTCCAGGAAAAGCTTCTAAGCTTCAGGTAACTAGGAACCGTACCCCAAACCGACACAGGTGGTCGGGTAGAGAATACCAAGGCGCTTGAGAGAACTCGGGTGAAGGAACTAGGCAAAATGGCACCGTAACTTCGGGAGAAGGTGCGCCGATGAGGGTGAAGCATTTACTGCGTAAGCCCATGTCGGTCGAAGATACCAGGCCGCTGCGACTGTTTATTAAAAACACAGCACTCTGCAAACACGAAAGTGGACGTATAGGGTGTGACGCCTGCCCGGTGCCGGAAGGTTAATTGATGGGGTTAGCGAAAGCGAAGCTCTTGATCGAAGCCCCGGTAAACGGCGGCCGTAACTATAACGGTCCTAAGGTAGCGAAATTCCTTGTCGGGTAAGTTCCGACCTGCACGAATGGCGTAACGATGGCGGCGCTGTCTCCACCCGAGACTCAGTGAAATTGAAATCGCTGTGAAGATGCAGTGTATCCGCGGCTAGACGGAAAGACCCCGTGAACCTTTACTGTAGCTTTGCACTGGACTTTGAGCCTGCTTGTGTAGGATAGGTGGGAGGCTTTGAAGCGTGGACGCCAGTTCGCGTGGAGCCATCCTTGAAATACCACCCTGGCATGCTTGAGGTTCTAACTCTGGTCCGTTATCCGGATCGAGGACAGTGTATGGTGGGCAGTTTGACTGGGGCGGTCTCCTCCTAAAGAGTAACGGAGGAGTACGAAGGTGCGCTCAGACCGGTCGGAAATCGGTCGCAGAGTATAAAGGCAAAAGCGCGCTTGACTGCGAGACAGACACGTCGAGCAGGTACGAAAGTAGGTCTTAGTGATCCGGTGGTTCTGTATGGAAGGGCCATCGCTCAACGGATAAAAGGTACTCCGGGGATAACAGGCTGATACCGCCCAAGAGTTCATATCGACGGCGGTGTTTGGCACCTCGATGTCGGCTCATCACATCCTGGGGCTGAAGCCGGTCCCAAGGGTATGGCTGTTCGCCATTTAAAGTGGTACGCGAGCTGGGTTTAGAACGTCGTGAGACAGTTCGGTCCCTATCTGCCGTGGACGTTTGAGATTTGAGAGGGGCTGCTCCTAGTACGAGAGGACCGGAGTGGACGAACCTCTGGTGTTCCGGTTGTCACGCCAGTGGCATTGCCGGGTAGCTATGTTCGGAATAGATAACCGCTGAAAGCATCTAAGCGGGAAACTAGCCTCAAGATGAGATCTCACTGGGAACTTGATTCCCCTAAAGGGCCGTCGAAGACTACGACGTTGATAGGTCGGGTGTGTAAGCGCTGTGAGGCGTTGAGCTAACCGATACTAATTGCCCGTGAGGCTTGACCATATAACACCCAAACAATTTGGTGTTAGACGGTGAAGTCGACGAACCGAAAGTTCGTGTGAACCGCAAATACCTGTCACATACCCGAATCTGGATGAGCGTGTGCCAAGGCCACGAGCATCCTAAAGAATTGCTTGACGACCATAGAGCGTTGGAACCACCTGATCCCATCCCGAACTCAGTAGTGAAACGACGCATCGCCGATGGTAGTGTGGGGTTTCCCCATGTGAGAGTAGGTCATCGTCAAGCTCCTATCCCAAAGCCCCTGATCAGCCTCGCTGGTCGGGGGCTTTGCTTTTGCGCGCGGAAAACAGGGGCTGAAGGCTGTGCAAGTCGGCGAGGCATCGGGTGATGTGGCGCGTTGAGTCGGTGGCTGCTGCCGCTCGGAGCAGCTGATTGCATCTGGATCAACATCCGCCTGCCAAAGCCTTTGCACATAGGCTTCCTCTCGCGCAACTGCCGACTTTGCCCAAGCTCTGAACATTCCGATGAATTTCGAACGGACTCGATACAGATGCTTCGGCGCTTCGATCAGGCTGGCTCGTCTACAATAGCGTCAAATTTCTCACGAGCTTATTCATGTCCGATAACCAGGGTCAGACACTGGAGCACTTGCCACTGGACGAGTTGACGGCGTGCCATGAGTGCGATTTGTTGATGCGCCGTGAAACCGTACCATTGGGCCAAAGGTCAGTATGTCCCCGTTGTGGCTATGAGTTGGAAATACACCGGCCGTATATGGTACGTCGTGCCTTAGCGCTGGTGCTGACAGCCTTGGTGCTCTATATCCCGGCCAACTTCATGCCGATTATGCACATCACCATCCTGGGTCAGGTCAGCACCGATACTGTCTGGAGCGGCGTACAAGGGTTGTACAACTCGAGTATGAAGGGCGTCGGAGTCCTGGTTTTCCTCTGCAGCATGGTCATCCCATTGGCAAAGCTGCTGTGTCAGCTCTTCGTGCTTATCACGCTGCGCTTCCGGGTATTTCGGCCGCAGGGGATGCTGTTGTTCCGTGGATATCAGCACTTGCGCGAATGGGGAATGCTCGAGGTGTATCTGATGGGGATTCTCGTATCAATCGTAAAGCTGATCGGGATGGCCGAATTGCATGTCGGGCTTGGACTAGCCTGTTTCGTAGCGCTTTTGCTCACCCAGATATGGTTGGAGGTGACTATGTCTCACCACCAGGTTTGGGGGGAGCTGTCGGGGGAGTTTGACCATGCGAGCCATTGATGCTGGCATTCTGGTCTGCGGAGAGTGTCATCAGCTCAATCGTCGAGTCGTCGACGACGAGACTGTCTGCACACGTTGCGGTGCCGTGGTTCACGACCGCCGGCCGAACAGTATCGTGCGGACGTGGGCGCTGCTGATCACCGCAGCCATTCTTTATATCCCCGCCAACCTGCTGCCGATCATGACGGTGAACTTCCTCGGCAGCGGCATGCCGGCAACGATCATGGAGGGGGTGGTAGAGCTGATCAATGCGGACATGGTGCCGGTCGCTGCGGTCGTGTTCGTTGCCAGCATCCTGGTGCCGACCTTCAAATTGGTCGGTATTGCATTGCTGCTGTATTCGGTCCAGCGGCACCAACCGCTGTCTGCCAGGCAGCGGATCATGATGTATCGCTTCATCGAATGGATCGGCCGTTGGTCGATGCTAGATATTTTCGTTATCGCGATTCTGGTGACGCTGGTGAACTTCGGCAATCTGGCCAGCATCGAGGCCAACCTTGGTGCGGCTGCCTTCGCTACGGTTGTGGTGCTTACGATGCTAGCTGCAGTGACTTTCGATCCCCGGCTGATCTGGGATAACACGGACGCGGAAAACGACAATGAGTGATCTTCCTACCCCGAAGATGCGCAAGACCTCCAACTGGTCGGCAATCTGGATCCTGCCGCTGATCGCTTTGGCGATCGGAGCGTGGCTGGCCTGGCGTGCATACGACCAGGCGGGAATCATGATCAATATCCAGTTCGAAAGTGGTGAGGGGATCCAGGCTAACAAGACCGAGGTGATCTTCAAGGGCATCGGCGTCGGCAAAGTGATCGACCTGCATGTCAACAAGCCGACGCTGGGCGTCACGGCTGTGGTCGAGATGCGCAAGGAGGCCGCCGAGTACCTCAGTAAGCGCACGCGTTTCTGGCTGGTGAAGCCCCGTGTATCGCTGGCCGGGGTGACCGGCCTGGAAACGCTGGTTTCGGGGAACTACATCGCCATCGATCCGGTGAAAGGGGATCAGGAGAAGAACTTCGTCGCGTTGAAGGAGCCGCCACCGCTGTCCGATGCATTGCCCGGCCTGCACCTGACGTTGAAGGCCGATCGGCTCGGCTCCCTGGAGCAGGGCAGCCCGATCTACTATCGGCAGATTCAGGTTGGCCAGGTGAAGAGCTATCAGTTGGCCGAGGACCAGAAGACTGTTGTGGTGAAGGTCCACATAGAGCCGGCCTACGCCAATCTCGTACGTAAACATACGCGTTTCTGGAACGCCAGCGGGATCACCCTGTCAGGGAGCCTCAGCGGTCTCAAGCTGCGTACCGAATCCCTGGCGACTATCGCGGCCGGCGGCATCGCGTTCTCGACCCCGGATAATTACCCGGATAGCCCTCCAACCGACCCGAGCAAGCCGTTCCGCCTCTACGAAGACTTCGATGCCGCCCAGGCCGGTTTGAGCGTCAAGCTCAAGGTCAGTGACGTCAGCGGCTTGACTCCCGGTAGCACGCCAGTGATGTACAACGGCGTGCAGGTCGGTACGGTGAAGAGCATCGACATGGACAAGGATTTCAATGGCGCCACCGCCACCTTGTCGATGGACCCACGTACCGAGGACTTCCTCAACGGTGATACCGAGTTCTGGATGGTCAAGCCGAGCATCTCGCTGGCCGGCATCACCGGGCTGGAAGCTCTGGTGAAGGGCAATTACATCAGCGTGCGCTTTGCCAAGACTGGTGAGCCGACCCGTGATTTCGTCATTCGTCCCAAGGCCCCGCCGCTAAACCTGGATTCCCCCGGCCTGCACCTGGTGTTGACTACTGACAAGCTCGGCTCGCTGGAGGTTGGCACGCCGATCCTCTACCGACAGATGAAGGTCGGCAGCGTGCAGAGTTACCAGCTTTCACGCCGTGATCCGTCGCGGCTGGTCATCGGCGTTCACATCGAGCCGGAGTACGCCAACCTGGTGAATACTTCGTCGCGCTTCTGGAATGTCAGCGGAGTGACGGTCAGCGGCGGTCTGGATGGCATCAAGCTCAAGAGCGAATCCCTGCAGACCCTGATAGCCGGCGGCATCGCCTTCGATACGCCGGATCCAAAGGCTCCGCCGGTGACCAAGGTGCGCCGTTTCGCCCTGTTCGAGAGTGATGAGGTTGCCCACGCCAAGGGCCAGATGATCGAGTTGCGCGCCGCCAGTGCCGACGGCCTCAAGGAGGGCACCACGCTGCGCTACAAGGGGCTTGAAGTGGGACGCATCGAGCAGGTCGACCTGAGCAGGGATCTGGCGACCGTGCAGCTCAAGGCCCGCCTGACCCGTGCGGCGGATAGTATTGCCCGCCAGGGTACGCGTTTCTGGGTGGTGAAGCCGGAAGTCGGGCTGTCCGGAGTCGCCAACCTGGGCACCATTGTCAGTGGGCAGTACATTGAGGTCCTGCCAACCGACAAGCCGGGGCAGGCGCAGACCAGCTTCAGCCTGCTGGACAGCGAGCCGAATCGCCTGCTGGACGCCGATGGCCTGCGTCTGACGCTTAGCGCTGCCCGCCGCGGTTCACTCAAGCCCGGCGTACCGGTGACCTATCGCGAAGTGCAAGTGGGCAAGGTCACGTCCTTCGAGCTTGGCGAAACCGGTGACCGGGTACTTATCCACATTATCGTCGAGCCGCGTTACGCGCCGCTGGTGCGCACTGGCAGCCGCTTCTGGAACACCAGTGGCGTTGGTGTAGATGCCGGGTTGTTCAAGGGCGTGAAGGTGCGGACCGAGTCCTTCGAGACCATTCTCGCTGGCGGTGTTGCGTTCGCCACGCCAAATAACGCCGAGATGGGCGCACCGGCCAAGCCAGGGCAGACGTTCGCGCTGTTCGACGAATACGAGGATGCCTGGCTCGACTGGGCTCCGAAGATTCCGCTGGGTAAGGCGAAATGACGTTCTGCTGAAAAAAGGGCCGCGATTGCGGCCCTTTTTCGTTCTGGCTTCGGTGCGACTGGAAAGGGCCCCCGCAGTGCGGAGCTCTTTCTTCGGCCGGAGAGAATCAGGCAGGCTCGGCGCTGGCCTCGACATCGTTGTGCGCGGCTTTCTCGGTATCCCGCCGGCGGATGAACTTCCAGTCCGCCTCGTCGATGTAGATGCCGCTGGGGCTGCTGCCCCCTTCCAGGTCGATCGCCACCTGCGCCGATACCTGCGGCTTCACGCTCGCCAGGATCGGCACGAAGCCTAGCTGCAGGCTGGTCTCCAGCAATGCTGACTGATTGCGTTCGTCGATGTCCGCCGCCTCGTCGAGGTAGTAAGGCAGGCGGACGCGACCGGCTTGCTCGCGATCCATCAGGTGCAGCAGCAGGTACATGTTGGTCAGTGCCTTAATGGTCATGGTGGTGCCGTTGGATGCCGCACCGTCGATGTCGGTGTGCATGATCGGCTGGCCGCCCATCTTGGTGATCTCGAACGCCAGCTCGAACAGATCCTTCAGGCCCAGTTGGTTGTTGTTGGCGGCTACCAGGCGCGACAGGTAGTCCTTGGCTTCCTCGTTCCTTGCATCCTGCTCGGCACTCTGGGTCAGGTCGAATACCGAAAGGTTTTCACCTTCCTCGTACTGGCCGGCGCTATGGATGATCTGGTCGATGTGCTTGAGCGCGTCCTTGTTGGGCGCGAGCACGATGCGGAAGCTCTGCAGGTTCGACACCTGGCGCTTGTTGATCTCGCGGTTGAACAGCGCCAACTGGTGTTCCAGGTTGTCGTAGTCGCTGCGGATGTTGCGCAGGGTACGGGCGATGTCGGTAACTGCCGCGCGGCGTGCCTTGGCCAAGGTGAGAGCTTCGTCGGTACGGTGTGCGTAGGCGTTGATCAGCAGTTGCAGACGGCGTTCGGGATCATCCTCGCTGTCGAACTTGGCCACGCCCTTCAGGCGCACCTGGGCGTACAGCGCCTCGATCTGGCCGTCCACACGCTGCAGCGACTGCCAGGTGTCCTGGTAGTCGTTGAGCAGCGGCAGCAGGTTGTCCATCGAGTCGTCCACCGGGTCCATGAACGGCGTGCCGAACGGCAGGTTGGCCGGTAGCAACTGACGGCGGCGCAGAGCGTCGTCGAGGGTGCGCTGCTTGGCTTCCAGGTCTGCCAACTGGCGGCCCACCAACTGCAGCTTGGCGGAGATTTGCTGGACGCGCTCGGTGAAGGCGTCGGCGGAGCGCTTGAGCTCGTCCTGGGCAGCTTCCAGTTGCGCCAGCTGCTCCAGCTTGCCCGGTTCTTCGGCGTTCAGCGTCTGGCTGCGGCGGAAGTCTTCCAGCGCCTTCTGGGCATCGAGCACGTCCTGGTAGAGCTTGTCCGCCTGTGCCTTGCTGGCGTTGCGGTCGGCGGCCACGGCTTGCTGGGTCTTGAGCTGCTTGAGCTCCTTCTCCAGGCGTTCCTTCTGGTCGCGCAGCGCAGCACGGTCGGCGAGCGCCTGCAGTGCCGGCGGTTCGATGTGCGACAGGTCGATGGTCAGGCCGGGCACTTCGAAGCGCTCGCCCTTGAACGCATCGAGGATTTTCTCGACGCTGCCGACCCACTGGCCTTCCTCGTCCATGCTCACGCCTTTCTCGCCCAGCGGCAGGCTGAACAGCGCGCCATTGAACAGACGCATCAGGCGCTCCACGTCCTGCTGCGAGAACTCCTCGCGCAGGCGGGCGTAGCTGTTGTTGTCGGCATGTTCGAGCTGTTGGCGAACACCTTTCAGGCGTTTTTCCAGATCACGCATGCGCTCTTCAAGGTCTTCGCTGGAGAACTGCCGGGAGTGTGCCAGGGCGCCGGCCAGTTCGTCGTGGGCGTCTTTGGCGGCGAGCAACTGCTGCTCCAGCACCTTGGCGTCGTCCACTAGCGCGAAACGGTTCTTCAATACGGCCAGCTCGCCCATCCAGCGCTGGATCTCGCTGATCTCACGCTCCAGGCGCATCAGCTCGGCGGTGCTGCCGCGTTGCTCGTTCTGCAGGCCGTCCTGCTCGCGACGGTAGTGCTCGGCCTGGATGACCAGCTCTTCCTTGCGTGCGCCGGAGTAGTCTTCCCAGGTGCCCAGCAGGTTATCCAGCAGCGGCGAGAGACGGTGCATCTTGCCGCGCAGCAGTTCGCGCTGCTGCACGCCATTGGCCAGCGCCTCGACCAGCGGGCCGGCGGCCACCAGCGCCTGGTAGTCGCCCTCCATGCGGCGTACGTCGCGGAAGGCTTCCTCGCAAGCAGCGATGTAGTCGACGCTACCCGAACGCAGGCTGTGCTCGAAGGCATCGAGGAACAGTTGCTTGAGCTTGGCCGCGGTGATCTCGCGCATGTGCAGCAGGTTGATGAACAGCGAGCGGAAGGTCTTCAGGCTCTGTTCGCTGGTGGAGCGCAGCGGGATCAGCGTCAGGTCCAGCGGGATCGACGTGTGGCCGCCTACCAGCAGGCGACGCAGCTCGTCCGGCTTCAACTCGTAGGACTTGATGCCCTCGCGTTCCAGGTTGGCATACAGCTCGCGCAGGCGCAGGCAGGTGCCATTTTTCTGATAGTGCTCCAGGTCCAGCTCGCCCTGGTAGGCGAAGAACTGGTGGCCGAAGCCGCCGCCCGGACCGCGCCCGCCGACGCCGATCACGTGGCGGCCGTGGGGCAGATCCAGTTCGATGAGGATGTAACTGGTATCGGTGGCGAAGTAGAACTTGCGCGAGGCTTCCAGGCTGTACTTGCCAAAGCTCATGTCCGACATGCGCGCGAGGATCGGGAATTGCAGCGCGTTGATAGACGCCGATTTACCGAGGTTGTTCGCGCCGTACACCGACAGCGGTTGCTCCAGCGGGAAGATGCCGAGGCTGTAGCCGGCGGTGTTGAGCAGGGCGAAGCGGCGGATGCCGTAGCGTTCCTGGGTCATACCTGGGCCTCCATGTCGGCTTGTTCTTCGGCGATGGCGCGGGCGATGGCGTCTTCTTCGCTCTCATCGTCGACGACGGCCTCAACGGCAGTGGCTTCGACGGACTCGCTGATGGCGACGATCTCTTCGTCGGCATCGGAGGTATGGTTGTCGAGGATCACCACCGGCTCGTCGTCTTCCTCCAGCAGCACGGGGGCCGTGAACTGTAGGTCGTTGCTGTGCAGGTTGCTGGCGAGGTCGCGGTCCTGCTGGACTGATAGGCAGACATCGAGGAAGCGGTGGATCGGCGGCAGGAAGCGATACACGCCGTTGTCCTCGGCGGCGAAGCCAAGCTGGGTCAGGCGGCGCATGACCTTTTCTTCCAGTTCTTCCTGGGTCGTCACCTCGGCCTGCAGGAACAGGTCGCGGTACTTGTCCAGCAGCGGCGGCAACTCGTCGCGGCCGAGGCTGCCGCCGTCGAGTACTGCCAGAGGGTCACGGCCCTGGTCGGCCAGATGCTCGACGAGTATGAAGGTGAACAGCGCCAGGCGCTGGGCGGTCTTGTTCACCTGGGCGCCGATCTGTTCGGGGACGAAATAGTAGAAACCACGGGTATCGCAGACCAGTTCGAAACCCAGGCCCTTGAACAGTGCGCGGTAGGCGTCCTGCTGGTTGGACAGTTGGCTGTACAGCTCGGGGTCGCGGCGGCTGATGTGGAAGCCTTTGAACAGCTCGCGGAAGATCGGCGCGAGCTGGCTCATTTCGGTGAGATTAATCTGCATGCGGTTCGCTCTTGGTGTCCTTGCCAGCATTGCCGGCGATCAGGGCGAAGGAGCACAGGCTGACGCTGTGCTCGAGAGTGTCGTATTGGCGGCGATCGAGACGGTCGCGCTGGAAACGGGCGTCGCGCGACAGGCGCGAGAACCAATACAGCAGCTCGTCGGTGGCGCCTTCCGGTTCCTGCTCCAGCAGCCATTGCATCAGGTCCGGCAGCGGTAGTGCGGCCTGGCAACGGTCGAGCATCTCCCGGGCAGTGCGCGGCGAGCGCTGCGGGCCATCGTTGCCACGCTTGCCGCTGGCCTTGGGGAAGTGCGCCGGCTTGGGCTGGAAGCGGGCGAGGGCGAAGACGTAGCTTTCGACCTGCGAGGCGCTGCCGAGGAAGGTACTCTGCGGGCGGGTGAACAACGGCAGCGCTGCCTGGGGAACGGCATCGATGCCCTTGCGGCGCACGATCGACAGCGCCAGTGCGGCGCCGCGGGTGATCGCGTTGTGCCGGCGTGCTTCCTCGCGCAGCGGCAGCAGCAGTTCGCGGGCGCGGCGCAGGGTGAGCTGGGCGGTGGTCTGCATTTCCAGGATGCGCGCGTGAGTGCGTAGCAACTGGTCGTCGTCGACCAATTGGCCGAGACGCGCCTGCTCGCCGAGCAGGCGCAGGAGCACTTGCTCCACGCGGTGCACGCCCTGTTCGAAGGCGCCGTCGGCGGAAACCAACTGGATCATCGGTTCGACGTACTCGTCCCAGGTGGCGAGAACTTCCGCGTAGCGCTGGCGCAGCGGGATCTGCCGGTCGCTGGTCTTGGCCCGTTCGGCGACAGCGATCAGAGCCTGTTCGTCGTTGGCCAGCTTCTTCAGCACGTCGCGCACACGCATGTCGAGCAGGCGCAACTGGCGGGCCAGGTCGTTGCCGTCACGCACTTCGAAGGCATCGCGAATGTAGCCGGCGAGGCGTTCCAGGTGGCGCAGGTAGGCTTCGATTTCGAGGCACAGGCCCAGGCGGTGCTCCTGGCGCAGGTAGGCGAGAAAGTCGTGGATCTGTGCGTTCAGCTCGAAGCGGTTGGGGCTCTTGGCCACCGGGACGAGGATGTCCAGGCGTACCCACTGGTCGAGCAGGGCGGTGATATCCACCGGGGTACTGTCGGGCAACTGCGCACCCAGTTGATTGCGCAACTCCACCAGGCTCAGGGTGCCGCTGTCGAAGCGCTCGCACAGCGGTTCGAGCAGGGCCCAGTGCTCGGCAAGGGCGCGTAATACGCGTCGGGGGTCGATCATCGGGTTCCGCTTGTCCGGCCTTGAATGGATAAAGGGGGCGATTGTACTGCAAAGGTTTCCTGCTAGCCGACAGGGTGACGAAACGCGTCAGATTGCGACTGAGCTAGCGGCCTCTGTGTGAAATGGCTCACGGAAAATCGAGGCTAAAGGACTGAATTTTCTGGCAAGTTTTTTGCCAGAGTCTGTCATCCGAGTCTGATTTGCCGCTATGACATACGACGCCGCCCTTGCCAAAGCCCGATGGGCCGAACTGGAACGCCAGAACGACCTCGATTGGGACCTGGATGCCATCACCGACCGCAATGAAGCCATTGCCTTCCTGCAGCGCTTCGAAAACCGTCTGTGCATCTACTCGTCGTATGTCGAGAAACTCTACAGCAACTACAGCTTCGTGATTCCCGAGAGCCAGGAAGGTGGTATCACCATCCTCCCGGACGAACAGGCCTGGTTCGATACCTTCCACGACATTCCCGCCGAAGCGGTGGAGCCCACTGGCATCCATATCCTGCCGGGTGAAACGATGGGCTACAGCGGCCTGTACCTGAAGATTCCCGGCGAGCACCGCCTGGTGGCTTCCCGCGAGATGCCGTTCCAGGATGGCTTGAAGCTGCTGATCAACCGCTATCGCATGCGTGACGACACCTTCCTCCCCGTGCTGGTCAAGGGCGACCTGCGCGAGTACGAGGCGCGCATGCCATCTCTGCACCTGCATCGCCTTAACGTCGCCAAGCTCCAGGCCCAGTCGCGTCTGAACCTCGATGCCATCAAGGGCGCCATCGCCGAGCACCTGATCGGGCTGTTCCGCCAGCGCTGACGTCCCGGGTGTAACGCGGGTGTGACGATGGGTAACAATTCGCCCTGCGATTTCCCCGGTTGCGGCGTCCCTCCGAAATGCCCTTCGCGATTTACTCGACTATGGGTCGGCCACTCCTGTCTCCCGAGCTCCTATAGTGGCATCACGGCGCCGAGTCTCGATCCGGCTGCCGGACGAATAACAACAGGCTTCCGGCATCAGGAAGCCGGGAAGGGAGAGAGCCATGCGTCAGTCCTTCGGCCCGCTCATGCGGGCTGCCGCCCTGTTCTGCGGCCTGCTGCTGGCCAGCAGCGCCCAGGCCCGCATGGAATCGCTGAATGACGAGGAACTGTCCAGCATCACCGGACAGGCAATGCTCACCGTGGATGCCCTGACCTACGGGGCCTACCAGTACACCCGCCTTAACTTCGGCGCCGATATCGACATTCTCACCAACATCGACGAACTGCGCCTAGGCGACTACACGCGCAGTGGTTCGGCCTCCAGTCAGCCGGCGGACATCCAGATCAACAATTTCGCCCTGGGGCGGGTGACCAACTCCAACTCCGCCAATGCGGCAGTGGAGCCGTTCCAGATGCGCGACCCCTTCATCGAGTTCGCCTTCAAGACCAACGCCAGCGGTGTGCGCGAGCTGGCCGGGGTGCGTGTCGGTTTCGGCAAAGCTCTTGGCTACCTCTCCGGCGACATCCAGTCACTGTCGGGCAACCTGCAGGGCAAGATCTATGGGCCGGCCTCAATCGCTTACGACTACTACACCCGCAACGGCTGTCCCAACATAGTGAACTGCCTGTTGCTGGCGGTGGCGGGCGATACCGAGATCGAGGCCGAGGTCGGGCTGGTCAAGGCCAACACGGGCGAGGCCACCACCATCCGCGCGGAGCAGATCGGCATTCCCAAGGGTACCTCGATGAATACTACCGACCCGAACAACATTCTGGCCGGTTTGATTCCGGTGCTCACTACTGCCAGCGGGTGCAAGACCCTTGGCCTGGATGCCTGCTTCAATCTCACCAACTACAAGAGCATCTTCATCGGCCAGCCTGGCGCAACCGATATCAATGCCGGCGCACAGGGCATCTTCTTCTCCCTGCAGAACCAGAACGTGCCCTGGCAGGACCTGGCGAACGCCGGCAACTTCGTGAATACCCAGTCCGGCGCCTATGCCAACTTCCCCAAGGTAGGGACCGGCGCGGACGCCGCCTACCCGATCCTGATCAACCTCTACGACGCCCTGCGTGGCCTGGCGCGCCAGCCGACCTGCATGGGCGCCCAGGCTTCGGGGTGCTGACATGACCGGGCGCAGCGCAGTCATTGCCTGCCTGGCCGGCTGGTTCCTCTGCCTGCCGGTTCAGGCCATGAAGGCTCTCGACGACGAACAGTTGGGAGAGGTCAGCGGTGCGGGGCTGGGGTTCTTCATCGACGGTTTCAGCTACGACCAGTCCAGCGCCACGGCGAAGATCACCGGAGTGAAGAACAGCGCCAACCAGGATGTGCAGGTGGACATCACCGGGGCTTACATAAAGGGCGCTGGCAGCCAGCGCGGTACGCTCGACACCAAGGCCTACCTGGGTACGCCGATGCACCCGTTCACCTTCGGGCCGATCAAGTACAAGACCGGCGACAATATCCCCGTCGGGCAACAGGCGCTGCAATTGAAGACGCCAACCTGGACCGACCCCATCAATGACACCCACAAATTCGGCCTCTGGTCCTACTACCAGGGCTGCCTGTATGGCGAATCTGGCTGTACCGACCCGACCCTGGCGAGCAATAAGGTCAATACCGAACTCACGACGCTGACCGGCCAGCGCGATACCCTGCTGTCGACCTACCAGAACAACATGCCAGCGCTCAAATCCGGTATTGATGCGGATATGCTCACAGTGAACCAGCGGCAGGCAGTCGTGGATCAGCGCGAGGCCCTGGTGCAGAGCGCGAACGATTCGGTGAACTCGGCCTATAACGTGATGAAGGGCTGGTACGACCAGTTGCCGGCTCAGCAGTGCGGCCCTCTGGGCGGCTCCTGCCAGTCCAGGCCTGCGATCGGCGACACCTATAGCTGTCCGCTGATCGGAGGCTGCAAAGACCCCAACGTCGCCAAGTACAACAGCTCGATCAAGCCTTGGAGTGACGCCAAGGACAGCCTGAGCACCGCGCAGAACAACCTGGCGCAGTCGCAGCAGGATCTCAGCGCCGCCTGGAGTGTCACCCGCAACGGCGTGACTCTCAGCAAGCGCGCCAGTGACTATGACAAGTTCATCCAGCTCTGCGGCGCCCAGAGCGGCAGCGGCACCACCTGCGTCAGCGGCACTATCGATCGGACCAGCAAGAACGCCGCCACGGTGAAGCTGGTGGCCGACGCGATGCCCGGTTCCGCCGGCACCCGCATTCAGGGGCTGGATATCGGCATCAAGACTCGCTTCACGCTGCCCAGCGTCGCCTACAACAGCAACGGCACTGCTGGCGCGACCACGCAGCGGCAGGACTTCTTCTCCATTTCCCTGGAGAACTTCACGCTGAACGGCTCGTACCTCAACCTGTGGGGCGACAAGGCCGGCATGAAGCTGTCCATGAGCTTGCAGATGTATGCCGACAAGCTCGTCATCAGCGGCTGCGAGACCTGCAGCGACAGCAATCGCGCAGTCGCCAAGAACGTCTATTTCGACCTCAATCTGGGCGATGCCAACTACCAGCCGGCGACCCTTACGGTAGCCAGCAACGGCGACCTGGTACTCAATGCTCCCGGCGTCACCTGGGCCAATCACGACGCCTTCTACAAGAACGTGCAGAAGAGCAATATCAGCATCGGCAACCTGAATATCGGCGGTACCGACATCGGCTCCCAGGCTATTCGCGGGATGCGGATCGACTATCTGAACGTGCGTACCGTCAACCTGCCGCGCTAATGGGGAGAATCGCCGTGAACAAACTGTCGAGCCGACTCCTTGGGGCGCTGCTGCTAGCCCTTGCCTGTGGCGCCCAGGCCGAGATGCGCGGCCTGGATGACAGCGAGATGTCCGATGTCACCGGCCAGGCCGGCGTCAGCCTGAGCATCAACTTCAACCTCGCCCCGGTCGCCAGCGATACCCGCTGCACCGGCGGGTGCGGTGCGCGCCTGGCGATCCAGCCGCTCAACAGTACCGGCTACGTCGTGCTGGACAATATCAAGGGCACCTTCAGTTTCGATGGCATGAGCCTGGACATGGTGACCATCAACAGCGGTTTCAACGGTGACGGAGCGCTGTTCAAGCGCCAGGCCATGAAGATCGGCCTGACCAATGCGAGCGCCACCAACCTGCAGTTCACCCTGGGAGGCTCGAACCAGGGCGTCGTCAGCGGCAGCGGGCTGCAGCAGACCAACCTGCTCACCTACCAGGCGACCGGCGCGGTCAAGCTCACCGGCAACGTCTACGTATTCGGGACGCCCTGAGCGGAAACGGGTGCCTTGCACAGTGGTTGAGTAGACGCTCTCCGCCCGCCGGCCTTTCCGTCGGCCGCGTTTCACGCGACAATCCCGCCTCGTCGTGATGGCCTGCCTTGGCAGGCACCACCCACAGGTAACTGTCTCTTGATCGAAGAAGCTCGCCGCCGCGCCTACCTGGGCGCCATGCAGGTCGCCACCTGGTTGCCGCGCGTTGCGCTGCCGTTCGCTGCACCGTCGCGCCCGCAGTTGCTGGAGGCGCCCGAGCCTGTCGTGGCAAATCCGCCGCCGACTCCGGTGGTCGAAACGGCACGCGAGGCCGCCCCGGTCGCGGCGCCCGAGCAGTCGATCAGTGCTCGCGTCATGCCGCGACCTGCCGCGCCGACCAAGCCTGTCGCCCCGGTCGAAGCCGAACCGGAAGCCGCGCCCGTTCCCCGTACCCCCGTCGCCCCGCCTCCGCGCTTCGCGCTTCAGTTGCTGCGTGCCGGCGAGTGCATGTTGCTGGTCGAATTGCCTACCGGCGAGCCGCTGGCCAGCCGCGATCCCGCCTACCTGCTTCTGAAAGACCTGCTGCGCGCCGCTGGCCTGCCGGATAGCCCGCAACTGGTGGGCGAGCCGGTGCGCTGGCCGTTGTTCGCCGGTGGCAGCATGGACCAGGGGCCGGAAGCTGCCCGCGAGTTCGTCCAGGGCTTCGTCGCTGCACGCCTGGAAGAGAGTGCAGCGTGCCGCTGCCTGTGGCTGGTCGGCATGCCGGCGGTACGATTCGCCGGCGAGGCGGACGAAGAGGCCCTGCTGCGCGAACTGCAAGTCGAAGGCCTGGGCGTCGCCTGGGCTATTCCGGGCCTTGAGCGCCTGGCCGAACAACCCACTTTGAAAGCCGACCTGTGGCGCGCCATGCGCCGCGTGCGGCAACGCTGGATGAGTCAGAACACCGCATGAGCGATGCCGTTTCCTTCCGCCCGATGACCGAGGCGGATCTCGATGCTGTCCTCAAGATCGAATATGCAGCCTTCAGCCATCCGTGGACGCGCGGCATCTTCACCGATGGCTTGAAGAGCTACGACTGCTGGGTGATGTTCGAAGGCACCCAGCAGGTCGGCCACGGCGTGATCCAACTGATCCTCGACGAAGCGCACCTGCTCAACATCACTGTCAAACCGGAGAGCCAGGGCCGTGGCCTCGGGCTGCGCCTGCTGGAGCATCTGATGACGCGCGCCCGCGAGCTGAATGCGGTGGAGTGCTTCCTCGAAGTGCGCGAGTCGAACCAGCCGGCCTACCGCCTGTACGAGCGCTATGGCTTCAACGAAATCGGCCGGCGTCGTGGCTACTATCCGGCGGTCGGCGGTCGCGAAGACGCCCTGGTCATGGCCTGTACGCTGGTCGATTGATCCCTGTCATAACGCTGAAAATTTCCTGCGACGCGGGATTTTCCTAAGCCCAGGCACTCGCGTACCCTTGTTGCCAATAACAACAAGAAATAGGTCGCGACATGAATCGCAGCGATGTGATCGTGGTGGGCGCGGGCATCTCCGGGCTGACCGCGGCCTGGCGTCTGGCATTGGCCGGACGGCAGGTGAAAGTGCTGGAAGCCAACAAGCGCGTCGGAGGTCGTACCCTCAACCATAGCTTCGCCAGCGGCGAGGTGGTTGAAGTGGGCGGCCAGTGGGTCGGCCCGACCCAGGAGCGTATCCATTCCCTATTGTCCGAACTGAACCTGTCGACCTACCCGCAATGGAATCAGGGCGACAATCTCACCTTGTTCGGCGGCCGGCTGAAACCCTATCGCGGCACCATTCCCAAATTCGCCCCCCATGTCCTGCTGGACGTACTGCAAGCCCATGTACGCCTGGATCGCATGGCGCGGGAAGTCCCTCTCAGCGACCCCAGCCTGCATCCCAGGGCCGAACTGTGGGACAGCCTGACCTTCGCCGAATGGCTGCGCCGAAACGTGCGCACCGCCACCGGGCGCAAGGTCTTCGAACTGATGTGCGGCGCAGTGTTCGCCGCCAGTCCCCATGACCTTTCATTCCTCCACGTACTCTTCTACATCCGCAGCGGCAACAACCTCGACACGTTGCTGGGCGTCGAAGGTGGTGCGCAGCAGGATCGCATTCTCGGCGGCTCGCAGCGCATCTGCCAGTTGCTGGCCGAGCGACTGGGCGACGCCGTACAGACCGGCGAGCCGATTCGTGCGGTGCGCCAGAGCGACAGCGGCGTCGATCTGATCAGTGATCGTGGCGTTCACCAGGCAGCGCACGTGATCTTCGCCATTCCACCGACGCAACTGTTGCGTATCACCCAGGAGCCGTTGCTGCCCAGTTGGCGGGACCAACTCCTGCAACGCCTGCCGCAAGGCGCGGTGATCAAGTGCATGGCGCTCTACGACAAGCCATTCTGGCGCGAACGCGGCCTTTCCGGGCAGGCCACCAGCGAGCTGGGCCCGGTACGCCTGACCTTCGACAACAGCGTTCCCGGCTCGCCGCGCGGTGTGCTGCTCGGCTTCATCGAAGGCGATGAGGCGCGACAGTGGAATGCACGGCTGTCGGGTGATCGCCGGACGCGGGTGCTGGAATGCTTCGCCCGTTATTTCGGCGATGAGGCGCGTCATCCGATCGATTACGTGGACAAGTCCTGGGCGGAAGAGCCCTTCGCCCGTGGCTGCTATGCGGCGCTGTTCCCGCCGGGACTGTGGAGCAGTGGCGCCGCGCGCCTGCGCGAACCTTATGGAAGATTGCATTTCGCCGGTACAGAAACGGCGACGCACTGGATGGGTTATTTCGATGGGGCCGTAGAGGCTGGGGAGCGCGCGGCACGGGAAGTGCTCGGCGCGAGGGACGATCGGGGAGAAGAGGACTATGTGCGACACCTTGGTATTGCGTAGCGGTGGGGCCACCTGGTTCGCCAAGAACAGTGATCGCGAGCCCGCCGAGCCGCAACGCCTGATCCGTCTGCCAGCCGTCCATGGTGATCGTATGCCGAGCGTGCGCACCACTTACCTGGAGATTCCGCAGACTGCCAATCGCCACGCGGTGATCCTCAGCCAGCCGTCGTGGCTATGGGGCGGCGAAATGGGTGTAAACGAACGCGGTGTCGCCATCGGCAATGAAGCAGTATTCACCCGACTCACACTGCGTCAGGGCGAAGCGCTGCTGGGCATGGACCTGCTGCGCCTGGGGCTTGAGCGCGCATCGAGTGCGCGCGAGGCGCTGGCGGTCATCACCGAGCTTCTCGAACGGCATGGCCAGGGCGGGGCGGCTGGCTATCGCAACAAGCGCATGCGTTACGACAACAGCTTCCTCATCGCCGACCGCGACGAAGCCTGGGTGCTGGAAACCGCCGGGAAGCTCTGGGCGGCGAAGCGGGTCGAGCGCTGGGCGATTTCCAATGCGCTGACCCTTGGCCGGGACTACGACCTGTGCAGCGATAACCTTGAAGGCCAGGCGCGCCGGCTCGGCTTTTGGAACGGTCGCGGCGACTTCCACTTCGCACGTGCATTCGACGGGCGCGTGCTGCCCTGGGTTGCCGGAGCGAGGCAGAGGCGTCAACTCAATCAGGACTTCCTCGCCCATTGTCCGGCAGAGGTCGACTGGTTGGCGCTGGTGGTCGCGCTACGTAGCCACGGTCATCGCGGGCATCGATTCTCATCGCACGACAATCGCCAGGTCTGCCTGCATGCCGGCAGTTTCTGGCGACCTTCGCAGACCACTGCAAGCCTGATCGCCAGGCTGGACGGCGACTCGCCGCGAATGGCCGCGACTGGCACCTCGGCGCCCTGCCTGTCGATCTTCCAGCCGCTGGGGTTCGAAGCTGGTGCTGGCGAGGCCCTGCTCAGCCGCGAAGATGCCGCCGTGGAGGATTCCTTGTGGTGGCGCTTCGAGACGGTTCACCAGCGCGCGTTGTCCGATCCCGGCTTCGCCGATGCGCTGCGTGCCGGTCATGGCTGGCTGGAAACGGAGTTGCTGGCGGCGCTGGATCGGCGCACGCTGGATTGGCCGCGCCTTGCGGCCGAGGCCCAGGCCTGGCATGACGCCTGGCGTCAACTGGCGCTCCAGGAAACCCCGCGTCCTTCGCGCTGGTGGCGCCTGAACGCGGCCCGCTAGGCGCGGCTTGTCATCTCGGCCTGCGCTGCGTAAGGTGCGGCAGCCAACGATGAGGAGCCGAACATGAGCGATCTGCAGGAGCTGTTCGAGAACAACGCACGCTGGGCGGAGGCCATCAAGCGGGAAGATCCTGATTTCTTCGCCAAGCTGGCGCGGCAACAGGCCCCGGAATATCTGTGGATCGGTTGCTCCGATGCCCGTGTGCCGGCCAACGAGATCGTCGGCATGTTGCCTGGCGACCTCTTCGTCCACCGCAACGTCGCCAATGTCGTGCTGCATACCGACCTCAACTGCCTATCGGTCATCCAGTACGCCGTCGACGTGCTCAAGGTGAAGCACATCCTCGTCACCGGCCACTACGGCTGCGGTGGTGTGCGCGCGGCCCTGCAGGATCGCCAGTTCGGGCTGATCGACGGTTGGCTGCGAACCATCCGCGATCTTGCCTACGAGTACCGCGACCATCTCGGCCAGTTCGAGAAGGAAGAGGAGCGGGTCGACCGCCTTTGCGAACTCAACGTCATTCAGCAGGTGGCCAACGTCAGCCACACCAGCATCGTCCAGAACGCCTGGCACCGTGGCCAGCCGCTGTCGGTTCATGGCTGCATCTACGGCATCAAGGACGGCCGCTGGAAGAACCTCAACGTCACTGTCAGCGGTCTGGATCAGTTGCCGCCGCAATACCGCGTGCGTCCGCTCGAACAGATGTGAAGCGGCTATCCACCTTTGCCGCGCAGTGGCCGGCGTGGGTGGACCATCGATACAACATCCGGGCAGCAGAGGTTAGCAATGCGTCGGTTGTGCGTGATCCCTGGAGACGGCATAGGCCGTGAAGTCGTGCCGGTGGCCATCGAAGTTCTGGAGCGGCTGCTGCCCGACCTGCAAGTGGAAGAGGCCGAGGCGGGTTGGGGTTGTTTCGAGCGCCGAGGTATGTCGGTGCCGCAGACGACGCTGGCTAGCCTGAGTGCCTGCGGCGCCGGGCTGTTCGGCGCGGTGTCGTCGCCCAGCCATCGCGTCGAAGGCTACCGCAGCGCAATCCTCACCCTGCGACAGGAGCTGGCGCTGAATCTCAACTTGCGCCCTGTGCGTTCCCGCCCGCGGGTCTCGCCGCGCCAAGGCGTCGACCTGATGATCCTGCGTGAGAATAGCGAGGGGCTCTATAGCGGCCGCGAGCATTGGGAGTCCGACGGCGTCGCCATCGCCGAGCGGGTAATCAGCCGCTCCGCTTGCGTGCGCCTCGCTGCCGGCGCAGCGGAGCTCGCCCGCTTGCGCAATGCCCGGCGTATAACCCTCGTGCACAAGGCCAATGTCCTGCCACTCACCTGCGGCCTGTTTCGTGATACTTGCCGTGACGCCTTGGCCGAAGAAGGCTGGAGCGATGTCCTCGACGAGCGCCTGGTCGATGTTGCCGCCCTGCAACTGGTGGCGTGCCCGGAAGCCTTCGATCTGATCGTCACCACCAACCTCTTCGGCGACATCCTTTCCGACCTCGCCAGCCACTGGGGCGGTGGCCTGGGCATGGCGCCGTCGCTCAATCTCGGTGACGCTATAGCCCTTGCCGAACCCGTCCACGGCAGCGCCCCCGACATAGCTGGTAGCGGCCGTGCCAACCCGCTGGCCGCTATCCTCAGTGCTGGAATGCTACTGCGCCACCATTGGCGTCTACCCGCATTGGCCGAGCGGCTGGAGGCGGCAGTGGATGTGTTCCTGGAGGAGGAGGGCAGTGTGGACTTCGGGATCGGGACGACGCGCGAGGTTGGGCGTGGGGTATTGCAGCGGTTGGGGTGACGGCGATTCTACTTGGCGTGGGTGCCGGAGGATGCCATTGGTGGAACGTCTCTAACGCCATTCCGGCGTGGCAGGTGGCGTTCGGGAGTACTTGAACCGCAGCCACCGATCTCCGCAACTGCCTTGCACTTCATTGTGTCAGCAGTCGCCTGAACTTGATGCCTGCGTAGATGCCGGTGGGCACCACGGTCAAGGCGAAAGCCCACAGAATCGGCCAGTCGAAAATGAAGATGAGCACCAGGGATATGGCAGTGGCCAGAACACTGGCGACGATGCCCCAGAGATAAACGTCAGCAACCCTGGCTGCATCTTCAGCGACTGACCTTTCGGCAAGACCCTTCTTTTGGCGCACATGGCGCACCAGCAGAATATCCAGGATGTACGTTACGGCTTCTTCCAGCAGACTCCACATCTTCGATCGTCCCTCCATAGCAATCCGCGCGACTCGTACTCAACAAGGCGGCGCCTCGTCTCGAAAATCTGAATGAGTTACCAACCGACCGCAACACGAGCCCGATCATTTGCGATACGAGTGGTACAAGCGGTTGAGGTGCGGGGGACACGAAGAGCAGAAATCGGCAAAGGAAAAGGGGGGTCAGCTTTCCTTTTCGAGATATGGTGGCTACACCGGGACTTGAACCTGGGACATCAGCATTATGAATCGCATGAGAGGCACCTCACGCACCCTTGAAGCCCCGTAAATCGGGCCTTTCAGAAGCGAAAAGGCCTCACTTAAACCGGCTGTTTCTGACAATACACCTTATGTAGTCACCCTAGACTCTTTACGGGTACTAGCGCCTCGCGCTAGCTTCCTTGCATGGCCTCTTGCCATGAAAGGACGCGTAAAGGAGAGAAGGATGGCTCGCCGCCGCAGAACCTCGGCCATTGAAGACCTCATAGAGATCGCCAGTCGTCTGCCCTGGTGGGTAAGCCTGCTCATTGCCCTGGGCAGTTGGCTCATTCTTCATCTTATTGCCAGCAGCCAGCCTGACGTACCTAAGGACTTGCACCAGATGGGGCAGTCTGTTGCTGGCCAACTCATCCGTACCTTCGCCTTTTTCGGCCAGTTCGTGCTGCCTGCGGTGTTCGTGATCGGCGCCATTGGCTCTGTGCTTGCCAGAGCCGAACGTAAGAAGCTGCGTGCAAACGTGGCGAACGCAAGAGAGTCCGGACAAACCATTGAAGGCATTAGCTGGCGCGAGTTTGAGCTGCTGGTGGGCGAGACCTTCCGCCGGAAGGGGTTCACCGTTATTGAAAAGGGCGGCAATGGGCCGGATGGTGGCGTTGACCTCGTGCTGCATTTGGGAACGGACAAGTACCTGGTTCAGTGCAAGCAGTGGAAGGCCATCAACGTTGGCGTCACAGTGATCCGTGAATTCTTCGGTGTGATGGCTGCGGAGGGAGCTGCTGGAGGTTTTGTTGTCACTTCGGGGAAATACACCCAAGAAGCCAAAGCGTTTGCAGATGGACGTAATATTCAGCTAGTTGACGGGATTCTTCTGAAACGTTGGATATCTAATTACTCTGAAGATACGCCTACTATTTCGTTGGCTAGTAACTCCGCTCAAAAAACTGCTCCGCCTGAAATTCCACTCTGTCCGGTTTGCAACGAAATAATGAAGATCAGGACGGCAAGGCGCGGGTTAAATGTTGGGAAGGAGTTCTGGGGATGCTCGAAGTTTCCTGTTTGTCGCGGCGTAAGGGGGATAGGGTAAAGGTTAGGGATGGATATGGCCATTTTCTAGAGAGTAGATATGAAAGAGCATGAGTATTCTTTGTTGGGTGGGGTCAATAGAGCAAAGGTTGGCCGGTATATCGGATCGATCTCTGCGGTAGTTTCGGGTGTGGTTGTTTTTATGCTGTTGTCGGCAGTTGATTTGGCGAGAAATTTCAATGTTTCCGTTAATGTTCCTCCTGCGGTGCTGTCTCTGGTTGGCGCCGGTGCAGTGTTTGCCGTTCTATATGCTGTTTTTGATAAGTACATTTGGAGGGTGGGAACTCTCAGGGGACTTTTGAAGATTCCAGATTTGGCTGGGGAATGGCGTTGTCAGGGAAAGTCTCTGAACATGGATGGCGATGTTCTTTATGAATGGGAGGGCGTGGTTTTTATAGTTCAGAGTTGGGACAAAATTCGTGTTGGGCTCCGAACGGATCAGTCGGGATCTAATAGCATTACTGCTGCGGTTATGTATGATGAAATTGATGGTTATAGATTGCTCTATAATTACGAGAATACACCTAGGCTCGGTGAGAGCGATTTAGAAAGGCATGTTGGGTTCGCCGAATTGATATTTTCCAAGGATGAAAGTAAGGCGGAGGGTGAGTACTTTAATGGCCGGGGGCGAGTTAGCTTCGGGAAGATTTTTTTGACAAGGAGTAGAGTGAATGGTCGCTAATATCAATAATTATTTGAGTCGCATGCGTGCTCGCCGCAATGGGACTGATAGGCTAAGTAATATTGCGCTGGATGAGCGAATTTCTGTCCTGACGAAAAGCCTTAATAGAGAAGGCTGGGAGGGGCGAGTAGCTGATAAGCCGTATACTCGTTATGCGCTTGGTGCTATGCAAGAGGTTTCTCCTGAATATACGAGAGTTAGCCTTGAGACTGCTGAGAGAGTGGGGAGTCAACTAAAAAGTAGATTGGAAGCGAAGGGCCTTGGTGTGGAGTTTCGCTTGCAAGGTTCTGTGCCTTTGAATGTCCACATTCGAGGGGTTAGTGATGTTGATTTGTTGACGCTGGATCGAGATCTTTTTACTTATTCTGTGCATGGGCCAAAAAGCAAGTCTGGCCTATATGGAAATCCGGCAAACAAAACTTCTTTGGGTACTCTTTTAACGCTAAGGTCTGCTGTTGAGGAGGTTCTTCCCGATGCTTTTCCGGCAGCAGATGTAAATATTGAAGGTAGTAAAGCAGTTAAAATTTCAGGAGGATCCTTAGCTCGGCCAGTTGATGTGATTCCATCTCATTGGTTCGACTGCGTTGCCTATCAGGTCTCTGGGGCTGAGCATGATCGTGCCGTTACTATTTTAGATAAAGGTGTTCCTTGCACTCTTGATAATTTCCCATTTCTACACATTAAAAGAATTGGTGATAGGTGTGACACTGCACGAGGCGGCTTAAGGAAGTCCATTCGACTCTGCAAGAATGTCAAAGCTGACGCAGAGGAGGAAGGTAGAAAAATCGACCTTTCTAGTTTTGATATTGCTTCGGCCATGTATTACGCAGATATGAGTGTGCTCGGTCTGTCGTGGTACTACGAGCTTAGTGTTCTTGCTGAAACTCAAAGGCACTTGAAGAATCTAAATGATAATAAAGAGTATGCAAAGTCACTGCTGGTTCCAGATGAGTCGAGGAAGATATTTGATACGTCTGAAAAATTAGTTGCTCTTGGTAGGCTGTCTTCCGAGATTAATGATCTTCTTGAGTCAGTAGCGAAGGAGAATAGTCAGATTTTGGCATCCTCTCTATACCCAGATCTCGTTAAAAGCCGGCAAGCTGTAAGCTCGTTGAAGATTAATTGAGTATAGAAATGGCCTATTGGCAGAGTGCTAGTAGGCCAATTGCTATTGTATTTTATCTGCGTAATTGGGTTTACCAGCTCCGCTCCCGTAATCCTTCGGTGCATTCCTTGACGTCATCATCAATGACGTTTCCTGGCTTGATGCATTCCTTCATGGACTTCCGCGCGTCTCGGCTGGCTTCCTTCTCGCGCTGAGCTTGCATCTTGAGGTTTGTCCTCGCGCCTTCTGCCAGCGGACCTTTGCCATTGGCAAGACTCTGCATGATGCTCTTCTCAAGATATTGGGCAGGAACGTCGATGATCGGCTTCATCGCATCGGCTGCTTCGGCGAGGGCGGTTTTGTCCTCCGCGGATGCGAAGGAGCAGCAGCTCAGGATGGTGAGGCTAGTCAGGATGGTCTTCATCTGGTTCACGTCCTTGTAGTGAAGGTTGGTTAAGCCAGGCTGATAGGGGGCTTAGCCAGACCATATGCTTGCAGCATCCTGTGCCAATAGGAAATTGCTTAAAAGTAGAGCGCTGCCTATTCCCTGGTCATGCTCATCGCCTTTTGCTGGTCTATGCAGGCTTATACCTGCTACTTCTGCCTCACTTCTCCCTGGCGGATTTCTCTCGGGCAAACCAACGCCTAGCGACCGTCTGAGTTATCTCTATCCCGCGTCTTGTCCGACCAAGTTTCGATCAGCCTCATCGTACTCAGGGCTAATTTCCCCATTAGCTGGGTCAACCCTGCCCGTACGCAACCATAGAGAGTACTGAGGGTAGTGCTCTGCAATGAGGTCGAGCTCATTGGTACGGAGGTTTGCCCTTTTATCGTACCGAATGGTTTTGCACCGTTCCTCCTTTATGCCCGTGGCGAGGCCCACCTCACGGTGACCCAGCTTAGACATAAAGACGCGCACTCTTTCCTGTGTTGATTCCATATTGGTCTAAAAAAAGGATGTTGAATTATTCCACTCTTCGCGGGGAGTGGTAATATTCCACATGTCTTGTGGAAATATTCCACCTGCTCGATATGTGCAGGTAGCCGCGATTATAGGGGGTTCGCATGGAAGAGTCTGGAATAGTGGGGTTTACCGTCACAGGTGCGATGGAAAAGGTTACGGATTTCCGTACCGCTCCATTCTGCTCCCAGGCGGTATTCGCTCAGATGCTGGGCCTGGAGGACATCACCGAAGACGTGGTGCGCGGCTGGGTCGAAACCAAGACCGTGCCGACCGCCAAGATTGGCCGCCGCCGCGTCATCAACCTCCACAAAATCCGCCGCGACCTTGACCGGGGCAAGTCGATCTTCTGCCAAGGGGATTACGACGATGAGTAACCGGGGAGGGCCGCGCCGTGATTCCGCTCAACCGCTATCTGCATCAACCGCATGCGCCGGACTGCGACTGCTCTGTCTGCTGGTCCCGTCGCGAACTGGCGAAGCCCGCTCCCTCCCGATCCACACCCTGCACCGAGTGCCGCCCTACGCGAGTCTTCACGGTCGTTACCACGATGGCCAAGGTCGGGGGCGTGTGGCGCTCGATCCACTCGACGTACCGGGTGGAACCGGGTTTTATCTGCGCGAAACACATGCCCGCGCTCCGTCCCCCGAAGTACTGACACGTTGTCTACGACAGCGGCAAACCGACTCCTTTCGTGCCGATCCGCGAACCCTTCGAGCTGGAGGGCTGAGCCATGACCTTTAATCCGATCCCGCACCTGATCGTCCGGACCGTGCTGCTGATCATCGGTGCACTGGTGGGGCGCTACCTCGCTCGCCACACCCTCCCCACCTGGGCCAAACCGGTCCAGGGCCGCCGCCCCGGCTTGTCCGAACGCGCTTTCCCGTTCGGACAAACGGAGCGCCGGGCGAAGCGCACCCTTGACCGTGCCCCGCCCTGAATAGCCTTCGCTCGGGAGTGAGGGGCAGCTCCACCGCCCCGCGCTCCTGAGCCCTCGGCGGCAAGAGCGGGATGACAAGGGCAGCGCCCTTGGTGTTCACCCACTCACCGCACGCACCACCCATAAACCCAGGCACCACCCCACCCGCTAAAAGACGGCCACCAACGCGCCCAATTTGCAGCAGCGGGCCAACTCATGCCCGAAAAAGGCAAAGGAGCTTCACATGAACATGTTTGCAACCACTGGCGGAGTCGTTGAACTGTGGGTCACCCAGACCGACACCTTCACCTCCAAGACCTCCGGCGAGATCTACGCCAGCGTCCAGGCGATTTCCCCGATCCCCGAAGGCGCACGCGGCAATGCCCGTGGCTTCGAAATCACCCAGTACGACATCGAGCCGACCTTGCTCGACGGCATCGTCTTCGAAGGCTCCCCGGTGCTCTGCAAGTTTGCCACCGTGGTGCGCCCGACCAAGGACCGCTTCGGCAACACCAAGAACACCCAGGTGCTGACCGAACTGCTGGCCACCGGCAAGGACGCGCACACCCCTGCGCCGAACCGTCCGGCTGCCCAACCGCAGCCTCCGCGCCCGACTCAGCCCGCCGCTGAGAAACCCTCCGACTCCAGCAAGTCCTGACGGCGAGGGTAGGTAGATGAAAGCGCCGCTCCGTTTCGCCTTCGGCTGGGTTCTGTACGTGGCAATCCTCTGCGCCGTGTCGCCGGTCGTGCGTGCGCTGCGCGAATTCCTCGAACCCTACCCGCTGGATGCCGTGATTGCGGTGGTCGCGGCGGCGTTCGCCTTCCTTGCCCTGTGGTGGTTCGTGCTGCGCTCCTTCTGGAGCTGGTGCGACCAGCCACGCAAGGCGACCCGCTGACATGGGCGTGGTTGCCATTCAGGTCTGCACCGGCTGGGCGTCCACGGCGGACGGCCTCATGCAGTGCCTGCACCTCGAATGGCAACAGGCCTACCTCATTCCGCCGAAGGCCGCAGGTTACGTCGACCTGCTGGTCAACGGCGGCTTCTCCCCGGAAGCCTTCGGCATCGGTGCCGCTGGCGTCCTGGGAGCCTTCGTGACGGGGCTTTTGACTGGCTGGGTCGCGTCACTTCTTCGTAAAGCCAGATAGAGAGGAAACACCATGAAAGGCATGAAACAACAGATCGCCCAGTTCAACCCGATCCGCTCGTTCCGCAACCTGTGCATTGCCGGGGCCGTCACTGCCGCCAGCGCCGCGCCGGCCTTCGCCATCGACACCAGCGCGGTGGAATCGGCCATCGACACCGGCAAGACCAACATGGAAACCATCGGCACCGCCGTTGTGGGCGCCCTGGTCATCCTGGCGGTAGCCGGCCTGATCTACAGCATGCTGCGCAAGGCGTAACCCGTGCTCTGGTCGGTGTGGTTGGGGGCGTTCTTCGCCGGGGCCTTCATCACCGGGTACCGCTGCGGCGAATTCTTCTAACCCCACTCACCTTGTAGCCGGACCTGGACCCCGCTTCGGCGGGGTTCTTTTTCCCTGGAGACTGCCATGTCTCGTCTCGTAGCCGCCGCGCTGTTTCTGCTGCTCCTGATCAGCCGCACCAGTCTTGCGGAGTCCTATTACTGGAAGCCATTGGAGGCCGGGGGGAGTGTTAAATATCCCGACATCTTCTCCGCCTGCCAGGACTCGACTGCACGCTGGAATGCCGCGCACCCGGACATGCCGACAGGCACTTACACCAAGTTCGTGATGCTCTCCGCCGAACAGGCCAACTGCCGTGGGCGTAGCAGCGCCTCCCCTGACTTTTCCCTGGGCCTGGTTGTTCGCGGCGGCAACGGCTGCGATGAAGGGACCGAATACGACGCCCAGACCGGCGCCTGCAAAGCGCCCCCACGTGATTGCACCGGGACCCAGGGCGAACCGTTCCCCGCCAAGGGCCCGGACTCACCCGTCATCAGCTCCGGTGGCCGCAACTACATCGCCGACAGCGGCGCCCCCACGGCCTGCTACGAGCAATGCCAGTACACCAGCGAAACGGGGCGCTCCACGAGCTGCTACTTCGTCAAAGGCTCCACCACCCAGGGCTTCTGCAATTACATCCTGAATGGCACCGGGGAGAACTGCCCCGCCGACGCCTACCAGTTTTCCGAGACCGGCGACCAGCTCAACCCGCCGACCGACCCCGCCGACCCCTCCGTACCGCCCTCCGATCCCAACGACCCCGGCTGCCCGGAGGGGTGGGCATGGTCTGGAACCACCTGCGTCAAAGCCGACCCCTCCAACCCGGGCGATGGCAGCGGCGAGGGCGAGGGTGATGGCAACTCAGGTGGCGGCAATCCCGGCGGTGGCGATGGCTCCGGTTCGGGTGATGGCGACGGCTCCGGCACAGGCGACGGCGATGGAACCGGCAACGGCACAGGCGACGGCGATGGCTCCGGCAATGGCAACGGAGACGGCGACGGAGAGGGTGAAGGCGAAGGCCAATGCGACCCCGCCAAAGACCCCAACGGCTGCCAGGGCCAAGGCCCCTCCGGCACCCTGAGCGAGCCCGAGGCCGGTAGCTGGGACGAGGCCAACCAGGAATGGGACCAGAAGATTCAGGACGCCAAGAAAGAACTCAAGGACGCGGTCAAGGGCAGCATCGACCAGCTCAAGGGCGCCTTCGATCTCCAGCTCTCCACCGGCGGCGGCCAACTGCCCTGTGAGGCCATCAACGTCTGGGGCAAATCCTACCGCCTGTGCGTCGCCGACTACTCCTCCCAACTCTCCTACCTGCGTCTGGCGCTGCTGCTCATGGCCGCGCTGATCGCGGCGTTCATCATCCTGAAGGAGTGACTTATGGAATGGCTCTCCGGCTTTCTGGACCAGATCATCGGCTTCTTCCAGTGGATCTGGGACTTCTTCGCACAAGGCATCTACGACTTCGTCAAAGACGGCCTGGTGGTGGTGACCAAGGCCATCATCTACAGCACCCTGCAAACCTTCATCCTGCTGCTCGAAGTCAGCTTCACCGTGGCGCGCGAGCTGATCGATGGCCTGGGCATCCCCGCGATGGTGAGGGGCATGTACGCCGCGCTCCCGACCCCCATTGCGGCGGGCCTGGCGTTCTTCGGTATTCCCCAGGCGCTCAACATCATCATGACCGCTGCCGCCACCCGCTTCTGCATGCGCTTCGTGCCGATCATCGGGAGGTGAAGCATGTCCATCAAGATTCACCACGGCCCCAACGGCTCGTACAAAACCTCCGGCGCCATACAGGACGATGCCGTCCCGGCCCTCAAGGAAGGCCGCGTCATCATCACCAACGTGCGCGGCTTCACCCTGGAGCGGGCCTATACGGTCTTCCCGGACCTGCCCAACACCGCCGAAATCATCAACCTCGATCTCGAATCGCTGGCCGACCTCGAACGCATGCGCACCTGGTTCCAGTGGGCACCGCGGGGCGCGTTCCTGATCTTCGATGAGACCCAACTGCTGTTTCCCAAGTCCTGGCGCGAGAAGGACCTGGAGAAGTTCGACTTCCCTGGCGGTCCCGAGGCCGCCCATGAGGCGGACAGACCGATGGGCTGGCTGGATGCCTGGACCCGCCACCGGCATTTCAACTGGGACATCGTCCTCACCACCCCCAACATCAGCTACATCCGCGACGACATCCGCATGACCTGCGAGATGGCCTACCGGCATTCCAACCTCGCCGTGATCGGCATCCCGGGTCGCTACAAGGAGGCCCAGCATGACGCCCAGCTCAACCGGCCACCCGCCGATGGCACCATCATCGAATACAAGCGAATCCGAAAGCAGACCTTCGCCCTCTACCAGTCCACCGCCACCGGCAAGACCCAGGACACCAAGGCCGGCAAAAGCCTGCTCCGGTCGCCTAAGCTGGTTCTTCTACTGGCACTGCTGGCCGGCTCTGTTGGCTATGTCATCGTTAATTGGCCTGGCAGCCTCTTCCGCCCTGAGCCTGCTGCGGCCACTGCCGAGCCTGTGCCTGTTGCTGATGCGCCCACTGAGCAAGGCCCTGCTGTGGCTCCTGCGGCGCGTCCTGCTGCGACTGGGCTTCTTCCTGCTGGTTTTCTACCTGCTGGGGCAACTGGTGCGACTGCTGACCTGAGCGCCCATCCCTTTGCTGATCGGCGCATCAGCATCCTCGCCCACGCCTATCGCCCCTCCAGGGGCGACCTCTACCTGCTCGCCCTGGATGACCCCGAAGGCCGCCACCTGGAACTGACCAGTTGGCAACTGATCGGCTCCGGCTACCACGTCACCGCCAAGGGCGAATGCGTGGCCGAACTGGCCTACGAAAGGTGGAAGCAGACCGTCACCTGTGGCGGCAAACAGGCCCTGAACCTGGCCAGCACGATACCGACCGCACTACCGAACGCACCCCTCACCGCGCCTGCCAGCGCCCCGCCCGCAGCACCTGGCGCGCTGACCATCGTGCCCGATACCGAATACGCCTCACGCCCCTGGAGGAACGCCAAATGACCCTGCACGGCCTGATCAACGCCCTTGGGCTGCTCGTACTCGCCTACGCCCTCGGATTTCTCACCGCCCTGCAGGTGATGCAGCCGGTGGCGGCGTTTCCGTTTTGAGTCGGCGAGCCGCGCCGCCGGCCGGGAGCGCAAGGCACGAGCGGTAGGCCGAAGGCGCGGCCGACGACCCTGTAACACGTCGGATAGCTAACGAGTAAGCACCTCAATAAACCTCATTGAAGGGCAAGAAGAATGAAAAAGGCAGTTCATCCCCTCCGCCTGATCCTCAAGGAGAACGGGGACTTTTATGAGTCGTCCGAAGGACGGATCTTCATGGACCCGAGCAACGGCAGATTTGCCGACCTGTCGGGTGTGCGTCTGCTGCGTTGCGGCGTCGATACCGTACGGCAGTTGTACAACGGCATGATTCGCCCGGAAGTCATGGCGCTGTTCGATGAGCCGGAGGATCTCGTTCACTTCGCTGGCTACCAGTGGGCCAAGGGCCGCGTAGGGCGAGATTCGGGCTACCAGTACCGGCTCCAGAACGCCGACATGGGGCTGATCTTGCTAATCAAGAACCATAACGTGAAGCTCGAAAACATCGGTCCCCACCTCAAGATCGAAGTGTCGCCGCATGCCCTGGATGGCGCCGACCCGAAGATCCTGCAAGGCGTCATGGATGATCTCGCCGCTGGTGTGTTGGCCGCTTGCGAAGTGAACCAATGCGCCGTCCATATCGCCCTCGACGTGCAGGGCTGGACCCCACCAGTGGACTTCATGGATCGCATGCACTGCCGGTCACGGCGCGTACGCCAGATCAGCGGTATCGACCGCATCGAATACGACGGCAACGCCTCGGTCTACGGGCGTGGTGAGACCTTCATGTTCGGCTCGGCCAACGGCCTGCAGATGTGCCTGTACAACAAGACGCTACAGGCACGGGCCACCGACAAACTCGACTATTGGGAGTCGGTCTGGGCCTCTCTGAACGGGGATCCCTTCGGTGATGGTGACCCCGCCTTCAACCCGCTGGAGACCGTGTGGCGTATCGAATTCCGCTATCACCACTCCATCGTCCAGCAGTTTTCCGAAGGCTCCACCATGTCCTCTGGCGAGGTGATCGGCTGCCGGACCTATGAGGGTCTCTGCCCTCACCTGCAAGGCCTGTGGCAGTACGCCTGTGACAACTACAAGCTGATTTCTCGGGAGGGGATATTCGATGCCTTCTGGTCGTTGATCAGCCTCGACACCAAGGTCCAGGTGGAAGCCGATCCGCTCATTGAGCGCACCGAATACCGCCGCTACTACAAGACCGCCCAGGGCTTCTCCGGCAAGAACTGCGAGATGTTCCTGGGGCAGTTCGCCAGCCTCATCGCACGGGAGCGTATCCCGCCAAAAAAAGCCTTAAAGGTCGGGCGTACTTTGCCCTTTTGGCACGTGATCGAGGATCACTACACCGCCAAGGGTTACAGCACTCGCGACCTCGAAAAGCACGTCATTGGACTCATAAATGATCGCTACATCAGGCGCGGCTATGCGATATGACCGCGCGCAAGGATGGGAGGACGTGGACGGCTGACTTCTACGAGAACGGTCGCTCTGGTCGCAGGATCCGCAAGAAGGGGTTCGCTACCAAGTCTGCCGCGATCCGTTATGAACAGGATTTCTTCGCAGTCCTGGGCGAGACGGGCCGCCGGCTGGATGATCGCCTCTCCGATCTGGTGAAAGTCTGGTACGACCTTCACGGCTGCACCCTGAAAGATGGCAAACAGCGCTTGGCGCGCTGCCAGGCATTGGTCGAACGTCTAGGCGATCCCCAAGCTTTCGAGTTCGATTCGCTCGCGTGGGCACGCTACCGACAGCGTCGTCTGAACGAGGTGAAAGCGGAGACGGTCAACCATGAACAGCGCTACCTGTCAGCGATCTTCTCCGAGCTGATCCGCCTCGGCTCATGGCACAAGGCAAACCCGCTGGCCAACGTCCGGCAGATCAAGACCGATCAGGTCGAACTGACCTTCCTCACCCTGGATCAGGTTGCCCAGCTTCTTGAAGAGTGCAAGGCCAGCACGAACAACCACACGTACCCGGTCGCTCTCCTGTGCCTCGCCACAGGTGCCCGCTGGGAAGAAGCCGAGAGCATCGCCCGTGGAGCCGTGCATGGGGGAAAGGTCCACTACCACCGGACGAAGAACCGTCAGAGCCGCTCAGTGCCTATCCCGGTCGAGCTGGAGCAACTGATGTTCAAGGTGGGCATGCCCGGAACCGGCCGTCTGTTCATGTCCTGCCGCGCCGCCTTCCGTTGCGCCTACGAACGCTGTGGATTCCAGACGCCGGGCCAACTGACCCACATCCTCCGCCACACCTTCGCGAGCCATTACATGATGGGGGGAGGGGACATCCTTACGCTGCAGCGGATCCTGGGGCACTCGTCGATCACGATGACGATGCGGTATGCGCACCTGTCGCCGGAGCATTTGGAGTCAGCTAGGCGCTTGTCACCTATTGCTCAAGCTGCTTACAAGTTGACCACATGAAATCCTGTGGTAAGCTGTGGTGAAGTTAACGCTTAACGTTAAGGGTTAATGAATGATTCTGACCTTTCGATGCGATGAGACTCGTCAGCTTTTTGAGTCGGGCCTTTCTAGGCGGTGGGGAGCCATCCTCACAGTTGCTACGCGTAAGCTAGCAATGCTTCATGCTGCTACCGAGCTCCGAGACCTGCGATCTCCACCTGGAAACCGGCTGGAACCGCTGCAGGGAAATCGTGCTGGGCAACATAGCATCAGGATCAATGACCAGTGGCGTGTCTGTTTCGTTTGGACGGATGCAGGTCCAGAAGAAGTCGAAATAGTTGATTACCACTGAGGAGGTGGACATGGCTACCAATGGTATGCGCCCCATCCATCCTGGGGAAATCTTGCGTGATGAGTTTTTGATGGAGCTGGATATGTCGCCAGCGGCTCTTGCACGGGCGTTGAATGTCTCGGCGCCAACGGTAAATGACATCGTGCGTGAGCAGCGGGGCATCTCTGCAGATATGGCTATTCGCTTGGGTCGTTACTTTGATACGTCCGCGCAGTTCTGGATGAACCTTCAAAGTGAATACTCACTAGCCACTGCTTATGCGGCGAATGGCGAGCAAATTGAGCACGAAATTGAGCCTCTACTGGCTCATGCCTAGCGCTTGAGAATTATGGAGCCCCGCACGTGCGGGGCTTTTTTATGCCTATCGGATGTGGGGAAGGGGCCGAGAGTCAGCCCCTTCGAATGGCTCATTAGCCTAGCAGCCACAGATAGATGGCATGTCCCAAGTCGTTAAGGAAAGCTGTAGCAATGATAATTGCGGCGAACTTTCCTGACACCTGAGCAAACCTCCACACACGCTCGATGAGTTGCCTCATAGCGCAGACCTCATACCGGATTTTCAGGAAGGGCACTGGCGGATAGCTTGAGTTGAGATTCGAGAGGAAAAATTCGAGAGATCGAGTCGGTATGAGCTTGGCTGCAGGGATCGTAGAGGTGTGCGACGTCGGATATGAGGTAGGAAGGCTTTGAGATTAGGTCGCGTCAGTTATCAGTCAGTAGCAGCTACAGGTATGAGATCAGCTTGGATTCAGAATGATTTTCGGATGCAAGATTCGATGAGTGCTATCAGGGTGCCCTGTTTTGACGGCAGTGAGCCATCATTATAAACCATAGCACATCGTTGTAGCCGAGCAAGGGCAGGATAGGGAGTAGACAGGGTGTAGTCACTTCGTAGTCACTACCCCAGAAAGCACAAAGGGCTAGCTTTCGCTAACCCTTTGTTTTGTATGGTGGCTACACCGGGACTTGAACCTGGGACATCAGCATTATGAATGCTGCGCTCTAACCGACTGAGCTATGTAGCCGAGTGGCGCGCATTTTCCGCACATCGATGGGGGCTGTCAACCCCCGGCCTTGAATATTTTTCTGATCTTTCAATCGTTTAGCCTGAATGATTCGGCATTGCGATGAGTGGGCGGCAGGACCATGAAAAAAGCCCCGACGGTGTCGGGGCTTTTGCGGGGAGTCTGGTTAGACGTTGATCACACGTTTAAACGTTGATCGGTCGGCAAAGGCTTGTGAACACTAGGTTTCGCGGGGAAATCGGGCCACAGCCTTTGCGGGAATCGCTGGAAGTACCCCCAGTTGTACCCCCATAGGGGTATAGGGATGATAGATCAGTCTGGAAGCCGGTGCTAGGGCTGCGCGTGCCGGATAAAACGGTTATGGCGCAGACCGCATTGTTGGCTGACGCCTGGAACGGTACGCGATGAGATGCAGGGGAACGGGCCGCTGTGGCCCAGACCTCGGAGACCTCTCATGGCAGACCATCACACCCGCCACAACCCGCTGGGGCAAAACGCCCTGTTCGCCACGCCGGCCTCGCTCATGCTCGATGCCCGCCTCACGCCGCTGGAGCGCAATGGCTGGCAGGTTCTGCGCATGCTGCGCTCTGCCGAGGGCATCAGCCCACTGGCGAATCTGGGGCAGTTGCGCCGCTATCTCACCTCCACCCCGCTGGGGCAGCGGGCCGGGTACGAGACGGCCCGGCGCGTCCTCGTCGTGCTTCGGCTGACGGGGTGGATCAGTCTGGTGGGCCAGCAACGCGACCCTCTGACCGGCCATGTGCTCAGCGAGCTGTATCAGGTTCACGAAAGCACCCTGGACTTCCAACAAGCCTGCGCACTCGATGCCAGTCTGTCCGCGCTCCTGCAAGCCTCCATCGGCCATGAAAACAACCAGGTGGATCGGGTGGCCGTCCACATTCAGGCAACGCTGGCGCAGGCACCTGAATCCGCCTTCATTGCGCCCCACGATCAGCGCCACGATGACGATGATTTGCCCCCTACGCCGCCGTCGCCGGCGAGCGAGGCAGCCGACCCACTGCCATTGTCTGGCGATTCCGCTGGCAGCACGCTTGTTCCGCAACAGACCGAACACGCTCGCCACATGACGGCTGAGCAGGGCAGTACGTATAAGACGTATATGTATAAAAAAGAACGTACGTACCGCGCGCGCGAAGGCGATGGCGATTCGGCATCGCAGTCGGTGAGCTTGCCGCCTTGCCTGAGCAATGCCCAGGCAGATCAGCAAAAGGACGTGCAGGCCGCCTTGCGGCGGCTACCGCCGCAGCATCGCCAGGAAGTGCTCGACGAGTTGCAGGCACGCAGCCAGAGCGGCACCGTGCGCAATGTCGTGGCCTACTTCTTCGCCTTGGTGAAGCGCGTATTTGCTGGCGAATTCCGCTTGTGGGCAGGTCGTAAGGAGACATCTGCCGCCCTACGGCCTACCGAAAATCGGCCTGCTGGTGTGCCACGCACCGAACACCGCCCAGAACCGACTGCGCCACCGGCATCGCGTGAAACTGCCCTGGCGCACATCGCCAACATCCGCAAGATGCTGAACGCCCCGACGAACGCTGGGGACATCGCAGCGCAGGCAATGCAGGCCAGGGGATGGCAACCGCATCCTGCGTAGCAAATGCTGCCGCAAAACGCGGTCGTCACTGCACGCCGCAGTGACGACCCGCGCAACACCGCCAACAATGCGGGCGAAAGCCAGTTCCTATTGCGTGCGGCCTACATGATGATGGCCGCCCTAAACTGACCGGGCAGTTGCCAAGACCGATGGGCTTCGTACATCGGCAACCCCAACAGCGCAGGTTCCTGCAAGCGCTGGCCCGACAGGGTGGAGCCACCCCAGGTATGCCCAGGCTCCGACCTCATACCGGCCCTACCCAGGGCGGAGCCTTCTTCGTCTGTTTGAACTCATCCCTATCGCGCCGCCTGGCGCACTGTCCTTTGCAGCAATTGCCTGTGCGCGACGCACAGGGTTCCCGCTGCATTTCTCATCCCACTCACTTCATAGGAGGACTTGTCCACGTTCACATCACTTTCGTCTTGTAGTACCTCCGTCCGGGCTTCCAGCAGGGAGCAAGACGGACGCCTCATTCGAGGCTCTGGTGTCTCCTGAACACTATGCCCTTACCCTCACGGGATCTCGCCTTGGCGAGCTGGCACCAACACTAACCACTGAATTTCAGGACAACGCAGTACGGCGCTTTGCTTGGAGACCGGAAGATGGACGACTTGACCTACTCCCTGCGACAGCTCTGCCAGCGCAACCGTGACGGCAGCTACACCACGCAGGCCGACCGGATGCGTTCGCTGTCGCTGGCCGCGCGGCAACTACGCGAGGCCGGTTTCCGGCAGATGAAGGCGTCGTCGCTCAAGCGCAAGCACGCCCAGGCGCTGCTGGATCGCTGGCGGGGAGAAGGCTTGTCGTCCGGCACCATCAAGAATCGGCTCTCTCACCTGCGCTGGTGGGCCGAGAAGATCGGCAAGGCCGGCATCCTGCCGGCGGACAACACGCAACTCGGCGTGGCCGAGCGCCGCTATGTGACCAACATCAGCAAGGCCCAAGAACTGGGCACAGGTCTTGAACAGGTCACCGACGCGCACGTGCGCATGAGCCTTCAGCTACAGGCCGCCTTCGGATTGCGTCGGGAGGAAGCGATCAAGTTCCAGCCCAGTTACGCGGATCGGGGCGATCACATCGCCCTCAAGGGATCGTGGACCAAGGGCGGCCGGGAGCGAACGGTGCCCATCACCACGACAGAGCAACGCGACGTGCTCCAGGCAGCACACCACCTGGCAGGCACAGGGTCATTGATCCCGGCAAACAAGACCTACATCCAGCAACGGCACGTCTACGATGGGCAATGCAAGGCGGCCGGGTTGAGCAACATGCATGGGCTGCGGCATCGGTATGCACAGATGCGATATGAAGCATTGACGGGGTGGAAGTCACCAGCAGCAGGCGGACCTGGCACGGCTCAACTCGGCCTATCACGACGCCTGGCCGGCCAACAAGTCCGGCAGCAGATCAGTCGTGAACTTGGGCACGAGCGGGTGAAGGTGACAGCGGTCTATCTGGGAAGCTAAGTCACACGCTGCGCAAGTACCTGGGGCGATACAGCCAAGGCACGCTGTCACCACCAGACTCATCCAAGACGCGTGGGGCTACTTCTGCAGTAAGTCCTCCAGAAATTCCGACTCAGGTTTCACTGCTGACACATGCAGTTGGTCGCGGGCACGGGTGCAAGCCACGTACAGCAACTGGCGTTCGGTGTTATAGATTTCGGTCAGTTCGGCCTCGTCAGCAGCAGTGTCGATGCGCATCTGTGAAGGGATGATTTCATCGTCGCAGGCCATTACCGCAATTACACGGAATTCCATGCCCTTGGCCAAGTGCATGGTGGTGATACTGACGAAGCCCTCTTCCGTCGCCATGTCCTTGCCGAGCACGCGCCCCTGCAAGCCTGCGGCTTTGACTGCCGCCTGTGCGCGCGACAGTTCGCTCTCGGATCGAACGAAGACGCCGATTTCCTGCGGCAGCACACCGCTGGCACTGCATTGCTGCAACCATACGCCGACGGCCCGGCTTTCCGCCTCGGCATCGGCGTAGCTGCAAATGGTCGGCTCTGGCCCATTGAATACAGAAATCGTGCCCTTGCGGCTTTCGACATTTCCGTCCACATCGGAGACCTCGGGGCCGAGAAGCCGGTCGGCTTGCGAGCGAATCTGATGCGAGGTGCGGTAATTGATATTGAGCGTGCGCGAGCGACCGCGTACGTCCACACCCAGGGCTTTCCACGAGAACGGCGTCTGGAAGATGCGCTGGCCGAGATCGCCGGCAAAAAATAGGGCATTGGCGCGGTCGCCGGCGATCGCCGCAAGGAAGCGCAATTGCTGCACGCCGATGTCCTGTGCCTCGTCCACCACGATGTAATCGAATACTGGATGTTTGCGCTTGGGCATGGCCTCCGCCAGCTTGGAGAACATCTCGGCCGCAGTGATCTTGCCCGCCTGCTTCAATTGCTCCTTCACCTTGGCGAACACCTGCCAATACAAGGCGCGCTGCGCTTCCGGCAGGCGCGTCTTGCGACCCAGCCGCTTGGCATCGCGGTAGGCCTCCCAGCTTTCCACTTGCCAGGTGTCCACCACGTCTTCCCATTCGGACAGCAAAAACGCAGCGTTGGCTTTCAGGCCATCGACCTGCGTGGCAGCCGTCTTCAGCAGCGTGGAAATTTCATCACGGCTGGCGAATACTGGCTTGCCGAATTCCGCCGCATACAAGCGGATGCCGAGAGCATCCATGGCGGCCACGTCGATACGTTCGCCGAGCTTGGGAGTGTTCCAGATCAGCCGATACAAATTGCCGCGCAAGGCATTGGCCAACGTGTCCGAAAACGTGGAAAGCAGAACGCGCGCATCTTCGTCCTGGTGCGCCAGATGCACGGCCCGGTGCAAGGCAACCACGGTCTTGCCCGTGCCCGCCGAACCAGACACACGCGCCGCACCGTTGTAATGACGCTCGACCAGTTGGCGTTGCGCCGGATGAAGGAATACCGTCCACTTGTCCCACGGGTATTCCAGCGCGCGGGCCAGCTCGTCCATATCGGACATGACGCGGAAGCGGCGTTGCGCGTCCGGGTGCAGGAATGGGTCCGCCCCCTTGCCTGCCACTTCCGGCAACGCCGGCGTGCCGCCGGTCGCCAGTTCGAGCAAGGCTTCGGCCGCCTCACCGGGCAGGTGGTCGGCCAATTCCAGCAGCGAATCCTCGTCGGCAGCCTTCACGTCGGCCAGCCAATCCTGCGGCACGCCATAGGCCAGCAGTTGGGCGTCGGCATATTTTGCGAACAGTTTCGGCTTCTGTTGCGTCGCCGGCCTGCTGTCCTCGACATACTTCTGAACGAGGATCTCCTCGACACGCTCGCGAACCTCGACAAGCTGAGCTGCGCCGGTGGTCGGGTGCACTTCCAGCTTGCGCCGCTCGGCCCATTGATAGGCCTTGTCGTGGTGATCGACATAGCAGAGCAGCAGACTGCCAGCGGTCTTGTGGACGATCAGACGAATATCGCGGCTGACGCGCACCGACCAGAAGTTCGGATCCTTGGCGCGGTCGAGCTTGTGGAAGCTCATGCCGTTGCCGACAGGATTCATCTGCAAATCGAAGGCAGTGGTCTTCGCGGCCTTTTGCTCATCGCCGTTCAGGCGGGCCAGGCTGGTGGTAAAGGTGTCGGCGATGCGGAATTCCATGTGAACCATCACTCAGTATGTTTGGGAGGATTGAACACATCCAGATGCTTAAACAGGGACACTCGTTTTCCCGCCATCTTTACACCTTCAATCAGTTTGAAATCTGGGGCATCGCCAAACAACCTCCCTCTTCCGGTCATCGAGGAATTGGCAATCGGGTCTTTGAGTTTTGGCTTCTTCTTCAGCAACTGCAGAAGGCCGTTACTCGCCAAAAAATAGCCGATCCATGATATGAGATATTTGTTGCGCGCTTCATCGCTCGACAGCTTGTGCAAGTACGCTTCAAGGTGACTGACCAGCGGCTCCGTCAGACCATTGCCGTCATCGCTGCGTATCGCCTGTTCGAGAATCGCCATGATCTTAGGAAAAGCCTTGACCCTCAGCGTGCCGAGCATAAGCAACATGCTGACAACCTTTTCCAGATTGAAAGGGCCGACAATGATCTTCAGTTTTCCTTTTCGACTCGTGATATCGGCAAGGAAGCGATCTATCACACCCGTGTTCGGGTAATGCCGATCAATCTCAACGACGGCAAGGTAAAGCTCCCTAAACTGCTTCCACGTAAATCGGTTTTTCCGCTTCGGATGCACAAGGTGATAGCGGGACACCCAAGGCCGAAACAGGCCATCGGGCAATGCCGACACGGTGGTTTTTTCGTCACTGAGCTCAAGGTTGTATTCCTTCAGCGATGACTGAAGGATTTTCACAACTTTCTTCGCGTCCGCTTCGGACGACACCAGGATGCGGTAATCATCCTTGAATCGCACCGCCTCGCACTCAATGTGGTTGCGCTTCAATTCGGCGCTCAACACGCGATCTACCGCCGAAGCCACAATCTCGGAAACGATGTCGGAAACCGCAGGCCCGATTGGCAAACCGTTAGTGCAGCCATCATTGGCCATCTGGAACAGCTTGTCGAGCCGGTTGCCGACGAACTTCATATCACGGCGATTCTTGCCCTTGCCGCCATGTCGGATTGTTCGCTTGCCATGAATCGCCCAAGCAAGGCTGTGTGTGTAGACCGAAGGGTAGAAGTTCTTGATATCGGCTTTGACGATATGTGTGAAGCGGTATGCCACCGTGGCCAGGGCATCGTCCGTCATGGTGATGAACTCGTAGATCATCCTGCCGCTACGCAGCTCACCCATGCGCCCCGGCTTCTTCCGATTGACCGGAATGGGAAAGCTGTACGACGAAACGATGCTGTCCGACGGAATCATCGCATCCACCATTGCCTTCCAGTTCCGGGTGATGTGGTACGCGATGTCGTTATGAATTTTTGGCTCAATGATCCCGAACGTTCTGTCGGTCAGTTCCGTTTTCGGGAAATGCACACGGACGAATTCGGCCTCCTTCAACCCCTTGAAGCCTTTGTTCGGGTCGAAATACCGCTTTTGCGTCGCAGGCATCTTCACCACGCGAAAGCACGGCGGTAGTACGTAGGCTTCGGGAAAGTAGCCGTATTCCAGTAGCCACCGATAGACATCCGACGGCTTCAACGCGCGGGCCAGATCACGCGTCGATTCTCTGTGCTGCTGAATTGGGCTGGTCGTCGGCATCAGATCATCTCGCCTTCAGCTCACCTTGAATACCTTCATCACCTCATCCCCCAGGTGATTGATAACCTTCACCGCAAAACGCCCAGTGCTGGGCTTCGGGAACGGGCGCGAGGTGTCGCTGTTGAGGGTGGCCCAAGCGTCGGGGTCGATTTCTGCCTTGAGCGTGGTCTTCAGCGCCTTGTACGGATCGTTCGCGCCGAGGAAGTAGGCGTGGCGGACGAAGAAGGATTCCTCGTTGTAGTCGGTGTCCAGGAACCAGCAGGCGATGCCGTCTGCGCCGTCGCTGCGCACTTCGCCGGTACTGGGGTGGAACACGTCCACGCCGTTGATCTTGACCACCAGTCGCCCGTCAGCCGGCACGTCGATGACGTCGCGCTTGCCGTCGTATCGGCGGATGCTGCGGCCTTGCGTGTCCAGCACATCCACATCCGGCTCGCCGAAAATCACGAATAGGTTGCCCTTGCCGGTGTTCTTCAGGTCTTCGGCCATGTGCAGGTCGGCGTTCATGCGCGCCTTCAGTACGTTGATGCGGCCCAGCTTGCTGAATTCGCTGGCCGGTGCGTCGTAGTTGAAGGCGCAGGCGATGAGTACGTCGAAGTTGGCATCGCCGGCTTCGCGGGCGGCATCGACCAGGTCAGCTCGGGTGACGGTGCCGAATTCCGGCCCAACCAGGATACCGGCACGCTTCACCTGTCCGTTCTCCAGATAGCGGCCTTCGGCGCAGATCAAGTCGCCCGGCCACGGCTCCAATGAGGTGAATTCGATCTTGTCGGCTTTGTGCGCCTGCTGCACACCAGCGGTACGCAGGTTGGCCAGGATCAGGCTGGCGAAGTCCTGACCGTATTCCGCTTGGGTCTCGGCCACATGGTCAATCAGGTTGTCTTCCTCGTCCACGCCCAAGACGCGGTGCGGACTGAGCGATTCCACTGTGAATGGGCCAGCCACGCGCACCTTTTTCTTGTCCTCGTAGGGTTTGTCGTAGAGGAACTCGAACTCGGCTTTGGCTGCGATGGAAGCGTCGATATCCTTCTGCCTCGCGACTCGTTGCTGCCACCAGTCGGCGTGTAATTTCTTCGCCGCATCAGTCCATTTGGCATCGGCTTCGGGTGGAATCTCCCATTCCTGCCAATTCTTTTTCAGCGCCGCGTTGAGTTGTTCGCGCAGCGATTCCAACTTGACCTGGAAGGCTTCCCATATTTCATCAATACTCGAATCATTGGCAATCGTTTCAAGCATGATGTGCGGAACGCGCTCATAGACGAAACCGTGCGTTATGTTTCCGTATGCAGGCTGCGACGATGGTACTGTTCGCTTGATTTCCGCTTCGAGAATCTGCCCTTCTCGGCTATCTGCCAAGTAGTAGTACGGATAGCGTGCGCTCATGATGCGGGCGCGCGCCAAGGCCAGCGACACGCGGCTGGTGTCTATCGTGATCCAGCGGCGGCCCCATTGTTCGGCGACGTAAGCCGTTGTGCCGCTGCCGCAAGTTGGATCAAGCACCAAGTCGCCGGGGTCGGTAGCCATCAGGATGCAGCGCTCAATCACCTTCGTATTTGTCTGGACGACGTAGACCTTATCGTCCGTGAAACTACCCGTGCTTACATCCGTCCAGACATTTCCGTGTGCGCCAAGCTCGAAGTCGGTGTGATAGCGGATATATTGAATCGAATTTTCTGCAACATGAATTCGGCCTGCTTTTGCAAGTCGCTCCATGCCTACGGGGAACGAGGCCTTCCAATGTGAGTTCTTGTCCCAAGTATCGTATGTTTTTCCGCGGAATGAAAACGGCTGACGTTCCTTTGCACGCCCTTGCGAAATGATGTTGTCCGGCTTGTAGGGAATCGAGTCTGCTGGAACAGAAGCCTCTCCGCGTTTTTCGGCTGCGGATACGCCTCGATAAGTGAAATCGGGGAACATTAACCAGCGCGCATTCCCCTCACCAAGAACAAAATCTTTCCGATACATAGGCGAGCGCGCCTTTCTCGCACCGAGCGTCTTGTCTTTGGCGAACCAAAGGATGTAATCGGTCACGTTGCCGATGTAGTTGGTTGCAAAGCCCGATGTGGTTTGGACGGATATCAAGCTAATGAAGTTCTTATCGCCAAAAACCTCGTCTAGTACCGCTCGCACGCGATGAACATTCTCATCGCCAATTTGCACGAAGATCGATCCGGATTCCGTCAACAAATCCCGCGCCACCATCAGCCGGTCACGCAGATAGGTCAGGTACGAATGGATGCCATCGCGCCATGTATCCCGAAATGCCTTGACCTGCTCCGGCTCGCGGGTGATGTGGTCGGCATTTCCATCCTTCACGTCGCGGCTGGTGGTGGACCACTGGAAGTTGCTGTTGAATTTGATCCCGTAGGGCGGGTCGAAATAGATACACTGCACCTTGCCGCGCAGCCCCTCGCGCTCGGCCAGGCTAGCCATCACCTGCAATGAATCGCCCAGGATGAAGCGGTTCTGCCAGTGGCCCTCGTGCTGGTAGAACTCGGTGCGGTCCGCGCCTTCGGGCAGGCCGTTGAAGTCGCCGAACAGGTCCAGCGTGTCCTGCTGCGGCGCGGCGGCTTCGCGGCGTTCCTCGGTCTGGCGGCGCAGGTCGTCGATCAGCGCCTTAGGCTTGACCTTTTCCTGGATGTACAGCGGCGGCGCATTGACCACCAGATCGCTCCAATCTTGCTGGTCCTTGCCGCGCCAGATCAGTTGCGGATCCAGGTCGCGGTTGAGCCGCTGCTGGAACTCCGAGGATGCCTTGCCCATGTCATGCAGAGCGCACAGTTCCTCCAGCCATTGCCGGTTGGCGCGCGGGTAGGCAACCTTCACCGGCGCCTGCTCGTGTTGCTGCATCACCGACTGGTGCTCCACGGTCGGGATGTTCTTGCGTTTGGCCTCAGTATGCGTGATTTGCTCGATGCTCTTGCCGGGCTTCTGGGTTTTCTTGGTTGCCATCTCAGTGTTCCTTGTTTCCCTGCGCAGCCGCTTCAATCATTTGGTTGAACTTCGCCTCGACCTCTTTGGCGAAGTCGTCCTGCATTTCGTACACGTCGCCAAACTCGGCAAAGGCCCAGCGGCCATGCGTGCCAAGGTGATTCACGCCGGGTATCCAGTAGGTATCCATGGTGGACTTCTTTTCCTTCGCGTCCTCACGCCGGTAGCCCTTGATCTCCACGATCAGGTTCAGTGGGTTGTCCTTGCCGCCACCGTCGTCCACTTGCACGATGAAGTCCGGGATGTAGATGCGATTGGCCGAACCGAAGCGGTAGGGCACTTCCAGACCGAGGTTGTGGTTCTTGGTGTAGGCCAGCACGTTGGGGTGCGACTCGGCGACTCGGCAGAATTCGCTTTCCCAGCCGCTGTCCAGAATGACCCAGTTGACGTGGTTCTTCGGCTGGTTGTCCACGCCGAGGGTTTCCCAGCGTTCTTCGCGCGAGGTGTTGAAGCGCACATGCGCAGTGCTGCCGGTCGGGTTGAACGGGTCGAGGACGGCCTTGACCTGTCGGCCCTTTTCCAGCTCGTGCTTGACGATGCCGCGGGTGATCTTCTGGCAGGCCAAGTCTGCCAGTTGGCGATGCATCAACTGTGCCGGGTAGGTGCCGCCCTTGCATTCCAGGCATTCGTCCAACCATTGGCGCACGATGCGTTTGAGCTGGCCAAACAAAGCAATGGGCGCATCTTGGCCTGGCTCGCGCCAATGCCTGAACAGCAGATGCGTGGTCAATTCCATCAGCAGGGTGGATTGGCGCACGTCGCTCAGGTGTTTGATGTCCAGTTCCACGGTCTCGCCGATGATGCCGGCGTTGTGGGTCCTGGTTGGCACTTCATCCGGCGTCAGCGTCAGGTGATCGTCGATGCCGAAGGCTGCCTCCAGCCGTTCCTCCGGCAGTTCTACGCGATAGCCCTGCACACGCGGGAAACGAATTTCCAGATGGTCGCGCTGCGGGCGCAGCGCCTTGACCGTAACGGTTTCGCGGGGCTTGGGCGGAGTGACAACGACCGGCTTGGCGGTGAAGTCGAAGGGAATGCCGAATACGTCGGCGTACTCCACGTCGAACAGGCCTTGCTCGTTTAACTCATAGGACTGGCGGCGCAAGGCCCGGCCTATCACCTGCTCGCACAGCAACTGGGTACCGAAGGCACGTACGCCGAGGATATGGGTGACAGTGTTGGCATCCCAGCCTTCGGTGAGCATGGATACCGACACCACACAGCGGATTTGCTCGCCCAGGCGCCCCTGCTTGCCAACGGTGTTCATCACCTCGCGCAGCAGTTCGCTGTCGCTGAGGTTTTCGGCCTGTCGGCGGTCGCCGGTGCGCTCGATGATCTCGCGCTTGAAGCGTTCGATCTCGTCGGCAGCCATGCCCCGGAAATTATCGTCCAGTGCCTCTCCGGATTCGAGCTGCTCGCTGTCGATCAGCAAGGTATTCGGGCGTGCCAGTGGATTGCCATGCTCGTCGAAGTTGCGAAACAGCTCCAATCGACCAGCCTGGTAGCTGACACTGCCATCGTCATTGCGACGCTCGAAACCGGAGATGTAATCGAACACCAACTTGGAAGTGGCGGTGTTGTTGCACACCAAGATGAAGCATGGCGGCACCTTGATGCCGGCTTGCTGCCAGGCTTCGTAGGTTTTGACGTAATGGCCGTAGAGGGCTTCGAGCGCGGTCTCCAGGGTTCTGGGAATGGTCGATGGGTCGATCTGAGCGTTCTTGCCTCGGCCCTTCTTCGGCATTGCTTTGCCAATGTACTTCCAAAGGTCACGGTAGATGGGCATGTCCGCGCCGGGAATGTTGTCGGCCACCGGCACGCGCGGCAGTTTGACGATGCCGCACTCGATGGCATCCATCAATGAGAAGTCGCTCATCGTCCAGGGGAACAGCGTGCCTTCCACGTAGCCGGAACCGGCCAGGAAGAATGGCGTGGCCGAGAGGTCGATCACCTGTGGCAGGCCCAGCTTTCGGTTCACGGCTTCGAGGCCGGAAATCCACAGGCGTGCGGCTTCGTTCTCGTCCTTGACGTGCTCCTTGGCGGCTTTGAGGTCATCGCCGGTCAGGGGGTTGCCCTTGTCGTCGATGAAGTCGTCGTCGGAAGCGGGCTTTTCACGATAGCAATGGTGCGCTTCGTCGTTGATGGCGAGGATGTTCTTCAGCCCCATCAATTCCGGCATGACCCGCTGGAGCATCTGGCCTTCGGTTTCTTGCGTGTCCAGTTCACTGCCGGTGCGGCCTTGCAGCAAGCGACGGCCGCCCTTTGACAACTCCATGCGCTCCCGCAGTTTGAAAGCGTGGTAGTTGGTGATGACGATCTTGGCCTTGTCCAAATCCGCCAGCATGTCGCGGGGCACGATCTCGCGGCTGGCGTAGTAGCTGTCCGCATCATTGGGCAGCAGCACACGCAAACGATCCTTGATGGTCAGGCCAGGAGCGACCAGCAGGAAACCACGGGTGAATTTCTTGCTCTGTGGATGCCGCACGGCATTGACCGTCTGCCACGCAATGAGCATGGCCATGACCGTGGTCTTGCCAGCACCAGTCGCCAGCTTCAGCGCCAGACGCATCAAGCCGGGATTGGCATCGTTACTGGCCTTTTTCAGGTGATCAAGGAAGCGCTCGCCGTTCTTGCCAAGCTGCGGAACGACCTCAGTCAGCCAGATGGCGGTCTCGGCCGCTTCGACCTGGCAGAAGAACGGGCGCACACCGGCGAACTTGTGGTTGCGCCAGTGCTCCAGCAGACGGGCCGTTTCGGGGGTGACGCGCCACTGCGACGGCGGCAGACGACGCCAGGCATCGACCTCACGCCGCACCGAATTGATCAGTTCAGAGTGTCGGTAGCGCTGCCCGTCGTCAGACAGGTTCTCAACTTCATCCAGCGCCAGAGTAGTCTGCTCACCATGGTGTCGGCGTGGCTTTGGAATCGGGCTAATGAAGCTGGATGCGCGGCGAGACTCGACGATTTTCTGTGTAGGTTGCCCCTTCTCGTCGAGCTCCCAGTGCAAAGACGGGTAGCCGTATGGAGAATTGAGAATAGGCTGCTTGAAAAACTGGTCACTCACTTCTTTAGTCCCCTGATATTTAGGCTGTTTCGGGGCAATTCAAAGCACGAGGCCGCGATCTTCAGCCGTGCCCCTGGCCGGATGGTTTGCTTGAGGTTGTCAACCAGCAAGCGGCGGCGGCTGCCGATCAGTTCCACCATGATCTCTTTACCCTTGCTTGATCCATTTCGCCCCTCGTCCTTTGCCTGTTGACTCTATCAACCCCTCTGATTTCATTGCCCGCAGCACTAATCGCACCATGTCCCGGCTCACGCCTGGGCAGGCTTCCTCGATTTCGGAAATCGAAAACGGCAGAGTGCGTCCCAGGACTTCCGCACGCACCCGGTCGCCTTTACTGCCACGGCCACGCTCGATGGTGCCGACACGCTCCTCGAACTCACGGTAGGCCCGTAGCAAGGCACCCCAGAAGTAGTCGAGCCAGGGCTTTACGTCGTGCTGCCCCTGGTGCCATCCCTGCGAACTGGCTTCCAGCGTCTCGTAATAGCCTTCCTTGGTGTCCTCGAAGATGCGTTCCAAGCTGATGTAGCGGCCCACTGCATAGTCGAAGTGGTAGAGCAGCAGCAAGGTCAGCAAGCGGGACATACGGCCGTTGCCATCAGGGAAGGGGTGAATGCACAGGAAGTCGAGCATCGCCAGCGGTGCCAGCACCAGCGGGTCGGCCAGGTGCTGATCCAGCGCGGTGGCGTAGCGCCCGGTCAGATCGGCCATTGCCATCGGCGTCAGGTGCGCAGCGACCGGCTGGAAGCGCAGCCGTGACGTGCCATCGGGATGACGCTCGATGATGTCGTTGTTGGTAGCTTTCCAGCGCCCCCCCACCTGCGGCATGTAGCGATACAGCAGGGTATGCAGTTGCAGCACCACTCCCTCGCTGAAGGGCATGTGCGCGGCCGATTCGTGGATCAGCGCCAAGGCGTCACGGTAGCCCGCGATCTCCTGTTCGGAACGACTCTTTGGCGTTGCGTTGCGGATGACCAGAGACTTCAGCCGCGAGGGTGCGACGACAACGCCTTCCAGGCGGTTGGATGACTCGGTGGATTCGACTACCGCGATCTGGCGTAGCCCTTTGAGGGCTTCGGGCGACTGCGCTGCGTAGAGTTGCTGCTTGCCCTGGTACTCGCCCAGTGTGCGCAACGTGGCGGCCTGGGTGCCATCGAAGCGAAGCGCGACGAGGTACTCGGGTGTGAGCGAGTGCATGGAAATGTAAGCCCAGGCTGTGTAAATGGGGTAATCATAGCCTTTAAATGGGGCATTGTCTCTATAAATACCTCATTAAAGGTGTTTGATTACCTCATTTCCTGAACGTAGGCCCGGTCGCGAGGGGCCGGCATGGCCGACCAGGAAGGAAATGCCTAAAAAGGGCAGTAATTTCACAATTACCCTATTTTCTCCATTGTTTACCCCATTCCCAGGCCCAACTCAGGGCAAAGGCAAAAGGCAAAAGGCAAAAGGCAAAAGGCAAGGGAACGGCACTCAAGGGGCAACGGCCCTACCCAGAAAAGGAAAAGGCCGCACCTGTCCATTCGTTCTGCAACACCCGGCGAAATTGCCCCTATACCGTGCCACTGCCCTCCGCCGCACTCAGATAGTCCGCCCAGTCCTGCAACAGCGTCCTTCTCTGATCCAGCAGCAGCGCCTTGTTGTACGTCGCCCGCACCTTGTTGCTTTCCACGTGGGCAAGCTGCCGCTCAATCGCATCAGGCCGGTATCCGTTCTCATTGGCCCAAGTTGAAAAGGTCGTCCGCCAGCAATGCGGCGTCGTGCCCCGGCCCAGGTTCATGTCGCGCATCGCGTAGGTTAGCCGGTTGGGCGTAGTGAAGCCCTTGCCACTACGGTGTGGGAACAGATAGCGGCCACCGCCCGTGATGCACTGCAAATCCTTCAGCACTGCTACGGCCTGCGTGGACAACGGGCTGACATGGTCACGCCGCGCTTTCATCTTCGCCGCAGGCCGACGCCACAGAGCATCCTCAAAGTCGAACTCGTCCCACTCGGCATCCGCCGCTTCCCCTGGACGGCAAGCCGTCAGAGCAATCAACCGCAGACACAAAGAGGTTTCCGGATAGCCCCGGTAGCCGCGCAACTCCTGATAGAACTTCTGGATTTGCTCTCGCGTCATCGCCGCCTTGCTCTCGCTGAACGGCACACGCAGCAGCCCACGAAGACTGGGAATAGGATTGGCCTCGACCAGACCCCGCACTACCGCGAATTCGAAGATGGCCGAAAGATCGCCTTTGACGTGAATCGCGGCCCATGCACCGTGGGCCTTGCACTCCTCCAGCAACGGGCGGATCTGCTTCACGCCAATGTCGCTCATCGGCATCCCATCGAATTTGGGTGACAGGTATTTCCTGATACGGGACTCTTTCGTGCGGTAGGAACTGAGCGCAAAGACTGGCTTGATCTCGGCCAGGTACGCCTGCGCCACCTTGGCGAACGAGCTTTCCTTTGCGCGCTTGCGTTCCTCCAGCACTTCCAAGTTGCGCTGCTTGACCTGCTGCCGTTCATGGGCAGGATGGATACCTTGCTTGACGAGGACTCGCGCTTTCTCGCGGGCCGCACGCGCCTCAGCAAGGCTTACTTGAGGAAAGCCGCCAATGGCAAAGAGGTTCTCCTTGCCTTGCAGGCGGTACTTCCACCGCCAGAGCTTGCCGCCGGTGGGCTTGACCAGCAGGAACAGGCCCCCGCCGTCTGATAGTTTCCAATCTCGATCAGTCGATTTGGCCGACCTGACCTTGAGGTCGGTGAGTAGGTTTTCGGGCATCGTTGACTCCACTGCGGGGAGATGTACCCCCACGGTTGAACACGAGTACCCCCAACGCTACCCCCGAATTTTCTGGACCTCGATGAACAATAGGAACGCTCAGCAGACCGTATTGTTTCTGCAACCCATTGATTTGAAACGGGTCAACCAATCCACCAAGCGCTACTGAGCGCCACCGAGATCCAGCAAAAACCGTCAGACGTTGAAGCGGAAGTGCATCACGTCGCCGTCCTTGACGATGTAGTCCTTGCCTTCCAGGCGCCATTTGCCGGTTTCCTTCGCGCCCTGTTCGCCTTTGAACTGGATGAAGTCGTCGTAGGCGACAACCTCGGCACGGATGAAGCCTTTTTCGAAGTCGGTGTGGATCACGGCTGCGGCCTGCGGGGCGGTAGCTCCCACACGGACGGTCCAGGCGCGTACTTCCTTCACGCCGGCGGTGAAATAGGTCTGCAGGTGCAGCAGTTCGTAGCCAGCGCGGATCACGCGGTTCAGGCCGGGTTCTTCGAGGCCGAGGGATTCGAGGAACATGTCCTTCTCTTCGCCATCGTCCAGTTCGGCGATTTCGGCTTCGATCTTGTTGCAAACTGGCACGACCATAGCGCCTTCTTCTTCGGCGATGGCGCGAACGACATCCAGGTGCGGGTTGTTCTCGAAGCCGTCTTCGGCGACGTTGGCGATGTACATGACCGGCTTGCTGGTCAGCAGGTGGAAGCCACGCACTGCGCGCTTCTCGTCGTCGCTCATGTTCTTCATCAGCGAACGGGCAGGCTTGCCTTCGCTGAAGTGGGGGATGAGTTTTTCCAGCAGGGTCTTCTGCGCGATGGCGTCCTTGTCGCCGCCTTTGGCGTTGCGCGCGACCTTTTGCAGTTGCTTTTCGCAGCTATCGAGGTCGGCGAAGATCAGTTCGAGATCGATGATCTCGATGTCGCGCTTGGGGTCGACGCTATTGGAAACGTGGATGACGTTCTCATCTTCGAAGCAGCGCACAACATGGGCGATGGCGTCGGTTTCGCGGATGTTGGCGAGGAACTTGTTGCCCAGACCCTCACCCTTGGATGCGCCCGCCACGAGACCGGCGATGTCGACGAACTCCATCGTGGTTGGGATCACGCGCTCGGGCTTGACGATCTCGGCCAGCGCATCGAGTCGCGCGTCGGGCATCGGGACGATGCCGCTGTTCGGCTCGATGGTGCAGAAGGGGAAATTTTCCGCCGCGATGCCGGATTTGGTCAGGGCGTTGAACAGGGTGGACTTGCCGACGTTGGGCAGGCCGACGATGCCGCAATTGAATCCCATGCTAGGTCCCTCGCGCCAGATGGCGGAAAAGAGGTGTGATCAGGCCTTCTGGCTGTGCAGCTTCTGCATCGCGCGGGTCCAATCCCCGTCGAGCATTTCCGGCAGCACGCCGAGAGCGAAGTCGATGCTGGTGTCTAGCAGTTCCTGTTCTGCGCGCGGTGCGCGGCCAAGAACGAAGCCGGAGACCAGGCTGCTGTGCCCCGGATGGCCGATGCCAAGCCGCAGGCGATGGAAACCGTTCTGGTTGCCGAGTTGGGCAATGATGTCACGCAGCCCATTGTGCCCGCCGTGTCCGCCGCCCTTCTTGAGCTTGGCGACGCCGGGAGGCATGTCGAGTTCATCGTGCGCCACCAGGATCGCTTCGACCGGAATGCGGAAGAAGCCGGCGAGCGCCGCCACGGCCTGGCCGCTGCGGTTCATGTAGGTGGTGGGGATCAGCAGACGAACATCACGGCCCTTATGGCTGAACTTGCCGACGAGGCCGAAATACTTCTTGTCGAGAGTCAGGCTGGCACGTTGTGCATCGGCCAGGCGCTCAACGAAAAGGGCCCCTGCGTTATGCCGGGTCTGGTCGTATTCAGGGCCGGGATTTCCCAAGCCAACGATCAGTTGTACGGCAGTCACGACAGGAGCCCCTTCCTTAAAGGCAATGGTGCGCGCGATTACTCGGCAGCAGCTTCGCCTTCACCTTCTTCTTTCACTACGCGGGAAGCGTGGATGTTGGCGACGGCCAGGTCGTTACCGTGGGCCAGTTGCACCAGCTCTACGCCTTTCGGCAGCTTGAGGTCGGACAGGTGAACGATCTGACCCAGTTCCACTTTGGCCAGGTCGACTTCGATGAATTCCGGCAGGTCTTTCGGCAGGCAGGAAACTTCGACTTCGGAGATCACGTGGGAGATCTCGCCGCCGCCAACTTTCACGCCAACAGCGTTGGCTTCGTTCACGAAGTGCAGCGGAACGTGAGCGGTCAGCTTCTGGCCGGCAACGACGCGCTGGAAGTCAGCGTGCATGACGAAGCCTTTGGACGGGTGACGCTGCAGGGCCTTGATCAGTACGGTTTCCTTGGCGGCACCGACGTTCAGGGTGATCACGTGGCTGAAGGCAGCCTCGTTTTCCAGCAGCTTAGAGATCTCGCGCAGTTCCAGGGTCAGGGATTGCGGGGCTTTCTCGCCGCCGTAAACCACAGCCGGGATCAGGCCGGCATTACGACGCAGGCGGCGGCTCGCACCTTTCCCCAGGTCGGAACGCTCTTGAGCATTCAGTACAAAATCAACCATTTCATTATCTCCAGAATGACAAGATCGCCCGGACGCTTGCGACCAGCGTTCGGGCGATTTTGCTAATGCCCCATCGACGTGACGAGGCGCTTTACGTCAGCTCTGTTCCGCTTCAGCGGAACATGGCGCTGATCGATTCTTCATTGCTGATGCGGCGCATGGCTTCAGCGACAACCGGAGCGATATCCAGCTGGCGGATGCGGCCACAGGCTTGTGCAGCAGCGGACAGCGGGATGGTGTTGGTCACCACCAGCTCGTCCAGTACGGAATTCTCGATGTTCTCTATGGCACGGCCGGACAGCACTGGGTGGGTGCAGTAGGCGATGACCTTGGCGGCACCGTGCTCTTTCAGAGCCTTGGCTGCGTGGCCGAGGGTGCCGGCGGTATCGACCATGTCGTCGACCAGGACGCAGGTACGGCCTTCGACATCTCCGATGATGTGCATGACTTCGGACTGGTTGGCCTTCGGACGACGTTTGTCGATGATGGCCAGATCAACGCCCAGGGACTTGGCGACGGCGCGAGCGCGCACTACACCACCGATGTCCGGGGAGACGATCATCAGGTTTTCGAAGCGTTGGTCCTCGATGTCATCGACCAGTACGGGCGAGCCGTAGATGTTGTCGACGGGGATATCGAAGAAACCCTGGATCTGGTCGGCGTGCAGGTCAACGGTCAGGACGCGGTTGACGCCAACTACGGTCAACATGTCGGCGACGACCTTGGCGCTGATTGCCACGCGGGCGGAGCGAGGACGTCGATCCTGGCGGGCATAGCCGAAGTAGGGGATGACTGCCGTGATACGAGTAGCCGAGGAGCGGCGGAAGGCATCGGCCATTACCACCAGTTCCATCAGGTTGTCGTTGGTCGGTGCGCAGGTCGGTTGAATCAGGAATACGTCCTTGCCGCGGACATTTTCATTGATTTCAACACTGATTTCGCCGTCGGAGAACTTGCCGACAGAGACGTCACCGAGGGGGATGTGCAGCTGCCGTACGACACGGCGTGCCAGATCGGGGTTGGCGTTCCCCGTGAAAACCATCATTTTGGACACGCTGCAGTACCTGTGTCGGCTTGAAGGTAGGCCCGGTTGAGCCAGAAGGAAAATGGCAGGGGCGGCTGGATTCGAACCAACGCATGGCAGGATCAAAACCTGCTGCCTTACCGCTTGGCGACGCCCCTGTAGCTTACAACTTGCGGAGCAATGTGTTCGTTGGTGCTGTACGCATAACCCTGTGGGTTAATGGCAGGGGCGGCTGGATTCGAACCAACGCATGGCAGGATCAAAACCTGCTGCCTTACCGCTTGGCGACGCCCCTGTATCGTACAACCGAATGCATTGCATTCTTCTCAAGCCAGACTTTGCAGCTTTCTGTGCAACATCGAGATGTTGCGACCCTGGGCGACAAAGCTCGGCAGAGTGGCCGGAAGTTGGCGGCGGACTTTATCAGCATCGCCTTGATTTGGGAAGCTCCCAAACACACAAGCTCCGGTTCCGGTCAATCTTGCGTCAGTGAATTTACCAAGCAAGATCAGTGCGTTACGTACATCCGGGTAACGCTTCTCGACGACCGGCTGGCAGTCATTATGACCGTCCACCCCGAGAAGGCTGCGAACTTTAATGGGCGGAGTATCCCGTGTCAACTCGGGATCGGAGAAAACTTCTGCTGTACTGACAAAGACTTGCGGCACAACGACGAGGAACCAGGGCTCTTCCAGTTCGACTGGCGTGAGCTTCTCGCCGACCCCTTCGGCGAAGGCCGCATGCCCGCGCACGAATACCGGCACGTCGGCGCCCAGGGTGAGGCCGAGTGCGGCCAGTTGGTCCTCGTCCCAGCCGAGCTGCCACAGGTGGTTGAGGCCGAGCAGGGTGGTGGCCGCGTCGGAGCTGCCCCCGCCGATGCCGCCGCCCATTGGCAGGCGCTTGTCCAGCCAGATGTCCGCTCCCAGCTTGCAGTTCGATAGTTCCTGTAGCCGGCGCGCAGCCCTGACGATCAGGTTGTTGTCGTGAGGAACGCCCTCGATGCTGGTGTTCAGGCGGATTTCGCCGTCTTCGCGCACGGCGAAATGCAGGTCGTCGCCGTGATCGAGGAATTGAAAGAGTGTCTGCAGTTCGTGATAGCCATCCGGGCGGCGGCCATTGATATGCAGGAACAGGTTGAGCTTGGCTGGCGCCGGCAGGGTCAGGCGGTGCTGCATGTCAGTGGCCCAATTGGCGCGGCTGCCAGGTCTTCACTACGAGGGTCACGTCCAGGTCCTGGCCGTGTAGCTTCAGGCGTTCGGGTAGCCAGTAGCCGTTCTGTTCGCTGTAGCGTGTGTATTCGACGTTCCAGCCGTCCTGTTCGAGCTTCGCCAGGTGGCTGTCGCCGTCGAGGGTCAGGCGGCTCTTGCTATCCGGCGCGGGCAGGCCGCGGATCCACCAGAGCAGGTGGGAGACCGGCAGGCGCCAGCCCAGCTGTTCTTCAAGCAGTGCTTCCGGGGAGGTCGATTCGTAGCGGCCCTGACCGGCGACTTCGAGGGTGACTGCGCCCTCGCGGCCGGTCAGGCGCGCCGCGCCACGGCCAAGCGGGCCGGACAGGCGGATGTCGTAGTAGTCCTGGCGTTGTAGCCAGAACAAGGTGCCGCTGCCGGAGTCCTTGGGGGCGCGGATGCCGACCTTGCCGTCGATCTGCCAGCCGTCGAGGGTGGCGATGCGGGCCTTGTGGGCGTTCCAGGCGGTGGCGTTGCCTTGGCCTTCCAGGGCTTCCCGGGGGCCGAGGCCGGCACAGCCCGCCAGGAGGACGAGGGCGACGGAGCCGAGCAGGTGACGTAGACGCATGGATCAGAGAGTTCCGGAGCCGGTCAGGCGCATCATGGTTTCGCGCAGGACGGCGCTGTCAGGTTGGTTCTGCAGGGCGGTGGCCCAGACCTTGCGGGCTTCGCCCTGCTTGCCCTGGGCCCAGAGTACTTCGCCCAGATGAGCGGCGACTTCGTGGTCGGGGAAGCGCTCCAGCGCCTTGCGCAGGTAGCCTTCCGCTTCGCTGAGATTGCCCAGTCGATAGTTCACCCAGCCCAGGCTGTCCAGGATTGCCGGGTCGTCCGGGTTCAGCGAGTGGGCTTTCTGGATCAGGTCCTTGGCTTCGCTGTAGCGGGTGGTGCGGTCGGCCAGGGTATAGCCCAGGGCGTTGAGCGCCATAGCATTGTCCGGTTCGCGCTGGATGATCAGGCGCAGGTCCTGTTCCATCTGGGCAAGGTCGTTGCGCTTCTCGGCGAGCATTGAGCGTGTGTAGAGGAGGTTCAGGTCGTCCGGGAATTGCTTGAGACCCTGCTGGATGGCTTGCCAGGCGCGCTCGACCTGATCGCGGTTGGAAAGGCCTTCGGCTTCGATCAGGTACAGCTGGATGGCGTAGTCCGGCTGGCGCTCGCGGGCATCGGCGAGGCGGCGGGATGCCTCATCGATGCGCTTCTGGTCGAGCAGGATTTCCGTCTGGCGCAACTGGGCCGGGAGGAAGTCGTTGCCAGGGCCGACCAAGGCGTACTCCTTGAGGGCGGTTTCCGGGGCTTTCTGTTCTTCTGCCAGGCGCCCCAGGTTGAAGTGGGCGGAGTCGACATGGCTGTCACGCTCGACCAGCTCCTGCAGGTACACCTTGGCTTCGTCCCACGCCTGGGCTTCTAGGCAGACCAGGGCAAGCGAGAAGCGCAGGTCGTCGTCGTCGGGGAACTGTTCTACCAGCGCGGAAAACTCGGCCTTGGCTTCGTCCAGGCGGTTCTGCTCCACCAACAGGCGTGCGTAGGCCAGGTGCACACGCTTGTCGTCGGGGTGTTCCTTGATGCCGTTCTTGAGCAATGGCAGCGCTTCGCTGCTGCGCTTCATGCTTTGCAGCAGGCGTGCGCGCAGCAGCAGCGGGGCGACGTCGTGCTTGCTCGCGGCATTGTCTTCCAGCAGGTGCAGGGCTTCCTGCGGGCGGCCGTCCTGCTGTAGCAGCAGGGCCTTGCCGAACAGCAACTGGCCGTTGTCCGGGTACTTCTTCAGCAGGCGATCGAAGCTCTGCAGCAGGCCTGCGCGGGTGTCGGGATCGGTCTCGGCGGCGGAAAGCGCGAGGAAGTCGAAGTGGGTGTCTCCCTGCCCGTTCAGGACCCTTTCCATGTACACCATCGACTCGTCGTACTGGCCGGTGCGTGCCAGTTGGATCGCCGCGGCGCGCTGGGCGTCGAGGTTGTCCGGTGCGGCCTTGGCCCAGATCAGCGCGGTGTCCAGGGCTTCCTGGTCGGCGCCCAGGTATTCGGCGATGCGAAATGCGCGCTCGGCGACGCCCGGATCCTGCGTGGCGCGGGCCTGCTCTACGTAATTGGAAAGTGCGATATCGAAGCGGTTACGCTGGCCGGCCAACTCGGCCAGCAGTAGCGAATACAGGGTCTCTTCGCTGAAGGAGCCGTATTTCTGGTCCTTCTGGGCGGCGGCGGCCTTGTCCTTCTCGGCGGAAGAACCGTCCGGGCTTTTATGGGAGAGAGACTGGCAGCCGCCGAGCAGCAGCAGAGCAGTCAGCAGCGCAAGAGACTTGTTCATAGAGGAAGGATGATGGCCTAACCTGCGAAATGGGGCCCATCATGACATAAGGAATGTGGCAAGCACATGGGCAAGCGCTGTATCCGGGGCTTCAGGCGGTTGCGAGTGTGCGATCCGTCGCGGGTGGTTGTCCTCCATCGGGCGACGTAGGACAATTGTGGGCTTTCCGATCAGCTCAGCGACTCTGCATGGCCTTCATTGCCCTCGGCATCAACCACAAGACCGCTTCCGTGGCCGTCCGCGAGCGCGTGGCTTTTACTCCCGAGCAGATGGTCGAGGCCCTGCAGTTGCTCTGCCGTCTGACCTCCAGCCGCGAAGCCGCGATTCTCTCGACCTGTAACCGCAGCGAACTCTACCTGGAGATCGAGCACCCCGATTCCGGCGACGTGCTCGCCTGGCTGGCCGATTACCACGGCTTGGGAATCGACGAGCTGCGTGCCTGCGCCTACGTGCATCAGGACGAAGACGCCGTGCGTCACATGATGCGCGTCGCCGCCGGTCTCGACTCGATGGTGCTGGGCGAGCCGCAGATTCTCGGCCAGATGAAGTCGGCCTACGCGGTAGCCCGTGAGGCCGGCACCATCGGCCCGATGCTCGGTCGGCTGTTCCAGGCCACCTTCAGTACGGCCAAGACGGTGCGTACCGATACCGCCATCGGCGAGAACCCGGTATCCGTCGCCTTCGCCGCGGTGAGCCTGGCCCGGCAGATATTCAGCGACCTGAGCCGTAGCCAGGCGTTGCTGATCGGCGCCGGCGAGACAATCACGCTGGTCGCCCGCCACCTGCACGAGCAGGGTGTGAAGCGCATCGTGGTCGCCAACCGCACGCTGGAGCGCGCCAGCGTGCTGGCCGAGCAGTTCGGCGCACGCGCCATCCTGCTGGCGGACATGCCGGATGAGCTGGCCAACAGTGACATCGTCATCAGTTCCACCGCCAGCCAGTTGCCGATCCTCGGCAAGGGGGCGGTGGAGCGTGCGTTGAAGCAGCGCCGGCACAAGCCGATGTTCATGGTCGACATCGCCGTGCCGCGCGATATCGAGCCGGAAGTCGGCGAACTGGAAGACGTCTACCTCTATAGCGTCGACGACCTTCACGAGGTGGTCGCGGAAAACCTCAAGAGCCGCCAGGGCGCCGCCCAGGCCGCCGAGGAGCTGGTGGGCGATGGCGTACACGAATTCATGCTGCGCCTGCGCGAGCTGGCCGCCGTCGATGTGCTGCGCGCCTATCGCCAGCAGGCCGAGCGCCTGCGCGACGAAGAAACCCAGAAGGCCCAGCGGCTGTTGGCCAATGGCGCCGATCCAATGGAAGTCATGGCGCAGCTCGCTCGTGGCCTGACCAACAAGTTGCTGCATGCGCCCAGCGTGCAGATGAAGAAACTCTCCGCCGAGGGCCGCATCGATGCGCTGACCCTTGCGCAGGAACTGTTCGCCCTCGAGGAGGGCACTGACAAGCGATGAAAGCGTCCCTGCTGCGAAAGCTGGACACTCTGAGCGACCGCTATGAAGAGCTGACTGCGCTTCTGGGCGATGCCGAGGTGATCAGTGATCAGACCAAGTTCCGCGCCTACTCTCGTGAATACGCCGAGGTCGAGCCGGTCATTCTTGCTTTCCGCGAGTTCCGCAAGGTTCAGTCCGACCTCGAGGGTGCCCAGGCATTGCTCAAGGACAGCGACCCCGACCTGCGCGAGATGGCCGAGGAGGAAGCGGCCGAGGCCAAGTCACGCCTGGCGGGGCTGGAGGATCGCCTGCAACGCATGCTGTTGCCCAAGGACCCCAACGACGGCCGCAACGTATTCCTGGAAATCCGCGCCGGCACCGGTGGCGACGAAGCGGCGATCTTCTCCGGCGACTTGTTCCGCATGTACTCGCGCTACGCCGAGAAGCAGGGTTGGCGGGTGGAGATCATGTCCGAGAACGAGGGCGAGCACGGTGGCTACAAAGAAGTGATCGCCCGCGTCGAGGGCGACAACGTCTACGCCAAGCTCAAGTTCGAGTCCGGAGCGCATCGCGTTCAGCGCGTGCCGGAAACCGAATCCCAGGGGCGCATCCATACCTCGGCCTGCACCGTGGCGGTTCTGCCGGAGCCGGACGAGCAGGCCGCCATCGAGATCAATCCCGCCGACTTGCGCGTCGATACCTATCGCTCGTCCGGTGCCGGTGGCCAGCACGTGAACAAGACAGACTCGGCGGTGCGCATCACGCACATCCCGTCGGGTATCGTGGTCGAGTGCCAGGAGGAGCGCTCGCAGCACAAGAACCGCGCCAAGGCGATGGCCTGGCTTGCGGCCAGGCTCAACGACCAGCAGCAGGCCGCCGCACAGCAGGCGATCGCCAGTACCCGCAAGCTGCTGGTGGGGTCCGGCGACCGCTCCGAGCGCATCCGCACTTACAATTTCCCGCAGGGGCGCGTCACCGACCATCGTATCAACCTCACCCTCTACTCCCTGGGAGAGGTGATGGAAGGCGCGGTGGAGCAGGTGATCGAGCCGCTGCTGCAGGAATTCCAGGCCGACCAACTGGCCGCGCTCGGCGATTGAGATAGCGACGATGGCAACCATCATGACCCTGCTCAGCGAAGCGCGACTGCCGGACTCGCCGACAGCGCGCCTGGATGCCGAGTTGCTGCTCGCCGCAGCGCTGGGCAAGCCGCGCAGCTTCCTGCGCACCTGGCCGGAGCGCGTGGTCAGTCGCGAAGCCCATGACCTCTTCGACGCCTTCATGGCCCGCCGCATCGCCGGCGAGCCGGTGGCCTACATCCTGGGCCGCCAGGGGTTCTGGAGCCTGGACCTGGAGGTCGCGCCGCATACCCTGATTCCGCGTCCGGACACCGAGTTGCTGGTGGAGACGGCGCTGGAACTGCTGCCGGCTGCGCCCGCCCGTGTGCTCGACCTTGGCACCGGCACTGGCGCCATCGCCCTGGCGCTGGCCTGCGAGCGTCTGAGCTGGCATGTGCTGGGTGTGGACCGTATTCCTGAGGCTGTGGCGCTGGCTGAGCGCAACCGCGAGCGTCTGCGCCTGAACAATGCCGCGTTCAACGTCAGCCACTGGTTTTCCGCACTGGCTGGTGAGCGTTTTGCGCTGATCGTCAGCAATCCGCCCTACATTCCCGGCAGCGACCCGCATCTCAAGCAGGGCGACGTGCGTTTCGAGCCGTCGAGCGCGCTGGTGTCCGGGCATGACGGGCTCGACGATATTCGCCTGATCATCGAGCAGGCCCCCAACCACCTGGAAGACGGTGGCTGGCTGATGCTCGAGCACGGCTGCGACCAGCCCGACGCCGTGCGCGACCTGTTGCTCGGTCGTGGATTCAGCGCCGTGGAAAGCCGCCGTGACCTGGGTGGCCACGAGCGCATCAGCCTGGGGTGCTGGACATGCTGACCGACAACGAACTGCTGCGTTACAGCCGGCAGATCCTCCTGCCGCAGATCGACGTTGACGGCCAGATGCGCCTGAAGGGCAGCCGCGTGCTGATCGTCGGCCTTGGCGGTCTCGGCGCTCCGGTAGCGCTGTATCTGGCTGCAGCCGGCATTGGCGAACTGCACCTGGCGGACTTCGACACGGTCGACCTGACCAACCTGCAGCGGCAGATCATTCACGGCACCGACAGCGTCGGCGTGGGCAAAGTGGACTCCGCCATCACCCGCCTGACCGCCCTGAACCCCGACGTGAAACTGGTCGCCCATCGCCAGGCACTGGATGCAGACTCCCTCGGTGCAGCCATCGCCGCGGTCGATCTGGTACTGGATTGCTGTGACAACTTCGGGACCCGCGAGGCGGTCAACGCCGCCTGCGTTGCCGCGAAGAAGCCGCTGGTAAGCGGCGCAGCAATTCGCCTGGAAGGCCAGCTCTCGGTATTCGATCCGCGCCGCGACGACAGCCCCTGCTACCACTGCCTGTATGGTCACGGCAGCGAAGCCGAACTGACTTGCAGCGAGGCCGGTGTGGTTGGCCCGCTGGTGGGGCTGGTGGGCAGCCTGCAGGCGCTGGAAGCGCTGAAACTGCTGGCCGGTTTCGGCGAGCCGCTGGTGGGACGCCTGTTACTGATCGACGCGTTGGGCTCGCGCTTCCGCGAACTGCGGGTCAAACGCGATCCGCAGTGCGCCGTATGCGGAGCTGCGCATGGCTGACGCAGCGCCGATCGGCGTCTTCGACTCCGGCGTCGGCGGGCTCAGCGTCCTCCATGAAATCCGCGCCCGGCTGCCCGGCGAGTCGCTGATCTATTTCGCCGACTGCGGGCACGTGCCCTACGGCGAGAAAACCCCCGAATACATCCGTACACGCTGCCGCATCATCGCCCAGTTCCTCCTCGCGCGCGGCGCGAAGTCACTGGTGTTGGCGTGCAACACCGCCACCGCCGCCGCTGCCGCCGATCTGCGCGAGCAGTATCCACAGGTGCCGATCGTCGCGATGGAGCCAGCGGTCAAGCCGGCCGCCGAGGCGACTCGCAGCGGCGTGGTCGGCGTACTGGCGACAACCGGCACTCTAAAGAGCGCGCGTTTCGCTGCGTTGCTCGATCGCTTCGCCGGCGATGTGCGGGTGATCACCCAGCCCTGCCCTGGCCTTGTGGAGCGCATCGAGGCGGGCGATCTGAGCGGGCCGCAGACTCGCCAACTGCTCAGGGGCTATGTCGAGCCCTTGCTGGCCGAGGGATGCGACACGCTGATCCTGGGTTGCACCCATTATCCGTTCCTGCGCCCGCTGCTGCGTGAGCTGATCCCGCAGGACATCTCTCTGATCGATACCGGTGCCGCGGTTGCGCGACAGTTGGAGCGTCTGCTGCGCTCGCGCGATCTGCTCGGCGAGGGGCCGGTGAAAAAAAACGAGTTCTGGACCACTGGCGCTGTCGAAACCTTCGAACGGGTGATGCCTGTGCTCTGGGGCAGCGCCGAAACGGTCAGCCTGTTCCCGGGCTGATTCAAAAAATATAGCTAGCTATCCACTATGGTCTGTCAGCCACATCTGACAAATGGTCTTATAATCTGTGGCTATTCGCGGGGATTTTTCATTCAGCTTTCTAAATTAAGGACGTTCCGATGAAGAAACTACTCTCGCTGGCCGCCTTGGCCGCGCTCTCCCTGGGGCAAGTCGTTACCGCGCAGGCTGCCAGCGTCACTGGAGCCGTTGGCTTCACTGGCCAGAACACCATGACCTATCGCCTGGGGCTGGGCATGGACTGGGACAAGAGTTGGTGGGAGAGTTCCACGGGGCGCCTGACCGGCTACTGGGATGCCGGCTACACCTATTGGGAAGGCGGTGACCAGGCCAGCGGCCGTCACTCGCTCTCGTTCAGCCCGGTCTTCGTCTACGAGTTCTCTGGCCAGACGGTGCAGCCCTTCGTAGAAGCCGGTATCGGCGTGGCGCTGTTCAGCGGTTCCCGCGTCGGTGACCAGGACCTGGGTGGCGCCTTCAACTTCGAGGATCGCCTGGGCGTTGGCCTGAAGTTCAACGGCGGCCAGAAGATCGGCCTTCGTGCGATGCACTACTCCAACGCCGGTATCAGCCAGCCCAACGACGGTATCGAGTCTTACAGCCTTTATTTCACGCAGCCTCTGTAACAGGACGCTGACAAAGGAGCCGGATCTGCGTCCGGCTTTTTTGTGGCCGTCAACGCCGTGCCGAGAGATTCTTGAAGGCGAGCAGGGCTCGTTCCCGCGTGATAGAAAGGTCAACCATCGGCTGTGGATAACCGGCGGCGCCGAACAGGCCGAGCTTCGCCGGATCGTGCATCGTGCGTGCATCCAGCGCCGCGAGTTCCGGTATCCAGCGGCGAATGAAGCGGCCTTCCGGGTCGAAGCGTTCGGACTGGGATATCGGGTTGAAGATGCGGAAGTAGGGCACGGCGTCGGTGCCGGTGGAAGCGCTCCACTGCCAGCCGCCGTTGTTCGCGGCCAGGTCGCCGTCGATCAGGTGGCGCATGAACCAGCGTTCGCCTTCCCGCCAGTCGATCAGCAGATTCTTGGTCAGGAACATCGCCACAACCATGCGCAGGCGATTGTGCATCCAGCCGGTGGCCAGTAGCTGGCGCATTGCGGCGTCGATGATCGGGAAGCCGGTGCGTCCTTGCTGCCAGGCCTCCAGTTCCGTCACCGAGCGACGCCAGGACAACGCCTCGGTTTCCAGGCGGAAGGCGCGGTGCCGGCTGACGCGCGGAAAGCCTACGAGAATATGCTTGTAGAACTCGCGCCAGAGCAGTTCGTTGATCCAGGTGACCGCGCCGCTGCCTCCGGTTTCGAACTCCCCGTGATTGCTGGCCAGCGCCGCGTGCAGGCATTGGCGGGGCGAGAGCACGCCAGCGGCGAGATAGGGCGAGAGCCCGCTGGTGCCGTCGGTGGCGGGAAAGTCGCGGCAGTCGTGATAGCTGCCGAGGCGTTCGTCGCAGAAGCCTTGCAGACGCTCGTGGGCCTCCCTTTCGCCAGCCGGCCAGTGATCGCGCAAATCCTGCGAGGGAGGGTCGAATCCTGCGATGCGCTCGGCAATCGGGTCGCTGGCCAACGCCAGGGGGGCTTGTCGGGGCGGCATCGGTTGCAGCGGCGGAACCCCGGCGTTCAGCCGTTCGTAGCAGACCTTGCGGAACTGGCCGTAGACCTGGAAGTAGCCACCGCCTTTGCTTAGCACGGTGCCGGGGGCGAAGAGCAACTGGTCGAGATAGCTGCGCCAGCCGAGGCCGTGGCGCGCGAGTTCGGCCTTGACCCTGCTGTCTCGTGCCGCTTCGTTCACCCCGTACTCTTCGTTGACGTGTACGGTCTCGATATCCAGGTCGTGGCACAACCGGGCGATTACCCCCGCCGAGTCGCTCCAGCGATCCGCCGTGCGTACCAGCAGGGGAATGTTCAGCCCGGCGAGCTCGCGGCGCAGCTCGTGAAGGTTGCGCAGCCAGAAGTCGATCTTGCAGGCGGCATCGTCGTGTTCGCGCCACTGGGCGGGGCTGAGCAGGAACAGTGCGATCACCGGTCCGCGCTCGGCGGCTGCGGCGAGCGCCGTGTTGTCCCGCAGGCGCAGGTCACAGCGCAACCAGACCAGTTGCCGCCTCATGCCTGCTCCCCGTTGAACAGGTCGAGCTCCTGCAGACACTGCATGGCCTCGAGTGGACTGCCCGCCAGGTGCAGCGACATGCCTGCCAGTTCCTCATGATGGATATGCGCGGCTGCACCGGCCAGCAGGCGTGGGCAATCGACACCGGCCAGCAGACGCGGCAACTGGGAAAGGTTCAGGGCCTGGCTGGAGTACAGCAGCACGGCGCGCGGACTGAGGCGTTCCACGGCAAGGGCCAGTTCGCCTGGCGGCAGCGGCCAGTCGAACACTTCCAGCGGACAGCCGGCGCTGCTGGCCAGCCAGGCGCTGAGCCACAGCCCAGGCTCCAGTGGCAGCTCCGACTGGTTCACCAGCAGCAGCGGTGCACCACGCTGCTGGCGCTTGTGATGGTAAAGGCGGGTTCCGAACTTGCTGCGCAGCCAGGTGTGGAAGAACACCCGCTCCAATTGCGCGCCGAATTGTCCCTGCCAGCGCCACTCCAGTTGCTCCAGCAGCGGCAGCATCAGGTATTCGCAGAGGGTTTGCGCCGGGTAGATCGCCAGTGCGCCATTGAACAGTTCGTCGAGCTGACGCTCGTTGATCCGGGCGACGGATTCGACGCAGTGCTGCAGTAATTCGTCCCAGGGGGACGCTCCCTTGCTGGCGGCAGGAGCGGCGCCGTTGTCCAGCAGCGCACGAACCTTGCTCACCGCCACGCCGCGGGCGAGCCAGGTGAGGATCGCCTGGATGCGTTCTATCTGCTCCTGCGAGTAAAGCCGGTGGCCCTTGGGCGTGCGCTGCGGCACCACCAGTGCGTAGCGCCGCTCCCAGGCGCGCAGCGTTACCGGGTTGACCCCGGTACGCCGCGCCACTTCGCGGATGGGCAGCCAGCCGTCGGCCAGGGCCTGGCGGTAATCGTCGTCGGCTTCGCAATGAGGTGCGTCGAGGGTCATGGGGGGCCTGTATCGGTTCAGATGGCGTTACGCAGGCTGAGCGTTTCCGGGTGCGGCTGCAGGTAGGCCTGGGCCTGGACGTAGGGATGCGGGTGCAGGCGGAAGTGGTGTTTGAGCAGGGTGAGCGGAACCACCAGCGGGATGATGCCGCAGCGGTACTGCTCGATCAGTTGTTGCAGTTCGGACTTCTCCGTCGCTGGCAGGGCGTGCTTCAAGTAACCCGCCAGGTGCTGCAGGACATTGCTGTGAGTGCCGCGGGTGGCGCAGTTGCCCAGTGCCTGCATGAAGTCCTGGAAGTAACGCGGGGCGAAGGTCTCCAGCGGTTCGTCGCCGATCTTCGCCAGGCGCTGTCCGAGCACGCTGTACTGGCGTGGGTTATGCGCCATCAACTGGTATTTGTAGCGCGAGTGGAAGGCGATCACGCCGGCGCGGCTCAGGCCGTCGGCATTGAGCGCACGCCAGGCCGAGCAGGCGAACACCCGGGTAAGGAAGTTCTCGCGCAGCACTGGGTCGTTCAGGCGGCCTTCTTCCTCCACCGGCAGTTCCGGCCGCGCTGCGCAGAACGCCTGTGCATACAGGCCGCGCGTGCCCGGCGGCTGTAACTGGCCGTCGTCGCGGTACAGCTTGACCCGATGCAGGCCGCAGGATGGCGATTGCTGCATGAATATGTAGCCGCAGATGTCCCGCAGCCGCTCGGCCTGCTCGCGACCATAGCCACGCAGCGCCTCGCTGACGTCACGCCGCTCGCCCTGCTGAGTCACGGCACGGGGGGCGTCGTGTTCGCCGCTCAGACGCAGGGTTGGCCGCGGCACTCCCAGGCCGATGGCGACTTCCGGACAGACGGGAACGAACTCGAAGTGCTGGCCCAGTACCTCCAGGCAGAGGCGGGAAGCCTTGTGTCCGCCGTTGAAGCGTACAGGCTCGCCCAGCAGACAGGCGCTGATGGCGAGCTTTGGCTTGTGTGGGGTACTGGACATATTGCGGACCTATTTCTTGTACAGGTTTCGATGTTTGTACAACTGTCGGTCAGCATAGTTGGTGGCTTGTACAGATGCAAAGGTTTGTACAAGTATTTGGGGCTCTGCCATCCGCGCCGCGCCCGTTCAGAGGAAGCGAGAGCGGGTGGGATCAGAGGTGTTCCAGCAGCCGGCGCGCGGCCTCCAGGCCACTGAGCCAGGCACCTTCGACACGGCCGGAAAGGCACCAGTCGCCACAGGCGTAGATGCCCAGGTCGGCATCGGCGAGGGCGCCGAACTGATGTGCTTCCATTGGCCGCGCATAGAGCCAGCGATGGGCGAGGGCAAAGTCCGGCGCGTGCACGGCGCAGCCGATCAGCTCGGCAAAGGCTCCACGCAGGTGCTCGATCACGCTCTCCTTGGGGAGGTCGATGTGCTGTTTGCTCCAGCCGCTTGCGGCGTGCAGCACCCAGGTATCGAGCTGTTCGTCGCGGCCGGGCTTGGAGTGGTTGCTGGCCAGCCAGGACAGCGGGCCTTCATGCACGAAACAACCCTGCACCGGCGTGTCCAGGGGCTCGCGGAAGGCCAGGGCGACAGCCCAGGTCGGCTCCATCGCAATGCTGGCGGCGGCGGCTGCCAGCTTCGGCGCGCTGGCCAGCAGGGCGGCGGCCTGGGGGGCCGGCGTTGCGACCAGCACGCGGCTGAAGGGGCCGTGGGTCTGCCCTTCGGAGTCCTGCAGGTGCCAGTGCTCTTCACCGCGATAGACCTCGGTGATGCGGCACGAGAAGGTGACGGTCTGGTCCTGCAGCAGGGCGCGGGTAATGGCGCTCATGCGCGGCGCGCCGACCCAGCGCGGCTGTTCGTCCGGCGAGGGACTGAGCTCGCCGTCGCGGTACTGATAGAGGGCCGGGTCCCATTCGGCGACCCAGCCTTGCTCGCGCCATTTCTGGATGGCATCGAGGAAGCGCCGATCCCGGGCGGTGAAATATTGCGCACCGAGATCGAGGGCACCGGCTTCGCTGCGCTTGCTGGCCATCCGGCCGCCGCTGCCGTGGCCCTTGTCGAACAACTGGACATCCTGTCCGGCGTCGCGTAGGGCGTGGGCGGCAGACAGTCCGGCGATGCCGGTGCCAATGATGGCAATGGGGGCGCTCATGACGTGCCTCGTTGGTTGTATTTTTTCAGAGTAACGAGTGGAGTTATCTTGTACAAACTGTTTGATCTGTACAATTACATTTGTTGCAATCGTGCTCGCTATCAGTGGGAGTCCGATCATCGGAACCTTCGTCGCCGCATCGGTTCCTTCATGAATGAGGGCGAGACGGTTCCGGCAAATACAGCGTAGACGCTCGATACTGTCCGGGTAGCTGCAAGCTCCGCTCACTCGTCCAGACTGATGCTAGGTGGAGCCACGAAACAAGGAGTTCGTCATGCACATTCTGTTGACCGGCGGTACCGGTCTGATCGGCCGCCGCCTGTGCCGCCACTGGAGCGCCGCCGGGCATCGCCTGACCGCGCTGAGTCGCCAGCCGCAACGTGTTGCCGCGCTTTGTGGCGAGCAGGTCCGCGGGATCGCCGATTTCGCTGCCTATGGCGACGAGCCGCTGGATGCAGTGGTCAACCTGGCGGGCGAGCCGATCGCCGACAGGCCCTGGAGCGCGAAACGCAAGGCACTGCTGTGGGATAGCCGGGTGCGCCTGACCGAGCGCCTGGTGGACTGGCTGGAAAGCCGCAGCCAGCGTCCCGCGGTGTTGATCAACGGATCGGCGGTGGGCTGGTACGGCGATGCTGGCGAGCGGCCGCTGGAGGAGAACAGCTCGGCGGCCGGCGAGGATTTCGCCAGCGAGCTGTGCCTGGCCTGGGAGCAGGTCGCCCGCGAGGCCGAGGCGCTGGACGTGCGCGTAGTGCTGGTGCGCACCGGGCTGGTGCTGGCGCCCGAGGGTGGTTTCCTCAAGCGCATGCTGCCGCCATTCCGTCTCGGGCTGGGCGGTCAGTTGGGCAGTGGCCGGCAGTGGATGTCATGGATCCATATCGAAGACCAGATCGCCCTCATCGATTTTCTTTTGCGTCGGGCCGATGCCGCGGGTCCCTATAATGCCTGCGCGCCGCAGCCGGCCCGCAACCGCGACTTCACCCGCGAGCTGGGGCGCGCGCTGCACCGGCCGGCTGTGCTGGGCGTTCCCGGCTTTGCCTTGCGTCTGATCCTGGGCGAGCTGGCGGTGCTGCTGCTGGGCGGACAGCGCGTGGTGCCCAGGCGTCTGCTGGACGCCGGCTTTACCTTCCGTTTCCCCGAGCTGCCGGCGGCGCTCCAGGATGTGCTGCGCGAGCAGCATTGAGCGGGCGATCCGCTGTCTCTGCGGCAATGGCGGCAGGCCGTCTGGCGCGCCGCCGCGTGTAAACTGCGCAACCCTTGCCGGGCTGGCCCGGCGATGATTCTAAGGACTGTACATGACGCAAAACGCCCTCCTGCTGGTCAACCTGGGCTCGCCGGCTTCCACGCGGGTCGAGGACGTGCGCCGCTACCTCGACCAGTTCCTCATGGACCCCTATGTGATCGACCTGCCGTGGCCGGTTCGCCGCCTGCTGGTGTCTCTGGTCCTGCGCAAGCGTCCGGAGGAATCGGCCCACGCCTATTCGTCGATCTGGTGGGAGGAGGGGTCGCCGCTCATCGTGCTCAGCCGCCGTCTGCAGGATGCGATCCGACCTTTCTGGGCGCATGGCCCGGTGGAGCTGGGCATGCGCTACGGCGAGCCGTCCATCGAGTCGGCGCTGGTGCGCCTGAGCGAGCAGGGCATTACCCAGGTGACCTTCGCACCGCTCTATCCGCAGTTCGCCGACAGCACCACCACTACCGCCATCGAGGAAGCCCGGCGGGTGATGCGCGAGCGTGGCCTGAAACTGGAGCTGAAGATGTTGCCGCCATTCTTCGCCGAGCCGGAATACCGTCAGGCCCTGCTGGACAGTGTGCGGCCCTATCTCGAACAACCCTATGACCACCTGTTGCTGAGCTTCCACGGCCTGCCCGAATCGCATATCCGCAAGCTGGTGAAGGACAAGAGCCACGACCTCACCGCCAGTTCCAGCCGAGGTGTGCACGAAGACGTCATGGCGGTCTGCTACCGCAGCCAGTGCCTGCGAACCGCGGAGGATTTCGCCGCCGGGGCCGGGCTGGCCGATGGACGCTGGTCGGTGTCTTTCCAGTCTCGGCTTGGCCGCAACAAGTGGATCGAACCCTACACCGAGGCGCAGTTGGAGAAGCTCGCCCGGCAGGGCGTGAAGCGCCTGCTGGTGATGTGCCCGGCGTTCGTCGCCGACTGCATCGAAACACTGGAAGAAATCGGCCAGCGTGGCAGCGAGCAGTTCCGCGCAGCCGGCGGGGAGGAACTGATACTGGTCCCCTGCCTGAACGATCAGGAGCTGTGGGCGCGCGCACTGGCGAAGCTGTGCGAGCGGACGCCGCAGGCGATCTGAACCGGTCTGGCGCAACGGTGTTTCCTGGCACGCCCGCTCCATCCAACGGGACGGGCCAACAGGCGCAGGCCATTTTCCAGGGGGAGCCGAAGCGGTAGCTCCCTGCGGGAACTCTCCGGCCAATCTCTGACTGCCTGTTCATCAGTCAACGGTCGCCGCACGCATTCAGCGACCTGATAGTGGGCGCGCGCGTCGTCCTCAATGCCTACTCTGCGGGTTCCCCCCTTCGCCACCGCCGCGTTGGCGGCGTTCCAGGAGCCCGGCATGAACAACAACAATAACGGCTACCCTTCCAGCCTCGTGGCATGGTCCACGGTTGCGATCCTCATGGTCGCCTACGTGCTTTCCTTCATCGACCGCCAGATCCTCAACCTGCTGGTCGGCCCGATCCGTCGCGATCTGGAAATCAGCGATACGCAGATGAGCCTTCTGATGGGGCTGTCCTTCGCGCTGTTCTACACCCTGTGCGGCATTCCGCTCGGGCGCATGGCCGATAGCCGCAGCCGGCGCGGGCTGATCACCGTCGGTGTGCTGATCTGGAGCGCCATGACTGCTGCCTGCGGCCTTGCTCGGCAGTACTGGCACTTTCTGCTGTTCCGTGTCGGCGTGGGTGTGGGCGAGGCAGCGTTGTCGCCGGCCGCCTATTCGCTGATCGCCGACAGTTTCCCGACGCAGCGCCGCGCCACGGCCATCAGCGTCTACTCGATGGGCATCTACCTCGGTTCCGGCCTGGCCTTCCTGCTCGGCGGCCTGGTCATCAAGTTCGCTTCGGCCCAGGGGGACGTGCACCTGCCGATCCTCGGCGAAGTGCGTCCCTGGCAGCTCATCTTCCTGATCCTCGGCGCCGCCGGCGTGCTCTTCACCCTGCTGATGCTGGCAGTGAAGGAGCCTACCCGACGTGGCGTAGGTGCCGGCGTGGTGGTGCCGATGAGCGAGGTGGGGGCCTACCTGCGTGCCAACCGCAAGACGGTGATCTGCCATAACTTCGGCTTCGCCTGCATCTCCTTCGCCAGCTATGGCAGCGGCGCGTGGGTGCCGACCTTCTTCGTCCGCACCTACGGTTGGGACGCCGGCCATGTGGGGGTGGTGTACGGCAGCATCGTCGCCGTGTTCGGCTGCCTGGGCATCGTCTTCGGCGGCCGCCTGGCGGACTACTGGGCCAAGCGCGGACGCACCGACGCCAACATGCGCGTCGGCCTGCTGGCAGCCTGCCTGGCGATTCCGTTCAGCCTGGTTTATCCGCTGCTGGAGAGCGGCAACGCTGCCGCCGCGCTGATGGCGCCCATCGTATTCTTCCTCAGCATGCCGTTCGGTGTCGCCCCGGCGGCGATCCAGGAAATCATGCCCAACTCCATGCGCGGTCAGGCCTCGGCCATTTACCTGTTCGTGGTGACGCTGCTGGGGCTGGGTGTCGGTCCGACCGCGATCGCCCTGGTGACCGACTACGTTTTCGCCGACGACATGGCGCTGCGCTATTCGTTGCTGATCGTCTCCCTGGTGGCGCTGCTGGCGGGCGCCGTCCTGCTGGCGAGCGGCCTGAAACCCTACCGCGCGAGCCTCGAGCACCTGAAGAGCTGGAGCCTCAAGGGCGAGCGTGACAGCGGTGCGATGCAGCGTCAGCCGGCCTGATCGGCAGGGATGGCGTCGAGCCCCCGGTAGCGATGCCGGGGGCTTTTCATTGGGGCTGGGAGTGGTGGGGGCGCCGGAATGATCGCCGGAGGATGGGTAGCTCCCGGCTGCCTCGCTGCCGGAGGTTCTGCCTGAAGAAAAAGCCCCGCGTCAGCGGGGCTTTTTCTTTCATTGCGCCGGGGCGGGCGCGCTGTCCTGCGTGGGTTTCGGGTCAGGCTTGGCCAGCAGCGTATACACGCACGGCAGCACGAACAGGGTGAACAGCGTGCCCACGCTCATGCCGGTGGCGATCACCACGCCAATGTCGAAGCGGCTGACCGCGCCGGCACCGGTGGCGAGTAGCAGCGGGATCACCCCCAGCACCATCGCTGCGGTGGTCATCAGCACCGGGCGCAGGCGGATCGCGGCCGCTTCCTCGACCGCTTCGCGCACCGACAGGCCGCGCTCATGGCGCAACTGGTTGGCGAACTCGACGATGAGGATGCCGTGCTTGCTGATCAGCCCGATCAGCGTCACCAGGCCGACCTGGGTATAGATATTCAGGCTCGACAGACCGAGGAACAGCGGAATCAGCGCGCCGCAGATGGACAGCGGCACGGTGACCATGATCACCAGCGGATCGCGGAAGCTCTCGAACTGCGCGGCCAGCACCAGGAAGATCACCGCCAGCGCGAGGGCGAAGGTGATCAGCAGCGCGCTGCCTTCCTGCACGAACTGCCGCGAGGCGCCGGCGTAGTCGAAGGAGAAGCCGCGCGGCGACTCTTGCGTTGCGATGCCGCGAACGGTGTCGATGGCCTCACCCATGCTGACCATCGGCACGCCGGAGATGATCGCCGAGTTGAGCTGCTGGAACTGGTTGAGCTGGCGCGGCCGGGCTCGCTCGTGGAAGGTCACCAGTGTCGACAGCGAGATCAACTGGCCGCTCTGGCTCTTCACATAGTAGTTGTTCAGCCAGCCCGGGTTGTCGCGGTAGGCGCGTTCCACCTGGGCGATCACCTTGTAGCTGCGGCCGTCGATGGTGAACCGGTTGATCTCGCCTTCACCCAGCAACGCGCCCAGGGCGATGCCCAGGTCCTGCATGGTCACGCCCATCTGCGCGGCCTTGGCGCGGTCGATATCGACTACCAGTTCGGGTTTGTCGAAGGCCAGGTCGAGGTCCAGGAAGGCGAATTTGCCGGACTCCTCGGCGCGCTTCTTCACTCGCTCGGCCACCTGCAGCAGCGACTGGTAGTCACCGGCGGTATTGATCACGAACTGGAACGGCAGGCCCTCGCCTGTGCCGGGCAGCGATGGCAGGTTGAAGCCGAAGATCTGCAGGCCGGGAATCTTGTCCAGCTCCGCCTGCACCGCCGCCAGCAGCTCCATCTGGCTGCGTTCACGCTCGTCCCAGGGCTTGAGCAGCATGCCGCCGATGCCGGTCTGCACGCCGTTGTAGCCGTTGATCTGGAACGCGGAATAGTACTCGGGGAACTTGCGGAAGATGTCTTCGAACTCCGCCGTGTACTTCGACAGGTAGTCCAGGTTGGCGGTCTGCGGCGCGTTGGCCATCAGGAACACGATGCCCTGGTCTTCCTCCGGCGCCAGTTCCTTGTGAGTGAACATCATCAGCAACGGGATGATCGCCAGCACCAGCAGGGCGAACACGATGACCACCGGCCGGCTGTTCAGGGTCGCGTGCAGGGCGCGCTGGTAGCGTTGCTTGAGTGCCTCGAAGATCAGGTCCAGGCGATGAGCCAGGCCGCTGGGGTTTTCGTCGTGGCGCAACAGGCGCGAGCACATCATCGGCGACAGGGTCAGGGCGACGATGCCGGAGATGATCACCGCGCCCGCCAGGGTGAAGGCGAACTCCTTGAACAGCGCGCCGGTAAGGCCGCTGAGGAAGCCAATGGGGGCGTACACCGCGGCCAGGGTGATGGTCATGGTCACCACCGGCACGGCGATTTCCCGCGCACCTTCGATCGCCCCCTGGAACGGTGTCTTGCCCTCTTCGATGTGGCGGTGGATGTTCTCCACGACGACGATGGCGTCGTCCACCACCAGACCGATGGCGAGCACCATCGCCAGCAGGGTCAGCAGGTTGATGGAGTAGCCCATCATCTGCATGAAGAACAGCACGCCGATCATCGACAGCGGGATAGTCACCACCGGGATGATCACCGAACGGAAGGCGCCCAGGAACAGGAACACCACCACGATGACGATCAGGATCGCCTCACCGAGGGTCTTCACCACTTCGTCGATGGATGCCTGGATAAAGCGCGTGGCGTCATAGGCGATGGATACCTGCAGACCGGGCGGCAACTGCTCTTCCAGCTCCGGCATCTTGGCGCGGACTTCCTTGATCACATCCAGCGGGTTGGAGCTGGGCGTGCCCTTGATGCCGATGTAGACCGACGGGATGCCATTGAACGAGCTGACCGAGTCGTAGCTGGCCGCGCCCAGTTCGATACGCGCCACATCGCCCATCAGCACGCGGCGGTCACCCGCCGTCTTCAGCGGAATGGCGGCGAAGGCTTCCGGGGATTTCAGGTCGGTGGAGGCGTTCACCGAGGTGACCACCAGCTCGCCCTTCACTTCGCCGGCGGCGGAGAGGAAGTTGTACTGGCGCACGGCCTCGGAGACGTCGCCGGCGGTTATGCCGTAGGCGGCCATCTTCACCGGGTCCAGCCACAGGCGCATGGCGAATACCTGGTTGCCGAGGATTTCCGCTTCGGCGATGCCCGGCAGGGTGGCCAGCTTGGGCTGGATCACCCGGGACAGGTAGTCGGTGATCTGCGGGTTGTTCATCTGCTCGCTGAAAAAGCTGATGTACATCAGCGCCGAAGCGTCCGCGGCTTCCTTGTCCAGCACCGGGTCCTCGGCGTCGGGGGGAAGCTGCGTTTTCACTTCGCCGATCTTCGACAACAGTTCGGTGACCATGCGATCGGTGTTGGCGCCGATGTGCGCGTAGATCGAGATCACCGAGTAGTTCTGCCGGCTCACCGAAGTCATGTAGTCGATGCCTTCGGCGCTGGCCAGACTCTGCTGCAGCGGCTGGGTGATGTAGCCCTGGATGGTTTCGGCGTTGGCGCCGGCGTAGAACGTGGTGACGGTGATCAGCGCGTTTTCCATCTGCGGATATTCGCGGATCACCAGCTTGCTGAACGCCTGCATGCCGAGCAGGACGATCAGCAGGCTGACCACGGTCGCCAGCACCGGGCGACGGATAAAGGGATCGGTGAAGCCCATAAGCTCAATCCTTTGTGTTCGGATTTGCTGCGCGTCGGCCATGCGGCGTTGCCGGGAAACCTCGAATGCTCATTGGTTGCAGCATTCGCAGTTCCTCTGCGCCTTGCCTGGCCCTGGCTCGCGAAATCCGGGCAGAGCGGTTGTCTCTGGCAGCCCCCCGCCGCTGGCGAGGACCGTACCATGCGATTACTGCGAGTCCTGGACGATGGCCACGGCGGTGCCGTTGTCGAGCTTGAGCTGGCCGGAGGTGACCACCTGCTCGCCGGCCTTCAGGCCTTCGAGGATCACCACGCTGCCTTCGCGGCGCTCGCCGGTCTTCACGAAGCGGCGTTCCACTTCCAGCTTCGGCGCCTTGTCGCCGGCCCCGGTGTCGTCGGCCTTTTCGCCGTCCTTCTTCTTCTGCGGCACCACCACGTACACCGAGTTGCCGTACAGGGTGAAGGCTACTGCGGTTTCCGGCACGACCACGCGCGGCGCGCTGTCGGGCAGCTTCACTTCCAGGTTGGCGAACATGCCCGGCAGCAACTTGCCGTCGGGGTTCGCCATGCTGGCGCGGACAAGCAGGTTGCGGGTCTCGTTGTCCACCCTGGGGCTGATCGCATCGATGCGCGCCTCGAAGGTCTGCTCCGGGTAGGCCGCAACGCGCACCGACACAGCCTGGCCGGGCTTGAGCAGCGGGAAGTCCTGTTCGGGCAGGAAGAAGTCCACCAGCAGGGTGGAGAGATCCTGCAGCGTGACGATCTCGGTGCCCGGCGAGAGATAGTCGCCCACATCCACCCGGCGGATGCCGATGGTGCCGTCGAAAGGCGCGTGGATGCGCTTTTTCGCCAGCGCCGCGCGCAGTTGCGCCACGGTGGCGGTGGAGCGGTTCAATTGCGCCGCGAGGCGGTCGTACTCGCTCTTGGAGATGGCCTGGCGGCCGACCAGGCTCTTGCCGCGCTCGTACTCCACCTGGGCCAGGCCCAGGTCGGCCTCGGCGGTACGCAAGGTGGCCTCCTCGACGTCGTTTTCCAACTGCACGATGGGCTGGTTCTGCTTCACCTTGTCGCCGGAGACGAACAGGATGTTGCGCACGATGCCCGAGACTTCCGCTGTCACCGTCACGCCCTGGATGGCGCGCAGCGTGCCGATGGCCGGCAGGCGGCCTTGCCAGTCACGTTGCTCGGCGTTGGTCGCAGTGACGCTCACCGGCGGGCGCGGCGCCGAGAACATGGCGATCTGTTTCTGGATGGATAGGTATTTCGAGCCGGCGAGTACCGCAATGATGACGGCAACGACGCCCAGCATGATCAGCATGCGGCGCAACATCTTCCTGTTCCTTGGTACGTGCCTGGCAGCTATCTGCCGCGACCCGCTCGTCCGTGCACAACCGGACGGCCTTCCGTTCGCGGGATGTCGATCAGGCTCTGGAGCCGATACGGGGGATTGCCCCATTGCGGGGCGGAACTTGGCACATTATCGCTACTTTCCCGGTGAGTCAAAGGCCCACGATTACAAGACGTTTCCTGCCGGTTCTGCCGCACATCCGAGGAGTTCGCGCCGAAACGGTGCGCGAGGGGAGGAGCCACGTCCCTGTGGCCGGTGCGTCAGGCGCTGAGTTTCTGGGTGACTTCGGCGAGTTCGCCAGAAAGGCCGTGCAGGTGGCGGCTGGCGCCCTGGGTACGCACCACGTTTTCTTCGTTGGTGGCGCCGATGGCGGTGATCTCGGTGAGGTTGCGCGAGATGTCTTCGGCCACCGAGGTCTGCTCTTCGGCGGCGGTGGCGATCTGGCGGTTCATGTCGCGGATGGCTTCCACCGCCAGGGTGATGCTGTGCAGCACTTCGCCGGCCTGGGTGACGCGCTCCACGCCCTCTTCGCTGCGGCTCTGGCCGTTCTCGATGGCGCGCAGGGCATTCACCGAGCCGGTTTGCACAGTGTCGATGATCTGGTGGATCTCCGCGGTGGATTCGGCGGTGCGCTGGGCGAGCGTGCGGACTTCGTCTGCGACCACGGCGAAGCCGCGTCCCGCTTCGCCTGCGCGTGCCGCTTCGATGGCGGCGTTGAGCGCGAGCAGGTTGGTCTGGTCGGCGATCCCGCGGATCACTTCCAGCACCTTGCCGATGCGCCCGCTGTCGCTTTCCAGGCGGCGGATGACTTCCGCGGTGTTGGCGATTTCGCCGCTCATCTGGGTAATGGTGGCGATGGTGCTCTTCATCACCTCGCTACCTTGTTGCGCGTGCTGGTCGGCATCATCGGCAGCGCGGGCGGCGTCGGCAGCGTGGCGGGCGACCTCCTGGGCGGTGGCGGACATCTCGTGCATCGCCGTGGCGACCTGGTCGGTGCGCGAGAACTGCTCGCGGGTGCCCTCGGCCATCAGCGTGGCGATGGCGTTCAGCTCGCCACTGGCAGTGTCCAGTTCGCTGGTGCTGTGCTTGAGGCGGGTGAAGGTGTCGGCGAGGAAGTCGCGCAGCGTGTTGGCGGCGCGAGCGAGCCGTCCGAGCTCGTCGCGGCGGCTGGCGTCCACGCGTTCGCCGAAGTTGCCTTCGCTGAGTTGCGCGATGTGCTCGATCAGGCGGGCGATGGGAGAAATCAGGTTGCGGTTGACCAGCCACAGGCTGAACAGGCCGAGTACGAGGCCGGAGACGATCAGTACCAGACTGCCGATGAGCACGGTGCTCTGCGCGCTGCTGGCGATGCTGTCGGACTGTTCCTGGCTGCTGCGGTGCAGGCCATCGACCAGGGCGGCCATCTGCTCGCTGGCTGCGCGGTCGATACCTTTCACCGCGGCGTCGCCGGCACGCGGGTCGCTGCCGGCGGCAAGGTAGGCATCGCGACCCTTGCGGTAGGCCTGGCCGAGCTGGCGGTGTTCGCTGCGCAGGCTCGCCACCTGGGCCTTGAGCTGCGGTTCGGCGGCGTTCTGCTCCAGACGCTGCAGGATGTCCTGCACGGCGCGCTCCTGCTCCTCGAACTGGCTCCAGTACTTGTTCAGGTCGGCCGGCTGCTGGCCGCGCAGCAGGACGTTCTTCCACTCCTGGACCTGCACCTTGAAGGCGAGGTTGGCCTGGTCGACCAGTTGCGACGCCTGTAGCGGCCCGTCGATCAGGCGCTGGTAGGCGCTGACGCTGCCGGACAGGAAGTGGAAACAGGCCAGGGCTATCAGCAGGACAAGCAGCAGGCTGCCGCCCAGCAACGAAAGGATCTGGGTTCGCAAGGAAGTGTTGGGAGACATCTTGATTTACGCCTCTAAGACGCAGGGTGGGAATCGGTCAGTCTTTACATCGGCCGAGCCCGCGACTTCCTTAATGCGGACAGACGAGTGGCAACGTGGGGCAGGCTGTCTGGGACGGGCGTTCAGGCCAGGTGCAGGTGGTTGTCCCAGAACGCCGGCGGCAGTTCCAGCGCAGTGCCGGCGATGCGTTCGCCGCGGCAGTCGTAGAGGCGGCAGCGGCCCTGGCCGGAGGTAACGACGAAGCCGTTCTTCACCGCGCCGACAGCGGCGCAGTCGGGCAATGGCGCATCCAGGCGCACGGCGCCGGTGTCCAGGTCCCAGATGAAGAAACGGTTGCCGCGCGGCGCGGTCAGCGCCACCAGGCGCAGCTCACTGTGGATGGCCACGCTGGCGGTGTACTGGGCCATCGCCAGGCGTTGCTCGTCGGCCAGTGGGAAGGGCTGGAATGCTTCGCCGGGGCGCTTGATGGCGAGCAGGTCAGCGCGGTCGTGGCCGTCGCCCATGTACTGCTGGCCGGCGACGATGGTGCCGTCTGCGGCGATGGCCAGGTGGCGCACGCTGTTCATCTGCTGGGGCAGCGTTTCCTTGGAAATCAGCGAGCCGTCGCGGCGCATCAGCACCAGGCTCGGTTCCATCGCGTCGAGGTTCATCTCCACGCGGCTTTCGGCCTCGGTGCGGATGCCGCCGTTGGCCACCACCAGCGTTTCGCCGTCGGGCATCCACGACACCTGGTGCGGGCCCAGGCCGTGGGTGGGGATTTCGCCGTCGTGCACGAGGCGCTCGCCGTCGAAACGATACAGGCCCAGCAGGCCGCGCCCCGGATCGGTGGTGTCGTTCTCTGTGGCGTAAAGCCATTCGCCGTTCTTGTGCCAGACGCCGTGGCCGTAGAAGTGCCGGTCCTGCTGCGAGTCGAGGGTTTGCAGCAGGCGGCCGTCGTCGAGGTGGATCAGGTAGCTCTGCCGGCCCGGCCGACGTGCGACGAACAGCGCCAGCGGCAGGCTGGGGTGCTGCACGACGTCGTGGCAGCGCAGGCCGACTTCGGTGGCGAAGGCGCGGCTGCCGTCCAGTCGATAGCCCACGGCATAGTGTTTGCCGTCGGCGTCGTCACGGGCGGAAAGCAGCAAGGGCTCCTTGCCCTTGCGCGACAGCGTCCAGCCGCCGAAGGTCAGGGCGCCGAGCAGCAGGCTGCCCAGGCCGATCACGTGACGTCGCAACATGGCGTTCACCTCTATCACTTGTTGCATCCTCTCGGTCTTGCGAGCGTGGGCCGGGCCAGGCGGGACGATGACCAGACGGGCAGTCCGACGCACCTTCCTCATCGCACAGCAGACGCCTGGCCGGCGTGCAGCAGATCGAATCAATCCCCGTCGTTGGCGTTGAAGCCCAGTTGCACGCCGAGGGCCTTGGCCAGGTCGCTCTCGTGCAGGCGGTGGACGACGTTGAGGCTATCGTACAGGTCGTTCAGTTGCTTGATGCCGGCGTCGTCCTTGAGCAGTTCACCCAGCGGCTTGTCGATGGCCTTGAGCTTGCCGTGGACATCGGTGTAGGCCGCGTCGATCCTGCCGGCCAGTTCCTTCTGCTCGGCCGGCAGCAGGGCGCGCAGGCCCTTGTTGTCGGTGCCGTTCCACAGCGCCTGGGCGCCGGTGAGGCTGGAGTCCAGGCTCGCCAGGGAGGTGTCGCTGCGCCAGCCTTCGGCCTGGAACGGCTGCGGGATGCCCTTGCTCTGGCGACCCAGCGGCGTGCCGAGCTTCTTCTTCAGCGAGTCCAGCGCCGTGACCTGCACGCGCAGCAGTTCGGCGATCGCTTCGTGGGCGTCGGCGTAGCGCTCGTTGGGGAACCTGGACAGCTGGCTGAGCATGCCGCCTTCGTTCTTCCACTGCGCCAGGATGTTCTCGGCCAGCGCTTGCTGGTGTGCGCCGATGGCTTCGAGCAGCGGGCAGTAGCGCGCCTTGGTTTCGGCGTTGGCGAGGTCGATCCTGGCGTCGAAGAGGATGTATTCGTAGGCGGTCAGGCCCTGGACCACGACGCTGGACTTGTCCAGGGTCGCCGGAGTGATCGGGGTGCCGCTGCCGAGCAGTTGCTCGACCTGGCGGGCGACCAGGTTCTTCTTGTCTGGCCAGAACTGTACCTGCCAGGCGCGGTTGCCCTCGGCCAGCGGGCCGACCAGCAGCGGTTGCAGTTCGGCCCAGGCCTTCTGCGCGGCGAGATAGTCGGAGCGGGCCTTGTCGAGGTCTTCCTTGCCCTGGCAGTACGCCAGGGCGCTGGCGGCCAGGGCGCGGTCGGCATCCACCCAGCGGCTATAGGTCGGCAGGATCACCTGCTGGGCCAGCGCGGCGCTGGTGGTGGCCTGCGGGTCGGTGGGCGAGCAGGCGCCCAGGGCGATGGCGAGGCTGGTGATCAGTAGGCGGGGGCGGAACATGTTCGGCTCGGCTCCTTAGAGTGAATTCAGAAACGCCAGAAGTGCGTCGCGCTGTCCGGCATCGAAGGCCAGGACCCGCTGCTTCGCCGCTTCGGCTTCGCCACCGTGCCAGAGCACGGCTTCCAGCAGGTTGCGGGCGCGGCCGTCGTGGAGGAACTGGGTATGGCCGTTGACCGTTTCGGTCAGGCCGATGCCCCACAGCGGCGGCGTGCGCCAGTCACGTCCACTGGCGAGAAATTCCGGGCGATTGTCCGCGAGTCCGTCGCCCATGTCATGCAGCAGCAGGTCGCTGTAGGGGCGAATGAGCTGGTTGGCCAGCTCCGGCTCGGCGGCGTTCGGTCCGGTGGTGAATTTCGGGGTGTGGCAACCGGCACAGCCGCTGTCGAAGAACAGCCCCTTGCCGGCGAGCACCTGCGAGTCGTCGACCTTGCGCCGCGCCGGTACCGCGAGGTTGCGCGCGTAGAAGGCGACCTGGTTGAAGATGTGCTGGCCGACCTCGGGCTTGCCGCCATCGATGGCATTGCGGCAGGCGGTCTGCGCGGCGGTGCAATCGTCGTTGGGCTGCAGGTCGGTGGTCAGGCCCATGTCGCCGGAGAAAGCGTGGGCGTTCTGCTGGGCGACGTCGGGTTGCCCGGCTTTCCAGCCGAAGCGGCCCAGCACGGTCTGCTGGCGGGCGTCGTCCCATACGCGGTTGGCACGGCCACGGATACCGTCGCCGTTTCTATCGTCCGGGTCCTCGTTGGCCAGGATGTCCGCCTCGGAAATCGACTCCAGCAGGCCGAGACCGATCATCGGCGGTGCGACACGGGCAGAGAACTGGGTGTCGGGGTGCATCGGACCATAGTTCAGGTCGCTGATGCGCAGCCTGGGCTTGCGCAACTCGATCACGGTGCCGTCCTTGAATGTCACCGGCAACGGATCGTATTCGACGCGCACCTTGCCTTCGGGCTCGACGCCGGGGATGGCCGAGTCCTGCAACTGGCTGCCGTACACCGGCTCGGGCACCACCCCCAGACGTTTGAGCGTGCGCGCATCCTCGGGGCCGGCCGGAATCGACAGGCGCACCAGCATCGACACCGCGTTGATGTCGTTGAGTTCCGGCGGATGCCCACGGCCGTCCTTGATGTGGCAGTTCTGGCAGGCGTTGGTGTTGAACAGCGGGCCGAGGCCGTCGCGGGCGGTCGTGGTGGAGGGGGCGATCACCCAGGGGTTGCGGAAGAAACTGTTGCCGACGCTGAAGTCCAGGCGGCGGCTCGGCGTCAGGTTGGCCGAGGGCATGGAGTAGGCGTTGCGATCGCTCTGGCCGACCGTGGCGGCACCGCCGGAGAGTGCTTCGCCTGGTTCGGCCACGGCGTGCTGCGAGGTTTCGGGCTTGCAGGCTGCGAGAGCGAGGGTGGACAGCAGCGGTACGAGTCGCAGGGCGGCGCGGCGGTGGAACATCGGCGGGTATCCAGAGCGGTTAAAGCAGCACGCAATCTTATCAGGGGCTTCAAATGCAAATATGAAAAATTTGTATTTGAGAACGAACCTTTTCTACGCCAGAAACGACGAAGCCCCGCAGTACGGGGCCTCGCCTTGTCCGGAGCAGTGCTGCGGCCTGACGCCGCAGCACTGTCGAAACGCCTCGGATCAGAACTGGTGATCGGCGGTGTCCGGCTTCAGATCCTGCACGCCAACCGCGGTAGCGGCCTTCTCGATGCTGCCGGTCTGCTTGACCAGCGAGGCGATGGCGTCGCGGATCTTCTGCTGATCGTCCTTGGCGTCCGGGGCGATCATCTGGTCGAAGTGCACGCCGTCCTTCTCCGCGCGGTCGACGATGGCCTGCATCTTCGCTTCGGTGGCTTCCAGGTCGGCCTTCAGCGCGGTATCGGCAGCCGGATCGGCCTTGGCCACCAGGTCAGACAGGCTCGGGCCCTTCACCACGCTGCCATCCACACGCTTGTACTCGCCGGTGTAGATGTTGCGGATACCCTTGGCATCGAAGAACAGGGTGTGGTGGGTATCGTCGCTGAAGCAGTCGTGCTCGTCTTCGGTGGAGTTGGCTTCCAGCGCGACCTTCATGCGCTCGCCGGCCAGTTCGCCCAGGGACAGGCTGCCCAGGCCGAAGAACATCTTGCGCAGGTTATTGTCGGCGCTATCGGCCTCCAGCTTGGCGCGGTAGTTGTCGGCTACGCCGGCCTTCCAGTTGCCGGCCATTTCTTCCATCTGCGCGACCAGCAGGTCGGTGACGGCCTTCAGGTACTGGGCGCGACGGTCGCAATGGCCGCCGGTGCAGTCCTTGCCCTGTACGTAGTCGGTGTACGGACGGTTGCCGGCGCCAGGGCCGGTGCCGTTCAGGTCCTGGCCCCAGAGGAGGAATTCGATGGCGTGGTAGCCGGTGGCAACGTTGGCTTCGGAGCCGCCCAGTTCGTTCAGGCTCAGCAGCTTCTCGCCGGTGATTTCCTTTACGTCGATCTTGTCTTCGCCGACCTGGATTTCGGTGTTGGCGATGATGTTGGCGGTGGCGCCGGCATTGCCTTCGGCATGCTGGTAGTCCTTGGCAACGTAGTCGATCAGGCCTTCGTCCAGCGGCCAGGCGTTAACTGCGCCTTCCCAGTCGTCGACGATGGCGTTGCCGAAGCGGAAGCCTTCGCTCTGCGAGTAGGGCTTGCGGGCGGCCAGCCAGGCTTGGCGGGCGGCTTTGAGGGTTTCTTCGCTGGGGTTGGCGATCAGCGCGTCGACGGCGCTCTGCAGGGCCTTGGCGGTGATCAGGGCGTCGCCGAAGGTGGCTTCGGCGATGTCGGCGTAGTTCTTCACCACGGCCTTGACTGCGGCTTCGTCGACCTTGGCCGCCGGTGCGCTGCTCTGGGTGCTGGCTGCCGGCGTGGCGGCCTGGTTCGCGGGAGCTGCGGCTTTCTTGTCATCGCCGCAGCCGGCGAGGGAAATGGCGATGGCGAGCAGGCTGGCAGTGGCCCAGGGCATACGAGTCATGACGGGTTCCTTTGGATGTGTAGGAGGCGCATGAAAATGGGGTGCGCAAGAAAAACTGCAACATAATGCGAAAGATTTGCATTTTTGAAAAGAGAGTTCGAAGGCGCCGCCATGCCGCGGCGCCATCAGGGGGAAGGTCGGGGTGTGGGATAGGACGGCGTCAGTGCCGTTCCATCGATCCGCCGGAGCCGCCTGCGGCTTCGGCCAGACGCCGGGCCTGCTTGAGGTAGAGGGTCAGCTCGCGGGCCGGCAGCGGCTTGCTGTACAGGTAGCCCTGCCCCTCGTGGCAACCCTGGGCAATGATGTATGCCTCCTGCTCGACGGTCTCCACGCCCTCGGCGATTACCTGCATGCCCAGGCTCTTGCCCAGCTGGATGATGGCGCGAACGATGGTGGCGTCGTCGTCGTCCAGCAGCAGGTCCTGGACGAAGCTCTTGTCGATCTTGATCTTGTCCAGCGGCAGGCTCTTGAGATAGCTCAGCGAGGAGTAGCCGGTGCCGAAGTCGTCGATGGCGATCAGCGCACCCGCGCGGCGCAGGCTGAGCAGGTGCTGGGCGGCGGTGGAGATGTCCTCCATCAGGCCGGTTTCGGTGATCTCCAGTTCCAGCGAGCGCGGCGGCAGGCGGTGCATCTGCAACAGGTTGCTGACCACCCGCGGCAGGGCGTTGTGGCGTAGCTGCACGGTGGACAGGTTGACCGCCAGCCGAAGGTCGTCGAAGCCCTGGTCGTGCCATTCGCGCAGTTGGCGGCAGGACTGGTCGAGCACCCATTCGCCGATGCTGAAGATACTGCCATTCTGTTCCGCCAGCGGAATGAACAGGTCTGGCGCGACCCAGCCCTGGGTCGGGTGCTGCCAGCGCAGCAGAGCTTCCACGCCGACTACACGGTGGTCGCGGTAGTCCACCTGTGGCTGATAGACCAGGTGCAGTTCGCCGCGGGCAAGTGCTTCGCGCAGGTCCTTTTCCAGCTCGCGGCGGCGGCGCATCTCGCTGTCGACGCTGGCGATGTAGAACTGGTAGCGGTTGCGCGAGCGTGTCTTGGCCAGGGTCATGGTCTGCTCGGCCTTCTGCAGCAGCTTCTCGGTGGTCTCGCCGTCCTCGGGGAACAGCGTGATGCCGATAGTGGCGCGCAGGTGGACCATGTGCTGGTCGAGTTCGAAGGGCGCTTCGAGGTCGTCGAGGATCTGCTGAGCCAGTTCGGCGGCTTCGTAGGGTTGCTCGATATCCGCCTGGACCAGGGCGAACTGGTCGCCGCCCAGGCGCGCCAGGGCACCCAGGTGCGCGCTGCGGGTGCGCAGGCGATCTGCCAGGGCGATCAGCAACTGATCGCCGAACTGGTAGCTGTACTGCTCGTTGATGCCCTTGAAGTCATCCAGCCCCAGGCACAGCACGGCGACGCGGCGTTGTAGCCGCGAGGCGCCCTCGAGAATCTGGTCCAGGCGCTGCTGCAGGAGCTTGCGGTTGGGCAGGCCGGTGAGGAAGTCGTACTGCGAGATGCGCAGCAGGCTGTCCTCGGCCTCGCGGCGCAGGTGGCCGTTGCGTTCGATGGAGGATAGCAACTGGTTGGCGGTGTTGATCCACAGGCCCAGTTCGTCCTTCTCGTGCCCCGAGGGCATCGGCAGCTTGTGCTGGCTGGGGCGGTCCGGGTTGATCGCGGCGAGGTGCTCGATGATCTTCGACAGCGGTTTGGTCAGCAGCCAGTGGTAGACCATGAACAGCACCAGGCTCATGGCCAGGGCGCGGAGAATGCCGGAGAGGAAGATGATCCCCGAGGTGGTGACGAAGTCTTCGCCGTAGGGCGCGGTGTCCAGGGTGATCCGCAGGTCGCCGTAGTACTCCTTGGAGCCGCCGCGACCGGCGAGGCGGATGGAGTAGTTCTGCTCCGCGCCAAGGATCGGGTCGGTCAGCCAGCGGGTGGAGGAGTCCAGCAGCGGACGGGATTTTTCCGCCAGCATGGGCTCGTCGGGGTGGCCGATGGCGGCGTAGCGCACGGCCTCGTGCTGGAACAGCCCTTCGAGGACCTGCATCGCCATGTCCCGGTCCAGGCTGTAGACGGCCTGGGTAGAGGGGTCGCGGACCATCGCCAGGATGCGCTGCGCATCGTTGTGAACTGCCTGGCGCGCCTTGTAGGCATCGAAGACGATCTGGGCACAACTGAGTACCACCCCGACCACGAGGGCCGCGAGTAATACCATTCGCAGCAGCTTGAGGGAGAGGCTGTGCCGAGGGTCCAGTTTCAAGGGGCTTTCCTTGTTCATCGCCAGGGGCGAAAGACTGGTCTGAGTATTGGCAATTGGCGCAATGACGTCAAAGGGCCATCGTTGTGTTTTTGACGGCTATGACCCTTCAGGTTAGCCGAGCCCGGTCCGCTGCGCGCACAGAACGCAGAAACCCGGCACTAGGCCGGGTTTCAGTGTCACGCTGGAGTGGATCAGGCAGCGAAGTTTTTCGCTACGAAGTCCCAGTTCACCAGGTTCCAGAACGCCTCGACGTACTTCGGACGCAGGTTGCGGTAGTCGATGTAGTAGGCGTGTTCCCATACGTCGCAGGTCAGCAGGGGGGTGTCGCCGCTGGTCAGCGGGCAGCCGGCGCCGATGGTGCTGGCCAGGGCCAGGGAACCGTCGGCTTTCTTCACCAGCCAGCCCCAGCCGGAGCCGAAGGTGCCGATGGAGGTCTTGCTGAACTCTTCCTTGAACTTGTCGAAGGAACCGAACGCGGCGTTGATGGCGTCAGCCAGGGCGCCGGTGGGCTGGCCACCGCCGTTGGGGCTCAGGCAGTTCCAGTAGAAGGTGTGGTTCCACACCTGGGCTGCGTTGTTGAAGATGCCGCCGGAAGAGGTCTTGACGATGTCTTCCAGGCTCTTGCCTTCGAATTCGGTGCCCGGAATCAGGTTGTTCAGGTTCACGACGTAGGTGTTGTGGTGCTTGTCGTGGTGGAATTCCAGGGTTTCCGCGGAAATGTGCGGCTCAAGGGCATTCTTCGCGTAAGGCAGCGGCGGCAATTCGAAAGCCATGTTGTCTCTCCTATCTCACTCAGTCTGGGCTAGCGCGGCGAACGCGCGACCGGTACACGGGGCCGGTTCGGTGTTTGTCGCGGCATCCGGGCGTAGCTGCAATGGTCCGCGAGGGATTGGGCAGCGCGCCAGTTGCGTCTGGCAGCCTTGGCCGCCAGCGCCGCGAAGGTCGGATCATAGCACCCGACCTGTGGCATATCCACGCAGCATCTGTAGGGGCAAAGGCCCTGAGCAGCGGCCGCATTGGCATCGCCCTTACTATGCAGTGACAGGGATGACGGAATGTCGTTCGGACTTTTTCCGTTCAGGTGGCGAACACCAGTTGCGCCGCCATGCCCAGCATCATCACCGCGACCATCAGGTCCACCAGCCGCCAGGTGGCTGGCCTCGCCAGCCAGGGCGCGAGCCAGGCGGCGCCGAGGGCAAGGGTGAAGAACCACAATAGCGAGGCGCTGGCCGCACCCAGTGCATAGGCACCGGGCGCCGCCTGCTGCGCGCCGAGTGAGCCGATCAGCAACACAGTGTCGAGGTATACGTGCGGGTTGAGCAGCGTGACCGCCAGTGCCGCCATCAGCACTGTGCGCCGCGAGCGCGGGCCGGTCTGCGAAGCATCGGCCATCGCTTCCGGCGCAATCGCCCGGCGCAGTGCCTTGAGCCCGTACCAGAGCAGGAAGGTGACGCCGCCCCAGCGGGCGATGGCCAATAGCGTGGGGTTTTCCGCGAGGATCCTGGCCAGGCCGAATACCCCGGCGCTGACCAGGATGGCGTCGCACAACACGCAGAGCGTGGCCACCGACAGGTGGTGTTCGCGGCGCAGGCTCTGGGCCAGGACGAAGGCGTTCTGCGCACCGATGGCGATGATCAGGCCGGCGGCCACCAGTACTCCGTTGAGATAACTCTGCCACATGATGTCAGGCTCCTGCGGGATCGCGGGCTAGGGCGCGCAGCACTTCCAGCGCGCGCGGCCCGTCGGCGTGAGCGACGAACAGGTGGTCGTGGTACCAGGCAGCGACCACGTTGCAACTGATCCCGGCCTTCGTCAGCGCTCCGGCCACCGCCGCGGTCAAGCCCACCGCTTGCAGCGCCGAGTGCACTTCCAGGGTCAGCCAGGCGGCCACGTAGTCGAATCCGAGCCCGGCCCGTTCGGCGTCTGCGCGTTCGAGAATCAGTGTCTGGCCTTCCTGTTCGCGGAAGCTGCCCAGCGGGTTCAGTCCTGCCGGCGCCGCACTGTCGGGCGGCAAGGTGCAGTACACGTACTCGCCGTCGTTGAGTACCGGTTGCATGCCGCGCAGCAACGCGGCCAGGGAGGTTTCGCCAGCCATTGGAGAAGTCCATGAAAGTGGGGGAGTTGCTGGCGATTGTGAGGATTCTGGATGTATAAGAAAAACCAATGTTGCTGATATCTCATTAGGAAAATTGATCATGTTCGACTACAAGCTGCTCGCCGCACTGGCCGCCGTGGTGGAGCAGGGGGGATTCGAGCGCGGTGCTCAGGTGCTGGGGCTGTCGCAGTCGGCGATTTCCCAGCGCATCAAGCTGCTTGAAGCACGAGTCGGTCAGCCGGTGCTGGTGCGCTCAGCGCGGCCGCAACCGACCGAGCTGGGGCGCAGGCTGCTCAACCATGTGCAACAGGTGCGCCTGCTGGAGGGCGACCTGCAGCAGTGGGTTCCGACGCTGGATGACGGTGCGGCGCCCGAGCGCCTGCGTCTGGCTCTCAATGCCGACAGCCTGGCGACCTGGTGGGCCCACGCGGTGGGCGACTTCTGCGGCGAGCGCCGCGTGTTGCTGGACCTCGTGGTGGAAGACCAGGAGGTCGGCCTCAAGCGCATGCGCGCCGGTGAGGTGGCCGGCTGCGTCTGCGCCAGCCCGCGCCCGGTGGCGGGCGGGCGCTGTGAGCCGTTGGGGGCGATGCGCTATCGCGGGCTGGCCAGCCCGGAGTTCATCGAGCGGCACTTCCCGCATGGCGTGACGGCGGAGACGATCACGGCGGCCCCGGCCATCGTCTACGGCCCGGACGACCAGTTGCAGCACCGCTACCTCAAGAGCCTAGGGGTGGACGGCCATTTCAGCTATCACTTGTGCCCATCGTCCGAGGGCTTCGTGCGAATGACCAGCGGCGGCCTCGGCTGGGGCCTGGTGCCCGAGCAGCAGGTACAGGGCGAACTGGCGCGCGGCGAGTTGCTGGAGTTGCTGCCGGGGCGGGTGATCGACGTGCCGCTGTACTGGCACCACTGGCGCAACGGCGGCGAACTGCTTGCCGCGTTGACCGCACACCTGCGCCGGCGCGCGCCGGCATTGCTGGTGCCGATCGCGCAGTGATCAGCCGCGGATGGCGATACCGCCGCTGCCGGGCAGTTGTTCGACGCAGCGGGCACCGAACAGCTTCGACGGGGTGAAGTACCCGGCGGCGCCAGGCTGCGCCAGCAGGTGGCGAACGGCGAGCAGTACGCCATGTATGGTCACGTCGTAACCGTTGGCGGTTTCGAGGCGGGCCGTGCGGCGCTCGCCGCGGGCGTTACGGACCTCGCCCCAGACCCAGGTGCGCAGGCGGCTGCGGGTGAGTTCATCGGGGCCGGCGACACGCTTGTCCACCTGCGCCTTCAACCATTCCTGGACCCGTTCTCGACCGAGCAGTGGGCGCAGCTTGTCCATCGCTCGCATGCCGATGGCGGCGGCCGGCGGCACAGGCAGGTAGACCTCGATGTCGCCGATCCCGGTGGAGTAGAAGGCTGTGGCCACGTCGCCCCAGGGGATGGTCACGGCGTGCTTGAGCCCGCGGCCGAAGTCGATGTCGCGGCGTTTGTAACCCAGCGGGACATCCCGCAGCTGTCCGGCTTCGCGGATCTTGCCGCCCAGCTTGAGGCCTTCCACCGTGGTTTTTGCCGTGCCGGGCGACAGCCCGCTGCCGGTGTCGAAGCCCAGTGCCAGGTGAGTCGCTTCGGGCATCGCTTCCTTCAGGCAGGCGGCGATGCAGTCGGTGGGGATCACATCGAAGCCGACGCCCGGGCAAAGCGCGATACCCGCCGCGCGTGCGACTTCGTCAAGGCCGTGAGCGTGTTCGAATACGCTGATTTCGCCAGTGATGTCCACGTAATGCGCGCCACTGGCAATGCAGGCCTCGATCATTGGCGCAGCGGTGGCGGAGAATGGGCCGGCGCAGTTGGCGACGACCGCCACGCCGTTCAGCGCGGCGTGAGTGGCGTCGCGGTCGGCGAGGTCGAACACCCGGCATTCCAGGCCCAGCACGCTGCCCAGCGCGTGCAGGCTGGCCGGGTTGCGCCCGGCGAGAATCGGCGTCAGCCCCTGACGCTGTGCCTCTTCGGCGACCAGTCGGCCGGTGTAGCCGTTGGCGCCGTAGATCATCCAGTGGGTATTGCTCATGGTGAGCCTCGCGATGGTGGTATCCCAGAAGAGTAGCCTCATTCGCCGCCGGTCAGTCGCCGATCGCAAGTCGTGCAACCCTCGTGGACGCGCGCGGTCTGCAAGGATTCGTTTCTGGCGTGCAGGGCCAGAGTGATGCCGGCGGGGGCCTGCTAGAGTCGCCGGACAACAAGAACGGGAGTGGCGTGCATGAAGATTCTGGTCACCGGAGCCAGCGGGTTCATCGGCGGGCGTTTCGCTCGTTTCGCGCTGGAACAGGGGCTTGCGGTACGGGTGAATGGACGGCGCGCGGAGGCATTGCAGCCCCTGGTTGCGCGTGGTGCCGAGTTCATGGCCGGCGACCTGGCTGACCCGGCGCTAGTGCGCTCGCTGTGCGCCGATGTCGATGCGGTGGTGCATTGCGCCGGCGCCGTGGGGGTGTGGGGCAGCCACGAGTATTTCCACCAGGCCAACGTGGTCATGACCGAAGCGGTGGTCGAAGCCTGCCTGAAGCAGAAGGTCCGGCGCCTGGTGCACCTGTCGTCGCCATCGATCTACTTCGACGGCCAGGCCCACGTCGGCATCAGTGAAGAGCAGGTGCCCAGGCGCTTCGCCAACCACTACGGTTCGACCAAGTACCAGTCCGAACTGGTCGCCCTCGGCGCCCAGGAGTTCGGCCTGGAGGTGCTGGCGCTGCGGCCGCGCTTCGTTACCGGTGCTGGCGATACCAGCATCTTCCCGCGGATGATCGCCGCGCACCGCAAGGGCCGCCTGCGCATCATCGGCCAGGGGCTGAACCGGGTGGACTTCACCAGCGTGCAGAACCTCAACGATGCGCTGTTCGCCAGTCTGATGGCGGGCGACGCGGCGCTCGGTCAGGCCTACAACATCAGCAATGGCCAGCCGCTGCCGTTGTGGGACGTGGTCAACTATGTGCTGCGCAATCTGGACATGCCGCCGGTGACGCGGCACATGCCTTATCCGCTGGCATACAGCCTGGCACTGCTCAACGAGGGAGTGTGCAAGGTGTTGCCCGGTCGCCCGGAGCCCACCCTGCACCGGTTGGGCATGGCGGTGATGGCCAAGGATTTCAGCCTGGATATCTCCCGTGCCCGCCAATTCCTCGACTATGACCCGCAGGCCAGCCTGTGGGACGCGCTGGACGAGTTCTGCGACTGGTGGCGCCAGCGCGGTGCCTGAGCGCTCCTGGCTGTGAACGGCTAGCGCGTGGCACGGGCTCCGCCGCGCAAGGGGCCGGAATACTGCCGTTCGCCGCCGGATGCGGGCAGGAAGCTCGGCTCCTGCACTACGCGCGGCAGTTTCACACCACTCAGTTCACTCAGGCGTTCTCCCAGCCGGCGCGTTTCTTCCCGCGCGGAGTCGGCGCAGGCGCGCAGCATTCGCTCGATGGCGTCGCTCTGCTGGTAGTGGATTTCCAGTGCCTGCTCTTCACGCAGACGACGGCGCAGCTCGCGCATGCAGTCCAGGACGGCCTTGTTGAGTTCGATCACCCGACTTCCTCCCCGCGAAGGGCGCCAAAGCGGCGCCGAGTACCTTGGCGGGGCAAGACGCGTGCCACGATGTCGCAAAGCCACTATCTGCGGGGCGTGGTGGGAACTGCACGAGTGCGGGGGAGGTCTTCTGTGCGCCGCCAAGGTGCGCCACGCACTCTGATGGCACGATGCTCTAGCTGTCACGCGAACGGATATACTGCGCGCAGCGCAGGCAACACGCCGCACCAATCCACAGGTTCACTCCATGCGTAACGACACGTTCGACGAATTCGATGATGTGCCCAGCCTTTCTACCGACGCCGCCGATCGCGACGAGTTCGGTCATCACCCGCGCCGCGTGGTCGAGCCCAGCGGTAGGCCGGTACCGCAGCCGGTGAAACGCGGCGGCGGCACCGCTCCGCTTTGGGCGCTGGTCGCCGCGATGGCCATCGCCCTGGGCGGTGTTGCCTGGTGGAGCCACCAGCAACTGATGTTGATGGAGCAGCAACTGATCGCCACCCAGGAGAGCTTCGCCAAGATCAGCGAGGAGGCCGCCGGGCGCCTCGACGACATCCGCGGCAAGTTCGTCGCCAATGAGTCCAACGGCACCAGCGATCGCGAGGCGCTGAAGCTGCAGGTCAAGCAGTTGCAGGGCAAACTGGCCGAGCAGGCCCGGGCCCAGCAGGCTTCGCTGACGCAGCTCGACGGCCAGCAGGGCAAGCGCCTGGACCAGATCAGCGCCGACCTGAAGGCCCAGCAGGAAAGCGCCGCGCAACTGATCGCGCAGCTCGATGGCAAGCTCAAGGCGTTGTCCGACGAACAGGGCAAGTTCAAGGCCATGCAAAGCGATCTTGCCGCCGCCAATCAGCAGATCCAGGGGCTCAACACGGAAATCGCCAACCTCAAGAAGCAGGGCAACCAGAGCCAGGCAATCAAGAGCTTGCAGGACGACCTGCTGGTGCTGCGCTCGGAGGTCGATGGCCGGCAGAGTCAGCAGGGCGGTAACACTGCGGAGTTCGATGCCTTCCGCAGCCAGGTGATGCGCAACATCAACACCTTGCAGGCGCAGGTACAGAACCTGCAGCAACAACTGAGCGCACGCTGAGCGGGTATTTCGGTGAGACCATGTTGCCTGGGGATGGGGCGTGGTCTCCCCGTGCTCGTCTGATTCGCAGGTTGTTTCTCTGTTCGTTGTGGAGTTTTTCTGACTGCGATTTGCCGTCATCACCGCGCTGGTGTCAGTTCTCGTAGCGTCCAGGCCCTGCAACTCGAAGCGTGCCCATTCAGGCTCCTGAAAAAACTCGTCGCCCTTGCCGCCCCCGTCTCCTGCTCCGCTGCTCTCAGCGGTTTCGCCAGTGCTGCCTGCACCCGGGAAGATGAGGGGCAAGACATCCAGGCCAAGGCAGCCGAACCGGCCAAGGATCCGAACCCGGAAGCGGCCGCGCTTGCTACGGCGAGATCCTGATACTGCAGCCGCAGCACGATCGGCCTCCGCGCGGTAAGGACCGGGGGCTTTTTTGTGGTGTCGTCTCTTTAGTGGCTGCTGATCGCAATGCTTGTCTCAGATCAGTTTCCAGAACGGAACCGGGGCGAATAATGCCGAACAAATGAGAGTCATTCTGATTCTCCTGGTCAGGCAGATTCGTCCGGAGGCACCATGCACGATCTTCAAGCGCACCGCCGCTATCGCATCACTGGATACCGGCCGGGGATCGGCGCGGCGTTCCGGCAGCGTCTGTTCGCGATGGGGCTTTTGCCGGGCGCCGAGTTGCATGTGCGGCGGGTCGCGCCGCTGGGCGATCCGGTGCAGGTGGACACTCGCCAGTGCAGCCTGGTGCTGCGTCGCCGTGATCTGGCGTTTCTCCAACTCGTCGTGCAGGACTGAGCCGACATGGACGAACTGCGCATCGGCCTGATCGGCAACCCCAATGCGGGCAAGACCACGTTGTTCAACCAGCTCACCGGCTCGCGGCAGCGAGTGGGGAACTGGGCCGGCGTTACAGTGGAGCGCAAGGAAGGCAACTTCCGTACGCCGCGCCAGGCGGTCCGGTTGATCGACTTGCCCGGCACCTACTCGCTCACCACCATTTCCGCCCAGGCATCTCTCGACGAACAGATCGCCCGCCGCTGCATCGTCAGTGGTGAAGTGGACGTGCTGATCAACGTCGTCGACGCCACCAATCTCGAACGCAACCTCTACCTCACCGTGCAACTGCGGGAGATGGGCCTGCCCTGCATCGTCGCTCTGAACATGCTCGATATCGCCAGGACGCAGGGGCTGCGAATCGACATCGAGGCGCTGTCCCATGCGCTTGGCTGCCCGGTGGTGCCGCTGGTGTCGACCCGCGGCGAAGGGCTTGATGCCCTGAAGGCGGCCATCGATGGCCTGGCACCGCAGCAACCGATGCAGGTGCCATATCCCGCGTCGCTGCGAGACGCCATGACCCAACTGCTGCCGGCCGGCGCGCCCGCGACCGACGGCTGGCTGGCCCTGCTGGCGCTGGAGGGTGACCTGTACAGCGCACGCCAGCTTGGCGTTGCGCCGGATCGCCTACTGGCTGCCCGCGATGCGATCCGTTGCGGCACCGGCGAAGACCCCGAGCTGCTGCTGGTGGATGCCCGCTACCGGCTTATCGGCGAGCTCTGCGAGCGGGCCAGCAACCACCGCCACGCCGAGCCGCACCGCCTGACACAATGGCTGGATCGCATCGTCCTCGATCGCTGGCTGGGCATCCCGATCTTCCTTCTCGTGATGTACCTGATGTTCTTCTTCGCGATCACCCTGGGTGGTGCGTTGCAGCCGATCTTCGATCAGGGTTCGTCGGCGCTGTTCATCGACGGCATCCAATGGCTGGGCGCACGCACCGGCTCGCCGGACTGGCTTACCGCGTTGCTCGCGCAGGGGCTGGGTGGTGGCATCAACGCGGTGCTGCCGCTGATTCCGCAGATCGGTCTGATGTACCTGTTCCTCGCCCTGCTGGAGGACTCCGGCTACATGGCGCGCGCGGCCTTCGTCATGGACCGGCTGATGCAGGCGCTTGGCCTGCCGGGCAAGTCGTTCGTGCCGCTGATCGTCGGCTTCGGCTGCAACGTTCCGTCGATCATGGGCACCCGTACCCTGGACAGCCAGCGCGAGCGACTGATGACATCGATGATGGCGCCGTTCATGTCCTGCGGAGCGCGGCTGGCGATCTTTGCCGTATTCGCCGCGGCTTTCTTCGGCCAGCAGGGCGCGCTGGCGATCTTCTCGCTGTATCTGCTGGGCATCGTGGTAGCGGTGCTCACCGGGCTGCTGCTCAAGCACACGCTGATGCGCGGCGAGGCATCGCCGTTCGTGATGGAGCTGCCGCTCTATCACGTACCGCACCTGCGCAGCCTGCTGCTGCAGACCTGGATGCGCCTGCGCAGTTTCGTGGTGCGTGCCGGTACGGTGATCGTGCTGGTCAGTCTGGTCATCGGTGGGCTCAACAGCATTACCCTTGAGGGGCGTCCGGTACAGGGCGACATCGCCGATTCGGCGCTCTCCAGCCTCAGCCACAAGGTCACTCCGCTGCTGGCGCCGATGGGCGTGCAGCCGGACAACTGGCAGGCCACGGTCGGCCTGGTCACTGGCGCGCTGGCCAAGGAGGTGGTGGTCGGCACGCTGAACACGCTCTATACCGCGGAGCACATCCAGGGCGAAGCCTTCGACGCCGACTCGTACGACCTCTGGGGCCAGTTGAAGCAGGCCGGGGCGGACACCCTGGATGGCCTGCGCGACGCCTTCAGCCTCAGCGTGCTGGCCAACCCGGTAGCCGCGAGCATGGCCGATGGCGAGATGGAGGAGGGTTCGATGGGGACCTTCGCCGCCAAGTTCGGCAGCCCGTTGGCCGCGTACAGCTACCTGGTGTTCGTGCTGCTCTATGTGCCCTGCGTGGCGACCCTTGGCGCGCTCTCGCGGGAAAGCGGGCGCGGCTGGATGAGCTTCTCGGTGTTCTGGGGGCTGAATGTCGCGTACTCGCTGGCGACGCTCTGCTACCAGGTGTTCAGCTTCGCCGATCACCCGCAGTACAGCACGGTAGCTATCGGTCTGGTGTTGGCGTTCAACCTCATGCTGTTCCTGATCCTGCGCTGGGTCGGCCGGCGAGGCCTGGAGCTGGATGGCGAGCGTGAACTGCGTCCAGCGCCGCCGGGGAGCTGCCACTGATGGCCACGGCAATCGCACTGCGCAACCTGCTCGGTGAGATGGGAGAGGCGGACGTGCCGACGCTCGCCCGGCGCCTCGGCGCTTCGCATGCCCTGCTCGAAGCGCTGCTGGAGCGGCTGCTGGCGATGGGGGTGGTGGAGAAGGTCGTACCAGAACCGTCTTCCTGCGGGGGTTGCAAGGGCTGCTCGGAAGCCACGCGCTGCTCGACCACCGGATATCGCCTGGCCGGTCGCGACGACGCCATGCCCTTGCGCTGGATCACCAACTGAACTCGAACCGTAGGATGGGTGGAGCCTAAGCGATACCCATGCGGTTGCTGCCACGGATTGATGGGTATCGCTGCGCTCCGCACCATCCTACGTGCAGCAATTCGGTCGGAGCGGGTTATCCGGCAAGACAGCGGATAACGCCCAAGGCGTTATGCGCCCTACAGATCGGCTGCGATGCTTCAGGAAAACAAAAAGGCGCTTCGAATGAAGGCGCCTTTTCATTGGTGCTAGAACCCGCCGTTACAGACGCGGGTAGTCCAGGTAGCCAACCGGACCCTTGCCGTAGAAGGTTTCCGGGCGCGGCTCGTTCCAGGCGGCGTCCTTCTGCAGGCGGGTCACCAGGTCCGGGTTGGCGATGAACGGAATGCCAAAGGCCACCGCGTCGGCCTTGCCGCTTTCCAGCCACTCGTTGGCGGATTCCTTGGTGAAGCGCTCGTTGGCGATGTACACGCCGCCGAATATTTCCTTCAGTTTCGGGCCGATGCTGTCGTCGCCAGCCTTTTCGCGGGTGCAGATGAACGCTACGCCACGCTTGCCCAGCTCGCGGGCCACGTAGCCGAACGTGGCGAGCGGGTCGGCGTCGCCCATGTCGTGGGAATCCATGCGCGGTGCCAGGTGCACGCCGACACGACCGGGGCCCCAGACTTCGATGGCGGCATCGGTGACTTCCAGCAGCAGGCGGGCACGATTCTCGATGGAGCCGCCGTACCGGTCGGTACGCTGGTTGGTACTGCTCTGCAGGAACTGGTCGAGCAGGTAGCCGTTGGCACCGTGGATTTCCACGCCGTCGAAGCCGGCGGCCTTGGCGTTCTCCGCACCCTGGCGGTAAGCCTCGACGATATCGGCGATCTCTTCGGTTTCCAGCGCTCGCGGGGTGACGAACTCCTTGATCGGGCGCACCAGGCTGACGTGGCCGGCGGGCTTGATCGCGCTTGGTGCCACCGGGGTTTCGCCATTCAGGTACAGCGGGTCGGAGATACGGCCAACGTGCCAGAGCTGCAGCATGATGCGACCGCCGTTGGCGTGCACGGCCTTGGTGATGTTGGACCAGCCGCGCACCTGGTCATCGGACCAGATGCCGGGAGTGTCCGGATAGCCGACACCCATCGGGGTCACCGCGGTGGCCTCGCTGAGGATCAGGCCTGCGTCGGCGCGCTGGGCGTAATACTCGGCCATCAGCGCATTGGGCACGCGGCCCTCATCGGCGCGGCAGCGGGTCAGCGGGGCCATGACGATACGGTTGGGCAATTCCAGATCACCGATGACGATGGGGTCGAAGAGCGTAGTCATTGCATTACTCCGGGGCGAAGGAGGGGTGGGTTCAATCGAGTACGGGTTGCGTGTGGGTGGGTTTGCCGCTGAAGGCGATCATCACTGCGATCAGCGCGAGCACGGCGAGCAGGGCACCGGCCAGCGGGACGCGGGTGAGGCCCAGGCCGTGGTCGATGACACTGCCACCGACCCAGGCGCCGATGGCGTTGCCGACGTTGAAGGCGCCGATGTTCAGTGTGGCGACGAGGTTCGGCGCGGCTCCGCCGACACGTACCACGTTGATCTGCAGGGCGGGCACCGCGGCGAAGGCTGCGGCAGCCCAGATGAAGAGGGTGATTTCGGCGGGAATCAGTGCCGAGCTGGTCCAGCTCAGCGCGGCGGAAACCACCGCCATCGTGGCGAACACGCCGGCCAGGGTCGTCCCCAGGCGCCAGTCGGCGAGACGGCCGCCGATGATGTTGCCCAATGTCAGGCCCAGGCCGATCAGCACCAGGGTCCAGGTCACGCCCTGCGGGGAAACCCGGGTCACTTCGCCCAGCAGCGGGGCGACGTAGGTGAACAGCGCGAAGACAGCCGCGGAGAACAGTACGGTGGTGGCCAGTGCCAGCCACAGCGGGCCGTTGCGCAGCGCGGCGACCTCCTTGCGCATGTCCACGGCTTCTTCGTCGTGCTGCCTGGGCAGCACGCGCCAGAGACCGATCAGTGCGGCGACGCCAATCAGCGTCACCACCCAGAACGGCGAGCGCCAGCCGGCGACCTGGCCCAGCGCGGTGCCCAGCGGTACGCCCAGTACGTTGGCCAGGGTCAGGCCGGTGAACATCAGCGCGACGGCAGAAGCCTTGCGGTTGGCCGGCACCAGGCTGGCGGCGACTACCGAGCCGATGCCGAAGAATGCGCCGTGGCAAAGTGCGGTGATGATCCGCGCGAGCATCAGCAGGCCGTAGTTGGCGGCCACTGCGCAGAGCAGGTTGCCGATGATGAAAATGCCCATGAGCATCAGCAACGCGGTCTTGCGAGGCAGGCGTGCTGTCAGCAGCGCCATGATGGGCGCGCCGATGGCCACGCCGAAGGCATAGCCGCTGACCAGCCAGCCGGCGCTGGGAATGGAGACGGACAGGTCGTTCGCAACCTCGGGCAGGAGCCCCATGATCACGAATTCCGTGGTGCCGATGGCAAACGCGGACAAAGCAAGGACGAGAAGCGAAGTGGGCATGCGCCTGCTCCAGAAAGTGGGATCTGTTGTCTTGGCTAGGCAGTAGCCGGTCAAGCCTGTCCAGAATCTGCGGTGCGGTCAGAACGGTTTCGGTTGCCCTGCGGGCGGGGCAACCTCCTCTGTTCGATCCGCTGGTACTTCCCCGGTGGGTCAGCCTGCGGCTGATACCCCCTTGGGGGCGTTACACCTCGTTCTGCAAAGGCTCGGTGGATTTCGAACGGGTTTCTTACAGCGCTTCGCCCAGGTGGCGAACAAAGGCCTCGATCGTTTCTTCATTGCGTTTGAAGAAATTCCACTGGCCGACTTTTCGACTGGTCACCAGGCCCGCGCGCTGGAGGGTGGCCAGATGCGCGGAAACGGTGGATTGCGATAGGCCGGTGCGCTGGTCGAACTTGCCGGCGCAAACGCCGATCTCGAAGGATTGATGTTCCTGCTCTACGAAGAAGCGCTCCGGGTCCTTGAGCCAGTACAGCATGTCGCGCCGTACGGGATGGGCCAGAGCCTTGAAGATTTCGTCGAGGTCGAGAGTGGTTTGTTCAGTCATGGGCGCATCGGTATATCGCGTTGAGACGAACTATATATCGGTGATAAGCGATATGAATTCGTTTGGGGCGATAGTAATGATCGATACCGGTGATATTACTCACCGACGCCGTCGCAGGTGCGCATGCCGGAATCGGCGCCATCCCGCGGACCTGCGCAGGATGGTTGCTCTACAGATTGGTGATGGTTCCGCGCTAAGCTCACTCTCATGAACTACCTCGCGCATCTTCACCTGGGCGGCGATAGGCCGGCCCAACTGCTCGGCAGCCTCTACGGTGATTTCGTCAAAGGGCCGCTCGTCGGTCAATGGCCCGCCGACATCGAGGCGGCCATCCGGGTGCATCGTCGCATCGACGCGTTCACCGACAGTCACCCTTTGATACACATTGCCAAGGCCCGCTTCCCTCAGGCCCGCAGGCGCTTGTCCGGCGTGCTGCTGGATGTGTTCTTCGACCATTGCCTGGCTCGCGACTGGACACGCTTCTCCAACGAACCGCTGGAGCACTTCACTCGGCGGGTCTACGGTGTACTGGGCCATACGCCCGGCTTGCCGGAGCGTCTGGCACGCATTGCACCGCGCATGGCCGCACAGGACTGGCTAGGTAGCTATCGGGAGTTCGAAGTGTTGCAGGATGTGGTGTCCGGCATGTCCCGGCGCTTGTCGCGCCCGGACTTGCTGGATGGCGCGTGGAGGGAGCTGGAGGGCCTTTATCAGCCTCTGAGCGAAGACTTCCGGGAGTTCTATCCGCAATTGCAGATATTCGCCAGAGAACTGCCGGAATCGATGGGCGGTCCGGGCTGACTTGATATGTATCAACCGTCCTACGAGGCGGAACGTGTGCAATAGGCATATCTGAAGGACTACGAGAGGAGCCGCATGATGAAGTCGATAATGGTCGCAACGGATCTGTCTGGCCGTTCGGAAAAGGCTTTGCACCGCGCGGCAGCGCTTGCCAAGCGCTATGCCTGCCCGTGGACTGTGCTCTACGTAGTAGACGAGGATCAGCCGGCCGCATTGGTCGAGCAAGAACTCACCCAGGTCAAGATGATGCTTGAAGCACGCCTGGTCGAGCTCACCGAGCTGGGCGGAGCCTGTCCGAAACTGATGGTCGAACGTGGCGATCCGAATCAGCAGATTCTCGCCGCCGCCAAGAGCCAGAATATCGAACTGCTGGTGATGGGCGCGCATCGCAAGAGCGTGCTGCGCGACATATTCGTTGGCACCACCGTCGAACGAGTGCTGCGTGCAGGTCAACTGCCGGTCCTGGTGGTCAACCAGCCTGCAACTGGCGAATATCGCGACCTGCTGCTGGCGCTGGATATCTCTCCCGCATCGGCCAACGCGGTGAACGTAGCGGGCAACCTGGGCCTGCTCGACGGTGCCGTGCGTCGTGGGGTTTATGCCTTCAGCCCGCTGGCCAAGGGCATGATGCAGTACTCCGGTGTCAGCGAGGAAAGGGTCGACGAGTTCGTCAGTACCGAGACACGTCAGGCCGTGGACGAACTGAAGAAGTTCCTGCGCGATGAGCACCTGGAAGAACGCATCGATGAACAACTGGTAGCCGTTGGGCTGCCGGGCAATGTGCTGCAGCGGATGGTCGACAAGCATCGACCGGATCTGCTGGTCATGGGCACTCGGGGTATGGGTGGGATCAAGCGTGCCCTGATCGGCAGTGTTGCCGACTATGCTCTGCGCGAGCTGGATTGTGACATCCTGGTCGTGCCGCCGGAGGTTTCCGCCTAAGGCGTCGGGAGACTGTTTTCAGGCTCCACCGGGCGATTCGAGGGTATCGCCCGGCGTAGTTTGAAAGCTGTTTCGTCAGAGTAGGAACCCGTCGGCCGTAGGTTACGGCGGGCTCCACATTCCCTCCTGCATCCTTTCCAGGCCCCGCGTTCGATGCGGGCACGGCGTCAGGCCGCGATGGCCACGTCTTCCTGAACCTCACAGACAACTGCGTGGATCGCATTGCGGGCCTGCTGGGCGAGCAGCGAGCGGTCGCGGTGGGCGCTCGATAGCGCCGGCAGCAGGTGAACCTCCACCACTCCCCGATCATGGCTGAACAGGCGCCGCAGGTGGCTGAGCAGATCGTCGTCGCCGATGAAGGGCGCCAGTTCGCAGGGCCGCTCGTTGCGGCGGTAGCGCAGCGCCACGGGCTGCACTGGTACGCCGGCCTCGATGGCGCTGGCCATCAGGCGACCGTGGAAGGTGCGCAGGCCCTTGCCGTCAGTGGTGGTGCCCTCCGGGAAGACCAGCAGCGAGCGGCCGCGGGACAACTGGCTGGCCAGTTGTTCATTGATCATTCGCGCATCGCCCGAACCGCGCCGGATGAACAGCGTGCCGGCCTTCTCGGCGAGCCAGCCGGCCAACGGCCACTGGCGCACCTCCGCCTTGGACAGGAAGGTCAGCGGCAGTAACGCACCAAGCAAGGGGATATCGACCCAGGACACATGGTTGGATACCCACAGCATCGGCCGTTCGGGCCTGTCGCCGTAAACCTTCACCTCGAAGGGCAGGGCGGCGGTGAGGCGTGCCAGGAACCAGCGGGTCAGGCGTTGGCGAAGTGGCATCCAGTCGCGCCCGGGCAGGCGTTCCAGCACGCTCATCAGCCCCGCCAGCGCCACGCCGAGCGCCAGCACCAGCAACAGACGGGCAGCACGCACCCCCGCGCGCAGGCTGCGCATCAGACCGCCGCCTTGAAGTGGCGGGCGTACCGTGGGCAGAGTTCGTCGCGCTTGAGCAGGATGAACACATCGGCGACGCCGAAATCCGGGTCCCAGCAAGGTTCGCCGCAGATCTTCGCACCCAGGCGCATGTAAGCCTTGAGCAGCGGCGGCAGCTCGGCGGTGAGGTTGTCCGGGAGATCCAGCGGCGGCAGCGGCATCTTCGGCTCGGCGCGCAGGTTCTGCTGGCACAGGTAGCGGTCGCGCAGACGCTGCATCACCGCGCGGGCCTGAATGCCGCCATCGCGCATCGGGATGCTCGCGCAGCCCATCAGGTAGCGGTAGCCGCCCTCGTTGAGAACCTCGGCCAGCTCGCCCCACAGCACGGCGATGGTGCCACCGTTGCGGTAGGCCGGATCGACGCAGGTGCGACCGATTTCCAGCACCGGGCCTTCGAGGTTGCCCAGCCCCTCGAGGCTGAATTCCTCCTCGCTGTAGAAGCGGCCAAGGCGCTCGGCAGCGCGGTGATCGAGCAGCCGGGTGGTCGCCACCAGTGCGCCGGTGTTGAGATCGCGCACGCCGATATGGGCGCAGTGGCGGTCATAATCATCCATGTCCAGGCCAAGCTCTGCGCCGTTGAGCTGGGCGTCGAACTCGCTGCTGAACACGCGGTAGCGCAGAGCCTGGGCTTCGCGCAGGGCAAGGGCACCGCGCAGACGCACGGCCTTGAGGCGGCGTTCTGCCGGGGTATCACAGGAGAGGGCGATCTGACTCATGCGAGTGCCTCCGTGAGCCGGCCATGCGGGTTGCGGCCGGTCGGCTTTGTTGTGCAAGCTCAGGCTAGGAATGCGCGGTGTCACCCCCATGACGGTGCGGTGATGCTTGTATGACAACGACGACACCCCTCGAAGGAGCGACGCGATGCCCTGGAAATGCCTGCTTGGCCCACAGGATCGGCTGCCCGCCGAAGCCGCCCTGGACGACTGGTACGCCGAGCTGCTCGAGCGCGCCGGACATGCCAGCAGCTTCGAGCTGGCGGTGCTAGGCGGGCGTCTGGCGGCAACGCCGGGGCGGGCCTTCCTCGCCGGTTACCAGGCGGCTCTGCGCGCCCTTTGGCCGGCGGCGCCGCTGAGCCTGGGGGCTTTCTGCGTGACCGAGAAGAAAAGCGTGCGTCCGGCGGACCTGCAGACCCGCCTGGAAGGTCTGGCGCTGCATGGCCGCAAGGACTTCGCCACCGCCGCCGAAAGCGCCGCCTGGTGGCTGGTGGCAGCGCGCGATGAAGAGCCCGGAGAGCCGCCGCGGCTGGCAATGACCGTGGTACTTGCCGGTACTCCTGGCGCTACGCTGGAGAAGCTGTCGCCACTGCCGCTGCTGCCCGACATCCCCCACGCCCGGCTGGTGCTGGATGGCGCCCACTGCGAGCGCCTGCCCGGCGATGGCTGGGAGACCTACAGCAAGCCGTTCCGCACCCTTGAAGACGCCCACGTCCTCGCCTCCATCTGCGCCTGGCTATACGGTTTGGCCATCGAGTTGCACTGGTCGGGCGAACTGGCGCTGCGCCTGATCGGCGTGCTGGCCGGCTGTGCGGAGGTAAGCCGGCACCCTGCCAGCCAGGCGGAAGCGCACCTGCTGCTCGCCGGTGTGTTCGCCCAGTTCGAGAGTTTGTCGGCGGCGCTGGAGGCAGCGTTCGCCGGCGCCGATCCGCTGCTTGCCGCAGCCTGGCAGCGTGATCGTGGTGTGCTGGCCATCGCCGGCGCGGCGCGGGCCAAGCGTCTGGAGAAAGCGAAGGCGGTGTTGGGGCTTGATCCAAGTCAGTGAGGCTGGGGGGCGCGCGAGGTAGCCTTTGCGGCCTTTCCGGCTGCCGTACCCGCAAATTTCCGCATCTTCCAGCCCACTACCTTGACAGGGATTCTTCATGCGACGCGAACCCATCGTGCTGTTCGACGACGGCAAACACCAGTGCCTGTGTTTCGACGATCTGGTCAGTGGAGATGGTGTTCAGTCCAACCAGTTCCTGATCGTCGACAATGATAAGCGCCTGTTGCTCGACCCGGGCGGTGACCTGACCTATACCCCTCTGTCGCTGGAGCTTTCCAAACTCTTCCCGCTGCAGGACCTGGACTACATCTTCGCCTCGCACCAGGACCCCGACATCATCGCCGCCCTCGACAAGTGGCTGCTGCACACACGCGCCAAGGTCATCTGCTCCAAGCTCTGGGCGCGCTTCCTGCCCCACCTGACGGCCAATTATCTCGCGGTCAGCCACGGCATCTCCACCTACGACCGCGTCATCCCGCTGCCCGACCGTGGCGAGTCGGTGCAACTGGGCCGTTGCCAGTTGAAGATGGTGCCCGCGCATTTCCTGCATTCGGTGGGCAACTTCCAGATCTACGATCCGGTCAGCAAGATCCTCTTCTCCGGCGACATGGGCGCCTCCCTGGTGGACGATGCCAGCCCCGTGCAGGACTTCGCCGCCCACGTTCCGCACATGGAAGGCTTCCACCGCCGCTACATGGCGTCCAACAAGGTCACCCGCCTGTGGGCCGCGATGGTGCGGCGCATGGACGTCGCGATGATCGTGCCGCAGCATGGCCGCCCCTTCGTCGGCCAGGAAATGATCGGCGCCTTCCTCTCCTGGATCGAGAACCTGCAGTGCGGCATGGACCTGCTGGGGCCCGACGACTACCAGTTGCCGCGCTGACCGATTGCGCCAATTGTCCTTGAATACGGCACGATCGGCGCTTAATTCGTCATCTTCGTCGTGCTAGGGTGCGGGCCGAACCAATAACAAGAGGCCCACAGATGCCCAATCTCCTGCGTGCGCTGGCGTTCGCCAGTTGCCTGCTCAGCGGACACGCCCACGGCGCCGACACCTGGCCCGAGGCCGACTGGCCGCGCGGCGCCACACCCAGCGGCGCCGCCGTCGAAGCCTTCGAACGATATGCCTTCCCCGACCGCGACGACGCCTCCCGCAAGGGCGTGCGCACCGACGCGGTCGTGGTGATCCGCGATGGCCAACTGATCTACGAACGCTATGCCGGCCCCACCAGTGCGCAGACCCCGCATCTGGCCTGGTCGATGAGCAAGAGCGTGATGGCCAGCGTGCTCGGCGTGGCGTTCGGCGAAGGGCGCTTCCAGCTCGACGACCCAGTGGCACGCCACTACGCCCCGTTCGCCGGGCACCGCGACATCAGCATGCGCCACCTGCTGAACTGGGCTTCCGGCCTGGCCTGGCAGGAAGACTACGAGTACGCCCCGGTGCGCTCCTCCGTGGTCGCCATGCTCTACACCCGTGGCCGCGACGACATGGCCAAGTTCACCGCCGACTTCCCGCTCGATGCCGTACCGGGGCAGCGCTTCCGCTACTCCAGTGGCGATAGCAATGTCCTGTCGGCGACGCTCAGGCAGATGGTTGGTGAACAGGCCTATCCGGATTATCCGTGGACCGCGCTGTTCCAGCCGCTGGGCATCCAGTCGGCAGTGTGGGAGCGCGATGCCAGCGGCACCTTCGTCGGTTCCTCCTACGCCTACATGACCGCTCGCGACATGGCCCGCATCGGCCTGCTGATGCAGCGCGGCGGCCGCTGGAAGGACCGCCAGTTGCTGCCACAGGCGTGGCTGCAATTCGTCCTGGCGCCGTTCCCCAACTACAAGCCGCAGGCGGAGAAGTCCGGCGAAGCGGTACCAGGCGGTCAGTGGTGGCTCAACCGCGCGGTAGCTGGTGCTCCGGCACCCTGGCCCGACGCGCCGGAAAATACCTTCGCCGCCCTCGGCCACTGGGGGCAGGCGATGTACGTGATGCCCGACCAGAAGCTCATCATCGTGCGCTATGCCGATGACCGCGACGGTGCCTACCAGCACGACGCCTTCCTCAAGCTCGCGCGGACGGCCTTCGCCGGTGCGGAGGTGCAGCCATGATCCGCCGCCACCCAGTCCTCACCGCCCTCGTGCTCCTTCTGCTGGCGCTGGTTACCACCGCCTGGCAGAACCGCGTCCACCTGGCGGCCTTCCCCGGCATCATTGGCGCCTACACCGCCAAAGAGTACTGCTCCTGCCGATACGTTATGGGGAACTCGGCGGACTATTGCCGGGCCTATACCCAGCAGTACGTGCCGATCAGCGGTTTCTTCGACGACGAAGCGCGCAAGCGGGTGACCGCCCGCGGCCTCGGCAGTACGCAGACAGCCGCCTGGCTCAGTGCACGCGAGGGATGCCGACTGATGCCCCAGGCGGACGAATTGCCCGGTACGGGCAGCCACTGACGGGCACGTTCCACGGAGCGGGGCGACCCGCTTCGGAGGAACGATGCAATCTCTTGTAACAGGCGCGCTGTGCGCGCTGCTACTGCTCGCAAGCCCCCTCGCACTGGCCGAATGGCAACTGGATGGCGATACCTCGCGCATCAGCTTCGTTTCGGTCAAACGCGGCAAGATGGCGGAAGTACAGCGTTTCGACCAGCTTTCCGGGCAGATCGACGACAAGGGCGCGGTACGCATCATCGTGCCGCTGGCATCCATCGACAGCGGCCTGGCGTTGCGCGACGAACGCATGCGCAACTCCTTCTTCGAGGTCGAGCGCTTCCCGGAAGCCACCATCACCAGCCAGCTCGACCTGAGCCTCTATGACGACCTGCAGGTCGGCCAGTCGCGCTCGGAGACCATCGACTTCAACCTGGACCTGCACGGCCAGCAACGCCGCTTGAAGTCCGAGGTTCTGGTCAGCCGTCCCAGCGAAGGGCGTATCGAAGTGGCGACTATGGAGCCGCTGGTGCTCAAGCTGGTCGACTTCGACCTCGAAGAAAAACTGGAGCCTCTGAAGGAAGTCGCCAACATACCCTCGATAACGCCGGAAGTGCCGGTGTTCGCAGTGCTGGGATTCCGCCAGGTGATCAAGCAGAACCCCTGATCGACGCATTGCAGTAACCAAAGACTGTAGGCAAACCCGACAGCCCGTGGCGGATGCGGGTTTGTTCCTGCAAAAAAATCCAAAACCTCATACAAGCTTTAAATCCGCGTCCTACATATTTCCGTTGCTGACCGTGCTCCAATTTTCGACCTGAGAACACACCGCAAAAACGGCGGAATCGACGGAGCGAAGGGATGCAGCAAATTCGCAGCTGGATGCTTGCCATAGCCTGTGGCATAGCCTTGCCAACAGTGGCCGCGCCGCCGCCTTCGCCGGGCGACAACGACCTGCAGCGCCAGCGCCAGGAGCAACTCCTGCGCGAACAGCGCCAGCGCCTGGAAGAACTCCAGCAACTGCCGGGCAAGGCGCCCGGCGAAGCGCCGGCGGCCGCCCCGCCCGATAGCCGCTGCTTCGACATCCGCACCATCACCCTCGAAGGCGCCGAGCACCTCGATGCGCACACCCGCGAAACCCTGCTGGCGCCGTACCGCAACCGCTGCCTGGGCGTAGGCCAGCTCAACGAACTGCTCAAGCTAATCACCGATCACTACCTGGCCCGCGGCTTCGTCACCAGCCGCGCCTACCTGCCGCAACAAGACCTCTCCGGCGGCGAACTGAAGATCATCGTCGTCGAAGGTCGCTTCGAGGGCTTCGACGAATCCTCGCTGGCCAGCCCACGGGAGCTGGCCATGAGCTTCCCCGGCCACGCCGGCGAAGTGCTCAACCTGCGCGACCTGGAGCAACTGGTCGACCAGATCAACCGGCTGCCCTCGCGCCAGGCGCAGATGGAACTGGTGCCGGGTCAGGCCGTGGGCGGCAGCCGCGTGCGCCTCAAGGGCGAGCGCAGCAAGCCCTGGCGCGTCTCCGCCAGCCGCGACAACAACGGCGACGCCAGCTCCGGCGAGCAGCAGGCGGGCGTCGGCCTGGACTGGGACAGCCCGCTGGGCCTGGCCGACCAGCTCGGCCTGCGCTATGGCGAAGACGTGGTCAGCGACCACTGGAAACACTCCGACAACCAGAGCCTGTGGTACAGCGTTCCCTACGGCTGGTGGACCTTCAGCTACAGCTACGGGCGCAACTACTACCGCACGCGCAACGAGGACGCCGGTTTCGCCTTCAAGTACGACGGCGACAACGAAACCCACCAGTTCGGCGCCTCGCGCATCCTCCACCGCGACGACGTGAGCAAGACCGGCATCAACCTCGGCGTCAGCCACCAGCGCACCCGCAACTACATCGACGACACGCTGCTGAACGTCTCCAGCACCCACCTCAGCGAAAGCCAGTTGGGCCTCAACCACGGCCGGCGCATCGGCAGCGCCTTCGTCAACCTCGATGCCGGCTGGCAGCGCGGCATCGGCGCCTTTGGCGCGCAGGACGACGAGCCAAAGGCGCCGCGCGGCAGCCCCACCGCCCGCTACAACAAATACAGCCTGACCCTGAGCTACCTGCAGCCGTTCAAGCTGTGGGGCGAAGCCTTCAGCTTCGAAAGCCTCGCCACCGGCCAGCACAGCGAAGATGTGCTCTACAGCCCGCAGCGCATCAGCCTGGGTGGGCTCAGCTCCATCCGTGGCTTCAAGGACCAGACCCTCTCCGGCGACTCCGGCTACTACTGGCGCAACCAGTTGCGCTGGCGCCGGGCCGTGACCTGGGAACCCTTGCAGCCCTGGCTGCAGGAATACGGCGTGGCCTACGCCTACGACTTCGGCGCCATCGAGCACGATCGCTACAACCCGCACCTGCACGGGCGCATGAGCGGCCACGGCGTGGAGTTCAGCGCCCGAGGCCCGTATGCCGCCGCCTCCGTGACCCTGGCGCGCTCGCTGGAGCGCCCCGACGTCATCGGGCGGCGCGAGCACCCGGTCTACTTCCGCGTCGACCTGTTCTTCTGAGCGAACGGGGAGGCGCACATCCGTCTCCCTTGGCAAGCCTGGTTTTTCAAGGAGAGTTACATGAAACACAGCGTAAGAGATGCCGTCCTGCCGATCCTGGCGGCTGTCACCTTGGCCGGACTGTCGGGCTGCGCCACCGAGACGTCCACTGCATTGCCGGTGCAGCAGGTCGAAAGCGTCAACCGCCCCTACAGCGGTGTGCGTTCGCCTATCGCCGTCGGCAAGTTCGACAACCGCTCCAGCTATATGCGCGGCATCTTCTCGGATGGCGTTGACCGACTCGGCAGCCAGGCCAAGACCATCCTCATCACCCACCTGCAGCAGACCAACCGTTTCACCGTGCTGGACCGCGACAACATGGGCGAGATCCAGCAGGAAGCCGCCATCAAGGGCCAGGCGCAACGCCTGAAAGGTGCGGATTACGTGGTCACAGGCGACGTCACCGAGTTCGGCCGCAAGGAAGTCGGCGACCGCCAGCTCTTCGGGATCCTCGGGCGCGGCAAGACCCAGGTGGCCTACGCCAAGGTGGCACTGAACATCGTCAACATCTCCACCTCCGAGGTCATCTATTCGTCCCAGGGCGCCGGCGAGTACGCCTTGTCCAATCGCGAAATCATCGGCTTTGGCGGTACCGCCAGCTACGACTCCACGCTCAACGGCAAGGTGCTCGACCTGGCGATGCGCGAAGCGGTGAACAAGTTGGTCAATGCCATCGACAGCGGTGCATGGAAGCCTCAGAGCTGAGTCAGGGAAGTTAGAAGATGACTATTCACAGGGTAAGCAAGGCAGTCGCCTGGGCGGCTGCGCTGATGGGAAGCCTGGCGCTGACGGGCTGCGCTGGGCAGAAGACGATGTATCAGTGGGAAGGCTATCAGCAGCAGGTTCACGAGTACTTCACGGGGAGCTCGAAGGAGGCCCAACTGGAAGCACTGGAAGCCGACCTGCAGAAGATCAAGGCCCAGAACGGGGCCGTTCCGCCTGGCTATCACGCGCAGCTCGGATTGCTCTACTCCAGCCTCGGCAAGCAGGACCAGACGGTTCGCGAATTCGAGACCGAGAAGGCGTTGTTCCCTGAGTCCGCCGCCTACATGGACTTCCTCCTGAAGAACGCTCGCGGAGGTGCTCAATGATGCGCGCCAGCCTTGTCCGGCTCGTCATGGGCCTCTCGCTGCTGACCTTGCTCGTGGGGTGTGCGCCGACGCCGACCCAGACAGTCGACTACTCGGCATTCAAGCAGGCCAAGCCGCGCTCGATCCTGGTTCTGCCACCGCTGAACGAGTCGCCCGATGTGAAGGCGACCTACAGCATGCTGTCGCAGGTGACCTACCCCCTCGCCGAGGCGGGCTACTACGTGGTGCCCGTGGCCCTGGCGGACGAGACCTTCCGCCAGAACGGCCTGAGCAACGTCGCAGATATCCATCAGGTGTCCCCGGCCAAGCTGCGGGAAATCTACGGCGCCGACGCGGCGCTCTACGTCACGGTCAGCGAATACGGCACCCATTACATGCTGATCAGCAGCGCCACCATCGTGACTGCCACCGCCAAGCTGGTTGATCTCAAGAGCGGCACCACCCTGTGGACCGGCTCCGCCACTGCCTCCAGCGAGGAAGGCAACAGCAGCAACAACGGCGGCCTGGTCGGCATGCTGATCACCGCCGCAGTGAAGCAGATCATCAATAGCTCGGTGGACGACGCGGGTTATCCCATCGCCGGGATTACCAGCGCGCGCCTGCTTTCGGCTGGGCGTCCGGCGGGCCTGCTGTACGGCCCGCGCTCGCCGAAGTATGGCAGCGACTGACCTGAGCGCCGGCACCTGCAACCGGCCTTTGCCATGCGGCCAGCGGTAGCTGGCCGGTCAAGCATTCGATCTGAACAACCTTGCCGCAGCAGGGCCGTGAAGGAGTCATACATGGACATACGCCACCCACTGTACCAGGCCATCGCCAGCGCCCTCGCCGGCATCCTGTTCCTCAACCCCATCGTCGCTACCGCGGCCGAACTGGCGGTGGACGCGGCGGCGGGTGGCAACACGGCCATCGGCGCGGCGGGCAATGGCGTCCCCGTGGTGAACATCGCCGCGCCCAACGGCGCGGGCCTCTCCCACAACAGGTTCAGCGACTACAACGTCGGGCAGAACGGCCTGATCCTCAACAACGCCACCGGCAAGACCCAGTCCACCCAACTGGGCGGGATCATCGTCGGCAACCCCAACCTCAAGGGCGTGGCGGCGCAGAAGATCCTCAACGAAGTCACCGGCGCCAACCCCTCGCAACTGCGCGGCTACACCGAAGTCGCCGGCCAGGCCGCCCACGTCATCGTCGCCAACCCCCACGGCATCACCTGCAACGGCTGCGGCTTCATCAACACCCCGCGCGCGACCCTGACCACCGGCAAGCCGCTGATGGATGGCGAGCGCCTGCGCGGCTACGACGTCGACGGTGGCGAGATCGCCATCGAAGGCGCCGGGCTGAACGCTTCCAACATCGACCAGTTCGAGCTGATCACCCGCAGCGCGAAGCTCAACGCCAACCTCTACGCCAACCAGTTGACCGTAGTGACCGGGCGTAACCAGGTGGACGCCGACAGCCTCGCCGCCACCGCCAAGGCCGACGACGGCAGCGCCAAGCCTCAGTTGGCCATCGACAGCTCCGCACTGGGCGGCATGTACGCCGGGGCGATCCGCCTGGTGGGCACCGAGCAGGGCGTGGGCGTGAAGCTGGCCGGCAACATGGCCGCCAGCGCCGGCGACATCCAGATCGATGCCAGCGGCAAACTGAGCCTGGCGCAGACCAGCGCCGCCGGCAGCGTGCGCATCAACGCCGAATCGGCATCGCTTCAAGGCCCCGCCTATGCGGCAAACACCGCTGACGTGCAGGTCCGCGACGTACTGGACAATGCCCAGAGCCTGGCAGCGGGAACTCACCTCACCATCCACGCCGGCTCGGTCGAAAACACCGGCACGTTGGAAAGCGGCGTGAGCGCCGATGGAACCCGCAACGGCCAGGGCGACCTTGAACTGCGCGCCGACAGCCTGCGCAACAGCGGCGCACTGATTGCCGGACGTAATGCCGACATCGCGTTGCAAGGCACGGCGGACAACCGCTCTGGCGTGATATCGGCGCAGGCGCTGAACATCCATGCCGATCAACTGGACAACCGTGGCGGCAGCCTGCTGGGTGCAAGCTCCGTCCAACTGTCCGCGCAAACGCTGGACAACCGCGAGCGGGGCCTCGTGCAGAGCCGTGGCGTCATGGCCCTGAACCTGGGCCAGACACTGCAGAACGGCACCGGCCAGTTGGCATCGTTGGGCCGCCTCGACCTGAACGTCGAGCAACTGCTCAACCAGGGGGGGGAAATCTACTTCGCCCAGGGGGGCGCACTGCATAGCGCAGACATCGACAACCGCCTGGGCGTGATCACCTCTGCCGCGCCGCTCGACATTCGCAGCGGGCGAAGCATCCAGAACCAGGGCGGACGGCTGGTCTCCGACGGCGCGCTGCACATCGCGGCCAACTCACTGAACAACCGCGAGGAGGGGCTGATTTCCGCTGGCGGTGACCTGGCGTTGGACCTCACCACGCTGAACAACAACGGTGGCTCGGTACACAGTGGCGGCGACCAGACGCTCCAGTCCGCCAGGGTGGAGAACTACGGCGGGCACCTCCTGAGCCTGGGCAAGCTGTCCTGGAATGGCTTCCAGATGGACACCCGGGGCGGCGACATCCGCAGCCAGGGTGATATCCAGTTCGATGGCACCAGCCTGCTCAATACCAATGGCAACATCGCCAGCGCTGGCAACCTCCTGGGTTCGTTGCTGGAACTGCAACAGCACGAGGGCTACATCGTCGCCAACGGCAATGTCGGCCTGGCGGCGAATATCGTGGAAAACAGCCAGGACAGCCTGATCGCGGGCGGTCAGTCGCTCGACTTGCAGAGCTTCTACATCACCAACGCCGAGGGTGGCGAGCTGGCCAGCCACGGAACGCTCGGCCTGCGCACCGACCTGCTGGACAACCGCGCAGGCGGGCGAATCGACAGCGCAGCCGATTTCACGCTGCGCGCCGAGCGGGTACTCAACCAGGGCGGCACCCTTTCCAGTGGCGGGTACCTGGCGCTCTTCGCACGGCTGCTCGACAACCGCGACAGCGGCCTCGTCGCCAGTAGCGCCGGCATGAGCCTGCAGCTCAGCGAGCGCCTGCTGAACCAGGGTGGGCGCCTGTCCACCGGAGCCGACCTGCTGCTGGCGGCCCCCTTTGTGGATAACTCCGCGAACGGACAGATCGGCGTCGGCGGCTTCCTCACCCTCCAGGCCAACACCTTCAACAATGCCGGCGGGCTGCTGGAAGCCAGCGGGCTCGGCCTGTCCGGCGACCACCTCGACAACCACGGTGGCAATCTGGTGGGCCGCGGCGACATGCGCCTGAGCTTCTCCTCGATCGACAACCGTGGCGGTCGCCTGGGCAGCGAAGACGACCTCACCCTCGACGCACAGAGCATCGATAACACCGAGCAAGGCGAAATACTGGCCACGCGCGACCTGAGCGTAACGGCCGACACCCTCGACAACCGCGGCGGACGCCTCTATGCGGGGCGTATCGGAGACTTGCGGCTTGCTCGCCTGGACAACCGCCAGGGCACCATCGAGGGGCGAGGCGACCTGCGGATTGCCGCAACCGACCTCGATAACCGGCAAGGCGCCATAACCAGCGAGCAAAGCCTGCAACTGACTGCCGCCGACCTGCTCAACAGCCTGGGGCTGTTCAGCGCCAACCAGTCACTCATCGTGCGCGGCAATACCCTCGAAAACGCCGATGGCCAGGTGCTTGGCGGCAACGCCGTCACGTTGAACCTCCAACAGCTCGACAACCGCCAGGGCGACATCCAGGCGGGCGGTACGCTCGACATTGACACCGACACACTGCTCAACAGCGATGGCCACGTCGCAACTGGCCAACTGCAATTGGCTGCCCGACAGATCGATAATCGCAACGGTGAGCTCGCCGCGCAGCGAAACGCGCGTGTCACGGTCACCGAGCTGCTGGACCAGGGGGACGGTGGCAGGTTGCTCAGCGAAAGCAACCTGCAGGTCGTTGCCAACGACATTATCAATCGTGATGGCGGTGAAATCGCCGCGGGGTCAAGCCTCGCCTTGACCGCCCAGAATCTCGACAACCAGTCCGGGCGACTGAGCAGCCAGGGTCAGGCAAACCTGGAGATTGGCCGCATGGACAACCGTGCGGGCACACTCTCAGCGCAGCGGCTGACCGCCTCTCTGGGGGAACTGGACAATAGCGACGGCATCCTGAGCGCCACAGCCACGGCGAGCATTGATGTCGGCAGATTGAACAATCGTGGTGGGCAGCTCAACGCCAATGAACTGAGCGTCACGGCCAGCCAGTTGAACAACCAGGATGGCCGGCTGCTCGGCCAGGACGCCCTGGCGCTGTTCGTCAGTGAACTGCTCAATCATGCTGGCGTGATCTCCAGCCAAGGCCGGCTTGCCCTGCAGGGGGACACGCTGGATAACGGCCAGGGCCTCATTCGCGCCGATGGAAACCTCTTGCTGGAAAGCCACCAGGTGCAAAACAGCGCTGGGCAGATTTCCAGTCGCGGAAACCTGGTAGTTGCCGCACAACGACTCGACAACTCCGCAGGCGACCTGCTGGCGAACGGCTCGCTGCAAGTCACGGCGGACACACTGCTCAACGATGCCGGACGCCTCTCGGCACAAGGCGCGGTCGACCTGCGTGTCGGTGAGATAAGCAACCGGCAGGGCGAGGTATCCAGTGCTGCCAGCCTCAACCTGGAAGCGAATGACCTCGACAACACCGACGGAACGCTCCAGGCCGGAGGCAACCTCCAGGCCCGCATGACCCGGCACCTGGAAAACCTTCGCGGCCTGATCCTGGGCCAGGGCACCCAGGTACAGAGCGACACGCTCACCAACCAGGACGGCACCATCGCCAGCGGCACGTCTCTGCGGCTCGATGTACGCGAGCTGGACAACGGTGCCGGGCAACTGATCGCCAATGGCGACCTTGGCATCGGCGCCAGCGCCCTGGAAAACAGCCAGGGCCGAATCTACAGCGGCGGCGATACGCGGCTGGATGTGATCGGGCTCCATCAGCAGGGCGGCGAGATCGTCAGCCAGGGCTCGCTCGATATCGTCGGCGAACGCCTGGAAAACCTCGGCGGAGCGATCTCAAGCCAGGGCGACAGCCAGCTCCAGACCACCGAACTCACCAACCAGTCTGGCCGCATATCCTCCGCTGGCGCGCTGGCTATCCAGACGGGGACACTCGACAACCAGGAGGGCCAGATCGGCGCGCAAGAGGCCGTGAGCGTAGAGGCCGACACCGTCGACAACCGCGCGGGGGCCATTACCGGCAATGCCAGCCTGACCCTGCTGGCGCAGTTGATAGACAACCGCGACGAGGGCCAGATATCCGCCCAGGGCGACATCCTGATCAGCGGTGGCGAGCTGGACAACCGTGGCGGCGTGGTCAGCGGCGCCCAGTCCGTCGAGCTGAACCTCGACCGTCTGCGCAACGCTGGCGGTCGCATCAGTGCAACAGATCAACTGAAGCTATCCGTGGGCGACCTCCAACAGGATGGCGGCATCCTTAACGGCGGTTCCCTCTGGCTCGACCTGCGCGGCAGTGATTTCGACAACAGCGGCGGCATCCTCGATACCAGCGGCTCGCTGTCCATCTTCAACACGCGCCAACTGCTCAACTACGACGGCGAGATACACACAGGCGGCGACCTCATCCTCGCCGCCGAGGCAATCCACAACGAAGGCGGCCTGCTCGCCAGCGGCGGCAAGCTGCTCATCCAGTTGCCCAGTGGCGACGTCTACAACGACCGTGGGCGCATGGTCGCCGCCAACACGCTGGGCATCACCGGCTACCGCCTAAGCAACCAGCAGGGCCAGCTCATCGGCGACGCCGACATACGCCTGAGCCCGGAAGACATCCAGAACGGCGATGGCGGGCTGATCCAGAGCGCCGCCAACCTCTACATCGACGCAATAGACCTCGACAACCGGGGCGGCCAGATGTTCGCCCAGAACACCCTCAACCTCACCGTGCGGGACGGCGTCCTCAATAGCGACGGCGGCCGTATCGGCAGTGGAGACCTGCTGCGAGTCCGCGCCACCGACCTGGACAACCACGCCGGCGAGCTCAATGCCCAGGGCGATCTGCGCGTCTACGTCGAACACCTCATCCAGCGGCAGGGCCTGCTGCTCAGCGGGGGCAACCTCGAATACGACGCCAAGGGCCAGGACCTCGACAACAGTGGCGGCGCGATTTCCGCCAATGGACACCTGCTGCTGAGCAACCTGCGCGACCTTGGCAACCAGGGAGGCACGCTGGCGAGCCAGGAAGACATCGCCCTCGACCTGCGCGACCTGGACAACAGCGGCGGGCAGATCTCCAGCGACAAGAACATCGCCCTCACCCTGCGCAATATCACCAACCAGGGCGGCGTGCTCGACAGCGTCACAGGAATGGTCGAACTGCATGCCACAGAGCACCTCGACAACCAGGCCAATGGCCTGATCCAGGGCAACGACCTGCTGCTGGACATCGCCGCCGGCGTCGATAACCGGCACGGCACGATCTCTGCTGTCACCGGCGACCTGACGCTCAGCACCCCGCTCATCGACAACACCGCCGGCGGCCTGTACGCCTACCAGACCCTGCTGCTGCAAGGCGAAAACCTGATCAATACCGGCACCAGCCTCGCCACCGGAGGACGCATCGGCGCCGGCGCAGTAGACCTGCGCCTGAGCGGCACGCTCGACAACCACAACGGCCTGATCGAAGGCGCCGACGGGTTCGGCATACAGACCGCCAGCCTGAACAACCAGGGCGGCTACCTGCGCGACCTGGGCGAAGATGGCGCTACCCGCTTCAACGTCAGCGGCCAACTCGACAACCGTGGCGGCACCATCGAAAGCGCCAACCACGATATCCGCTTCGACATCGGCAGCCTGCTCAATCAGGACGGCCGCATCCTCCATGCCGGCAACGGCGTGTTCGGCCTCGCCAGCGATAGCGTATTCCACGCCGGCGGCCTGCTTGGCACCAATGGGTTGATGACCCTGCAAGCCAACAGTTGGGTCAACGACACCATCCTGCGTGCCGGCCGCCTCGACCTCAACATCGGCGAGTTCAGCCAGACCGCCAATGGCAAGCTGCTGGCTGCCGATGGCCTGGTGATGCGCGGTAACAACTGGCACAACGACGGCGTCATCGCCACCGATGGCGACCTCAGCCTCAGCCTTACAGGCAGCTACAGTGGCGGCGGCTTGCTCAGCAGTCTGGGCAACCTCGACCTGAACGCCGCCAACGTCACCCTCTCCTCGGCGGGGCGAATCCGGGGCGCAGCCGACGCGCAGATTGTCACCGGCAACCTCGACAATGCAGGGCGCGTCACCTCCGCTGGAGACCTGCGTATCACCGCCGAGCGAATCACCAACAGCGGCACCCTGGGCAGCGCCGACGCACTGCAACTAACCAGCCAAACTCTCACCAACAGTGGCCTGATCTTCAGCGGCGCCGACATGGCCCTGCGCGTAGACAGCCTCTACAACGACGGTGGCGACCTCTACAGCCTCGCCGGCCTGACACTGGCGGGCCGTAGCGGTGGACGTGCCCAATCACTGGAAAACAGCTCCGGCCATATCTCCAGCGTGGGCAACATGGCCCTCGACGTTGCCAGCTTCTCCAACCACCGGGACGCCAGCGCGCAAAACGCCATGATCGACGCCGGAGGCAACTTCACCGCCACCGGCAGCACCTTCACCAACCTCAACGGCTCCATCTTCGCCGCAGGCAACCTTGGTATCGCCACCGGCGTCTTCCGTAACGACGGCTCGGCCCAGGCACCGGCTGTCATCCACGCTGGCGCAGCGGCCAGCGTCAACGCCAGCCAGAAGCTGGGCAACGGCGATGTTCTCGATAACACCGCCAGTGCCAATCCCATTCGCAACCTCGCCGACACCCACGCCAACAGCGAAATTTCGCCCATCACCATCAGTGGGTCGGCCGGGACGGGGCGCATCGTCCCCAACCTCAACCTTCCTGACGGCGGGCTGTTCCACCTCGCTGACTCAGGCGTTCCACAGGGCGGCGCCAACCCTCCCGCCGGGCCCGGTGCGTATCAACCCGATACCAGGCAGCACCCAGGCATCCCGGCGGCGTCTGCGAACAACTGGCAGGTGGCCGACGGTGTGGCCGGCGACGCGTTGGCCAGCCTTGGCGTTCGCATTGCCTTGGACGGCAGCCGCGTGCGTGTGGAACCACCCAAGGGCCTCAATGCCGACGGCAGCGTCAAGCGTCCTGGGAGCGACGTACTGGGCGTCACCATCACCCCCGGCACCAACGTTCCCGGCGTGGACTACAGCGGTGCCGACATCTCCCGATTCATCCCCATCGCCGCTGGCGCCACCGGGCTACCGGGGAGCGACTGGTCAACGCCCGTTCACAAGTACCTGGTCTATACCGACCCGGACCTTGCCTCGCTGATACCCGGTTCCGGCATCGGCTCCAGCAGCGGCAACGGCACCAGCACTAGCACCAGCACCAGCACCAGCGGTACCCGCGGTGTCGTCAGCTCCGACTACCTGCTCGCACGGCTCGGCTTCGATCCCGACCGCGCCCAGAAGCGCCTTGGCGACGGCCTCTACGAGCAGTTCCTGCTGAGCCAGGCGCTGATCGAGAAAACCGGCCTGCGCTACCTCAACGGCCTCACCAACGATGCCGACGTTTTCAGATACCTGATGGACAACGCCGTCGCTTACAGGGACAGCCTGCAACTCACCCTGGGCGTGGCGCTCAGCGCCGAGCAAGTGGCCGCACTCACCCACGACATCGTCTGGCTCGAAGAGCGCGTGGTGAATGGTGAAAAGGTCCTGGTTCCGGTCCTCTACCTGGCCAGTGCCGACGGCCACCTGACCGACAAGGGCGCGCTCATCCAGGGGCGCGATGTCAAACTCATCAGCGGCGGCGAGCTTGCCAACCACGGCATCCTCAAGGCCAGCGAGAACCTCGGCATCGCCGCCGGCAAACTGGACAACACCGGCCAGGTACTCGCGAGCCGGAACCTCGATGTGCGGGTGGTGGACAACATCCACAACCACAGCGGCGGCCTTATCAAGGGCGGCGAGGTCAGCCTGACCGCGCTCAACGGCGACATCGTCAACGAGCGCGACCACAGCACCCGCAGCGTAACGAGCAAGGGCAGTACCCGCAGCGACGACAGTGTGGGCAGCGCCTCGCGCATCGAGTCCACCGGCAACCTCTCGCTCAGTGCCGGCCGCGACATCATCAGCACTGGCAGTGCCATCGTGGCCGGCGGCAGCGCCAGCTTCGACGCGGGCCGCGACCTGCTCATCCGCAGCCAGGACGCCGCCCATCAACTCAGCAGCAACCACGGCAACAAGCGCAGCTCCAGTCTCACCCAGTACAAGGGCGAGGTCAGCGTTGGCGGCGATCTGGCCATGCACGCCGGCCACGACGCCAGCGTGGTTGGCACACCGGTGAAAGCCGGTGGCGACATCGTCCTGGACGCCGGCCGCGACGTCACCCTGGCCTCGGCGAGCAACGAAACGCACAGCTACAACCGCGACCCCAGCGGCAGCAAGAAGTCCACCCGCCAGAGCGACCACGTACAGCAGCAGGCCGGCACGCTGAGCGCCGGCGGCAAGGTAGTGGTGAGCGCCGGCCACGACATCACCCTGGTAGCGAGCAAGATCAGCGCCGGCGGCACCGCATACCTGGTGGCCGGCAACCAGATCAACCTGCTGGCCGCCAACGACAGCGACTACTCGCTGTACGACATGAAGAAGAAAGGCAGCTGGGGCAAGAAGAAGACCCAGCACGACGAAACCACCGTCGTCAACGCCATCGGCAGCGGCATCGAAGCAGGCGGCGGCATTCGCCTGGTCAGCGGCGGCGACCAGCACTACCAGGGCGCCAACCTGAAATCCGGCGATGCGATCTCGGTCTACAGCGGCGGCAAGATCTACTACGAAGCGGTCAAGGACACCAAGCAGAGCAGCCACGACAAGAGCAGCAGCAGCCTGGCGTGGAACAGCGCCAAGGGCAAAGGCAAAACCAACGAAACGCTGCGGCAAACCGAAATGCTGGCGCAGAACGGCGTGGCCATCCACGCCGTGGAAGGGCTGCAGATCGACTACAAGAACCTCAGCAAGAAGAGCGTCAGCCAGGCCATCGACGCGATGGTCAAGGCCGACCCTGGGCTTGCGTGGATCAAGGAAGCCGAAGCGCGCGGGGATGTGGACTGGCGGGCGGTGAAGGAGATTCACGACTCCTACTCCCACAGTAGTTCGGGGTTGGGTGTCGGCGCGCAACTGGCTATTGCAATTCTCGTCGCCTACTTCACCGCTGGAGCGGCAAGCGGACTTGTAGCCAGTGGCGCATCAGCCGCAGGCGCGTCTACGGCTACTGGCAGTGCCTGGGCCGCTGCTTCGGCCAGTGCCTCCGCCGGTTGGGCAAATGCGGCGGCTACAGCCGCAATTTCCAGCGCAGCAAGCACTCAAGCAATCAGCACCATCAATAACCGGGGCAACCCAGTAGCGGTGCTGCGCGATACCTTCAACAGCGACAGTCTGAAGAACTATGCAATTGCGGCTACGACAGCCGGATTGACTACAGGGCTGTACAACGGCTGGACCGGAACGCAAACGGGGGCTCCGGTCAATGGTCAGACGAGTGGTCTCCTGGCCAACGGGTCTGCTGTCAGCCCGGTTGCCGGACTTAACTCATGGCAAGGCATTGGCCAATTCGCCGCGAATCAACTCCTTCAGAACGGTACATCCACGGTACTGAGCAAGGCTCTTGGGCAAGGCGGAAGTTTGAATGATGCCTTACAGCGCAGCTTGGCCAATACCTTTGCCGCGTTTGGCTTCAATCTGGTTGGCAATGCCGGCCTGGTAGATGGAAGTCCCTCGAAGATTGCTCTGCATGCACTGATGGGCGGCCTGGCCTCTGAAGCAGCAGGCCAGGATTTCAGAACAGGTGCACTGGCGGCGGGAGTAAATGAAGCGGTAGTGGGAGCTCTGGCCGACCAGTACGCCAGCATGCCGAAGGAAAAGCGCGACAGTCTGCTGGTGATGAATTCACAGCTGATTGGATTGCTGGCGGCTTCAGCAGCCCCCAACGCTGATGGGGAAAGCTTGCAGACTGGCGCCTGGGTGGCAGGAACGGCGACGCAGTACAACTTCCTGCTACACGAAGAAATCCAGGAGCGCGCCAAGGAAATCAAAGATTGCGGTGGCAAGGACGAGTGCGAGCAGGACGTTATCAAGCGCTATGCAGCATTGGACAAAGCGCGGAACGAAGACCTGCCGGGGCTGTGCCGAGCGAGTCCCGCCCAGTGTATGGTGCTGATGAAACAATTGGCCTCGGAGCGTGGCCTGAACGAAGCTGCGATAGACAGCATGCGGTTTGAGAGCGTCAACGCGGCGATTGGTGTCTACCTGGCAGCGGAGTCGAACGAAGGGGCCATAGATACCATTCAACTAGAGCTGTTGCGGAATAAGTACGGTGACGGGGCCGTCGTTGCTGCGCAGCTGCTACAAATGGCTGCAGCTGGTAGTCTGGCTAGGAATGCGAAGGCGGTAAAGGGAACAACGTCGTTGTTCCGCGCAGTGGGGCCTGCCGAATTGGCGGATATTAACGCGACAAACGCATTGAGAAACTTGGGATCAGCTGAAGGGAAATATTTCACAACCTCGGCAGAAGAGGCCGCCGCTTACGCAAAACAAGCCGTCAAAGCGTTTGGAGATCAGCCCTACACCATCATCAAAACAGATGTTCCGAACAGTATCTTCAAAGGGTTGTCACCAACGACCGTTGATCGAGGGATACCTGCTTGGGTCATTCCGACGGACCGCCTTCCGGGGCTGGTGCCGCAAGTGATGAATTACTCTCCTTTACCACCACGGAAATTCTGACGATGAAACCAGACATCATCATTAGCGTGCGCTTCTTTACTCCCCCAGAAGGAGGACGCAACGCAGCTGTTGAAGGGCAGTTTTATGCCTGTCCGCTGTTCGTTGAAGGCAAAGGCTTCGATTGTCGGCTATTACTGGGAGGCCGACGTTTTGAATTGGGCGCTACTTACGAAGTGCCAGTCAAGTTCTTGTATAGAGAGCTGGTACTTCCAATGCTGACCGTTGGAAAGGACGTGCTGTTGTGGGAAGGGCGGGATGTTGCGAAGGGCGAAGTGATCAAGGTAATTGAGGAATAATCTGTAGAAGTCGCGACCCGATGTTTTCCTGTCCAACCGTCCAACGTCCCGTTTCGCCACCCCGCCGGTAACGAAACGGGACATTTCCCTCCCTTAAAAACCGCCATCGCCTCCTCCCCTTGCTTTTGACATCAACCTCGATTATCTAAGCGGATCGGCACCCGCAAAAAAAACAGACACCTAACTCATGTCCGCCGTATCCCCGCGCCAGATTTATACCGATGGTCGATATGTCTACGATCCACGCTTGTCATCGCAACCAATTCCCAAAGGAGATTGGGAGCAGCATATCAAGGGGATGAATCCAGAAGGCGTTACAATCTCTGATAAGTTGAAGGGGTTGAGATGAGCACTCGGCGAATATCAGCCCCCGAAGGGGATTTGTTAAATGTATTGGAAGACATTAGCTCGCTTGAGTGGAGAAGGTATCAGCAGCGCAGCCCAGAGGTATGGCTTAACGGACGCTTTGAAAAGATTGAGCGCCCAGAGTATCCGCCATATATTTCATTTAGATTTGAGCATGAAAGTCAGGCGGTTATAGCTAGGCTGAAGGATTCCTTGCTTTCATATGGTGGAAAAATAAAGTGGCTGCTAGTTGAACATAAGAGAGACTCTCTTCCTGGCACGAACTGGATGGTATGTCCGGAAAAAATGGTTGAAGTTAGAGAGGAGGCTGCTCAGGCTGGAATTAGTACTGGGCAGTACTTGGCTCAATATGAGCCGGAATTTGGTCCCGCTGCTTATGATGATTTGGTTGGCCTAACTGAACATATCCGGCGAGCCTTCTCTGAAATATCAAATAAAAACCCCAGCCAATGAGCTGGGGTTTTCTTACCTACGATTTACCGCCGCCTACCTCGCTGCTCGTGATCGGCCTGATACAACGACTGCGCATCGGACACCAGCAACAACAGCGCGCGGCTTACGCCGCTTAGCGATTGATGCTCCGATTCGCCCAGGTGCAGCGCCGATAGCAATTCGATGACCGATTTCAGGCGGTACTCCGCTGCGTCATACAGCGCATTGGCCGGGGCATTGGTGTTCAGGTAGAGGGTGGCGTCGTGGGGGAGTTTGCAGTGTTGTGACGCTGGCCCCAGAGGAATGAAGCGGCGCCCTTCGCGGCGTTCTGCTGGGGCGGGGTGTGACGTATGATCGGCGTTAGCCATGACTCAGCTCCTTATTAGCTGCTTTGTGGTTAGCGGGCTCAAG